>DASRSE010000194.1:0-13638 GCA_035656655.1 Pirellulales bacterium
TCAGACACTTCCGCTCGCAGCACGCCTTACTACAACACGACGACCGTTTCCGATACGCAGAAGCGCGGCGTGTTCGAGCATGTGACGTTATCTCCGACGACATCGACCAAGAGCGATCCGGCTTTCGCCCGGGCCGGAGCCAAGCTCGGCCACAACAAGGGGGTTTCGGTCGCCTCGGTTAAAGACGGCCCCTCGAAGACGATCATGATCAGCGAAGTCTTGGGTTACGAAAGCCCGCTCGACGGTCGCGGCGCTTGGACGTGCGGAGCGATGGGCTGCACCGGCTTCACGGCGCAAAACCCGCCCAATAGCTTGGTGCCAGATCAGATTCCGATCTGCGATCCGAGCATCATCAACCCGGCCAAGCTAAAATGCTCGCAGGTGCAAACGACGCGCGCTTTTGCCACCGCCCGTTCCGCCCATACCGGCGGGGTGAACGTCTCATGTGCGGACTCGAACACGCGATTCATTTCCGACAGCATCGACCCGATCGTTTGGCAAGCGATCTGCAGCCGCGCCGGCGGCGAGCCGGAACAGTTGCCGGATTGATCGTTCGCAAGAAAATTACGGTGCGCAGCACAGCCCCGCTTATAGCGGCGTGAGACTTGGCCGCTTACGACTTGGCCGCTTTCAGCGGCGTAAGACTTGATGGCGGCGAATGCCGCTTGGGTCTCAAGCGGCTGCCAATCTGCAAGAGGGGCGGCGGTCGGTTACGACTCGCATCGACCTCGAGGGGAGCGGTTTATTCCGCCGGCTCGATGGTCGAGCTCATCGCCCCTTTGCAAGCTGCGATGGCGTCATCTTTGCCAAACGCATGGATTTGGTCGCGCTTGAGTTCCGCGTGCTCGCGCGTCGTCGTCAGCAAGACGACCTTCCCCTTTTGGTCGACTTCTTTCGCCAGGGCGAATCCTTTTTCCTGTGGATAGCCAAACAGCTTTTGCAGCATCGCGATTACATATTGATAGGTGTGGTCGTCGTCGTTCCAGAGCAGCACGTGATAAGGAGGCTGCCGCTTGGGCTTGCGCCGCGTCTGATCCTCCGGTTCGGCTACCGCCGGAACCACGGCCACGGTCTCTTCCATTTCTTCAGCAGACATCGTCGGGCCACCTTCGTCAGCAAGGAATGGGAAGTCGGAAAAACGCCCCTTCGCGCTGCCGCGGCTAATTTCCGCGGCGGAGATGCGGTTGCGCGGGAATGGCCATTTCTCCGGTCAATCAGTATATTGTACCGCATGAACACGCTCAATGAATATCTTGTCCAGCACGCGGCCCAATTTGAGGAAGACCTCTGCGAATTGCTCCGCATTGACAGCGTTTCGGCCGATCGCACGCGCCGGCCGGCGGTCCGCCGAGCCGCGGAATGGGTGAAGGGCCAATTCGACGGGCTCGGTTTGACGACCGAGTTGATCGAAACGGCCGGCCACCCTTTGGTATACGCCGAGTCGCCGCCGGTCGCCGGCGCGCCCACCGTGCTGGTCTATGGGCATTATGACGTGCAGCCCCCCGACCCGCTCGACCAGTGGATCTCGCCGCCGTTCGAGCCGACCCGCCGCGCTGGCAATTTGTACGCGCGCGGCGCGACCGACGACAAAGGCCAGATGCTGACCCACATCAAGAGCGCCGAGGCCTATCTGAAAACGTCCGGCAAGCTGCCGATCCAGTTGAAGTATCTCATCGAAGGCGAAGAAGAAGTCGGCAGCGACAATCTCGATCCGTTCATTCACAAAAACAAATCGCGGCTGGCCTGCGATGTTGTCGTGATCAGCGATTGCAGCCAGTTTGCGCCGAACAAGCCGGCAATCACCTATGGCTTGCGCGGGCTGTGCTATTATGAGCTGCAACTGACAGGTCCGAATCAGGACTTGCACTCCGGCACGTTCGGCGGCGGCGTGACGAATCCGGCCAACGCGCTCTGCCAGATTCTGGCGGCGCTGCGCGACGCGAAAGGCCGCGTCACGCTCCCCGGCTTTTACGACGACGTGATCAAGTTGACGAAGCGCGAGCGCGACAACTTCGCGAAGCTTCCTTTTCACGAACGCGCGTTCATGAAACAGCTTGGCGTGAAAGGGCTGAGCGGCGAGCAAGGCTTCTCGACGCTCGAGCGGCGTTGGGCGCGGCCGACGTGCGACATCAACGGCCTGACCAGCGGCTTTCAAGGCGAAGGGCCCAAAACGATCTTGCCGGCTCAAGCCTCGGCCAAATTCAGCTTCCGGCTGGTGCCCGATCAGCAGCCGAAGAAGATCACAGCGGCCTTAAAGAAGTTCATTCGCGAGCGCTGCCCGGCAGGCGTAACGTGGAAGTTGCTCGAATTTGGCGGTTCGCCGGGCGTTGTCGTCCCGCTGGAGAGCCCGTACATTGCCGCGGCGAGCCGCGCGATCGAGCACGGCTTCGGCAAGAAGCCGGTCTTCATGCGCGAGGGGGGATCGATTCCGGTCGTCCGTACGTTTCATGAAGAGTTGGACGTTGATACGCTTCTCTTGGGCTGGGGGCTCGACGACGACAATACGCATAGCCCGAACGAGAAGTTTTCGCTGGCGGACTTCCACCGCGGAATCAAATCGAGCGCGTGGCTGTGGCAAGAATTGGCGGCCATCAAACCGACCTGATCCGCAAGGCGGAGTTTTTTGTCTACCGCGGAACATTCGCCTGCTTCTCTCCTGGCTTTTTCTCTGGGACACCATGCTCGATCGCAAATTCGTTCTGGAAAACATCGATCTGGTCAAGCAGAACTGCGTCCATCGCGGCGCGAAGGTCGATCTCGATCAATTCGTCGCGCTCGAAACGCGGCGCAAACAACAGCAGATCGAAGTCGACGATCTGAATCGCCGCGCCAACGAGGTTAGCAAGTCGATCGGCAAGGCGCAAGACGCCGCCGAACGCGAACTGCGCAAAGAAGAAGGGCGCCAGCTCCGCGAACAAACGACCGCCGCCCAAGCCGAGTTCGACGCGCTGGCCGCGGAATCGGAAAACCTGCTGCGGCTAGTTCCTAACCTGTCGCACCCGCAAGCGCCGATCGGCGCCGACGATTCGGCCAATCCGACCCTCCGCTATGGCCAGCACGAGCCGCGCCGGTTCGATTTCAAACCGCTCGACCACGTCGTGCTCGGCGAACGGCTCAACCTGTTCGACTTCGAAGGGGGTTCGAAGGTCACCGGGCACGGATTTTACTTCTTGAAAAACGATGCGGTCCTGTTGGAGTTGGCCCTCCAGCAGTATGCGATCAACCTTCTGATCGCCGAAGGCTTCACGCCGACGATCACGCCGGACCTGGCCCAAAACAAGATTCTGCAAGGCATCGGGTTTATCCCGCGCGGTCCCGAAACCCAGATTTATAGCATTGCCGACAGCGATCTGAGTTTGGTCGCGACAGCCGAAATCACGCTCGGCGGGCTGCTCGCCGACACGATCCTCGACGCCGAAGCGCTGCCGATCAAACTGTGCGGAATCAGCCATTGTTATCGGACCGAAGCCGGCGCCCATGGCCGAGCGAGCCGCGGGCTCTATCGGGTCCATCAATTCACCAAGGTCGAAATGTTCGCGTTCACCTTGCCCGACGAGAGCGAAAAGATGCTCGACTATTTTTGCGGGCTCGAAGGCCGAATTTTTGACGGCTTGGAGATTCCATACCGGGTCGTCGATACGGCGACCGGCGACTTGGGGGGGCCGGCCTATCGCAAATTCGACCTTGAGGCTTGGATGCCGGGCCGCGGCGCAGCCGGCGAATATGGCGAGGTGACAAGCACGAGCAATTGCACCGACTATCAGGCGCGGCGACTGGCGATCCGCTATCGCCACAAGCAAGAGAAGGGCACCCACTTCGTCCACACGCTCAATGGGACCGCCGTCGCCATCAGCCGCGCCATCATTGCCGTGCTCGAAAATCACCAACAAGCCGACGGCTCCATCCGCGTACCGAAAGTCTTGCAACCGTATCTCGGAAAAGAACGGATCGGTTGACCAGCGAGACGATGGCTCGCGAGGGCTGCCAACTCGACCAGCGTCTGGCCAGCCAAAAAGGACCGCGGCCATGCGCCGCGCGTGGTTGAATCACTAACCGCGCCGCCGAAGCGCCGGGCACGCAGGTGAAAGGCTAACCGCACAGCCGAAGCGCCGCCCACGCAGCCGAAAGGCTCAGCGCACAGGCAGAACGGCTAAGCGCACAGACCCTGAGGGGCCGCACGGTCCGCGGCGAAAATCGTCCCTTGGCCGGCGGCGGGAGCGAGTTGAACCACGCCCGGGCGGATCTTCATGTCGTACGTCTTCATTTCCAAATAAAGGAAAATGCAGCCGACGACCAGCGCCAAAAAGGAGACGATCAACATCATCGTGTAGACGTTGGCCTTTTGCTTTTGGACGGGCGCATCATCAAGCTTTGAGTCGGGTAGTGACACGGTCGCCTTTCTGAATCGGTCCTTGAAGAATTTTGGAATCGACCGTCGCCACCGCGCGGTCCGACTTGATCTGAACGATTTGCGCACGGCCGAGATACTTGCCGTTGCGATAGACATCAATCGTGTGGCCGACGCGGAGGCCGTCGTCGGAGCCGAGCGAGATTTCGAGCGAATTGTTCTGGGCGCCGCCGATCGCCAGGACGACCCCGTCAACCTTGGGCGGTTCCAGATCAAGCGGCGTGCTGAGGGTCATGCCGACCTTGCCCAGCAGCAGTTTTGCGGTGGCCAATTGTTCGACGAGTTGGCCGCTCCGCTCTTTTTCGCGGGTCAGATCGCCGGTCAATTGATTGTTCTTTTCCGTCGACTCGACCACTTGCTTGGCCTTGGTGTCGCTCTCTTGCTGCACCGTGCGGATTTGATTGCGGAGCGTGTTGACTTCGTCCGTCACTCCCTTGAGCGACTGTTGGGCGACGGCCAGCAATTCCGTCAAGGCTCGCTTTTCTTCCGACAGCTTGTCGCGATCGGTCGTCGCCGACGCCAGTTCGGTCGTTTTTTCTTGCAGCGCCGTTTGCAGCTTGGCCAGCGTTTGACGGGTGGCGGCCTTTTCGGTGTCGAGCGTCTTCTGGAGCTCGTCCTTTTCCGTGGTCAGTTTCTCGTTCTCTTTCTTGGCGTCCTCGACTTTGGACTTCCAGCCCTTGCCGAGATTGCCTCGAGCTTCGGTCCGAAAGATTTCATCTTTCCAATTTCGATGGGTGCCATAGACCATGACGGCGCCCGCCATGAACAACAGGCTCATGACCATCGTGGCAAAAACGAAAATTTTTCCAAGCAGATTCATCCGATCCACTCCTGAGAAGATATCCGGCGATCTGGGCCTCGCTCGCGCAACCACGGCTCGAACGGCGGCCAAGGCCCGTATGGGGTGTCTGTTTTTAGCCAGCCCGTCGGCTGGAAACGGGAAGCTCCCAGTCAGAAAAAACGCGCTGAGATTGATACCTTCACTATAATTACGGCTGGAAATGAAAGTCAAACACTTTCGCGCAAAATCGGCAAGCTGGGGCGACTAGGCGGCCGGTATAACCGGCCCTTATGATGCCGTCTTAAAATCGCTGCCGCACTGCGGAGTTATTCCGGCCTTTTTGTCATAGGGGATTGCCGTGAGAAACTCGCCCAGGAGCGTGCGCGCCGCGTGAAACTCGATGGGGGGCGCTGGGCTGCGCCGTTTGACCGATCTTGACGCGGGATAAAGAGTTACAATATCCTGCGGCGGCGGACTCCAGGCCCGAGCGCGGCGCGCTGTCGGCCGCCGCTCGCGGGATGATCGGTTCCCCCTGCCGTTTAGACCTGTTGCCGCCCGCAATGCCGCGCCGTAGCGCCCGGTTTCTTTTTTTGCCATGAGGTCCATGTCCGCCGAGATTCGTACTCCCGAGAAGTTTAGCGTCCGCGCTCAAGCGGCCGGCGGACAGCCGATTAGCGAGCTAATGCATTTGGCGTTGGCGCAGCCGCAGCTGATTTCGCTCGCGGCCGGGTTTGTCGATCAAGGATCGCTGCCGGCGGAGGCGACGGCCGCAGCGCTTGAGGGGGTGCTGGCCGATCCGGTTCTGGCTCGGGTAGCGCTGCAATATGGACCGACGCCCGGCTATCCGCCCTTGCGGCAGCACTTGCTCGAGATGCTGCGAACGGCGGATCGGCAGCCTGACTCGGAGCGCGGCTTGTCGATTGAGCAAGTCTTGCTGACGGCAGGCAGCAATCAGATGCTGAATTTGGTCAGCGAAGTCTTGCTCAATCCGGGCGAGATCGTGCTGTGCGGGGCGCCGTGCTATTTCGTTTATCTGGGCGTGTTGGCGAATCTTGGCGCGCAGCCGATCGGCGTGGCGGTCGATAGCGAAGGGATGATTCCCGCCGCGCTCGAGGCCCGCTGGCGGCAGTTGCAGCAGGCGGGCGAGACCGCGCGGGTCAAGGCGATCTATCTGAACAATGATTTTGAGAACCCGAGCAGCGCGACACTGTCGTTGCCTCGGCGGCACGAGATTGTCGAGTTGGCGCGGCGCTGGTCGCATGAGTTGGGACGCCCGCTCTACGTGATCGAGGACGCGGCTTATCGGGAATTGCGCTATGACGGAGAGGACCTTCCGAGCCTCCGCGCGCTCGATCCGGACGGCGCGACGGTCATTACGACGGGGACGTTTTCCAAGTCGTTTTCGCCGGGAATTCGAGTTGGCTGGGGAATTTTGCCGCCGTCGCTGGTGAAGCCGGTTTGCGAGTTGAAGGGGAACCTCGACTTCGGTTCGCCCCATTTCAGCCAGGCGCTGATGGCCAAGGTACTCGAGCTAGGATTGTTTCGACCGCACGTCGAAAAGTTGCGGACCGTTTATCGGCAGAAGCTGCAAGCGATGCTCGCCGCATTGGATGAATTCATGCGGCCGATCGCCGGCGCCGCGTGGGATGTTCCGCACGGCGGTTTGTATGTCTGGCTGCGCCTGCCGGAGGGCTTGGACGCCGGCCAACAAGGCCCCCTTTTGGCCCGCGCGATGGAACGCGGCGTGCTCTATGTGCCGGGCCGATTGTGCTATGCCGCGGCGGGCGAACCGCCGCGCGACAACACCATCCGCCTCAGCTTCGGAGTCCAGTCGCCGGCCAACATTCGCCGCGGCATCGAGCTTTTAGCCCACGCCATCCAGGATTGCTTGTCTCGCGCTTGAACGGAGTCTCTCGTGCGCCTGCCGATCATCGACCGCTATCTGCTGACGCAGTTCTTTCAAGTCTTCGCGATTTGTTTTTGCAGCTTCACGGGCTTGTACATCGTGATCGATGCCTTTTCGAATCTGGAGGATTTTGTCACGTTTTCGGCGAAACATGGCTCGTTGTTCGCGGCCCTGAGCGAATACTATCTCTATCGGACGCTGGCGTTTTTCGACGCCACCAGTTCGATTCTCACGCTCGTGTCGAGCATGTTCACGCTCGCTTGGTTTCAGCGCAACAACGAAATGACCGCGCTGATGGCGGCCGGCGTTCCCAAGTCGCGCATCGTGCGGCCGCTGGTGATTGCGGTCGGGGGGATCACGTTCTTGGCCTTGCTGAATCGCGAGGTGGTGATTCCCGCCTTTCGCGATCGGTGCAGCCGCGACGTTCACGATCTGGGGGGCGAAACGGCGAAGAAACTCACCCCGCGATTCGATGGCGCCACGAACATTCTCTTCCGCGGCGATCAGACGTTCGCCAAGGAAGCCCGGATCACGAACCCTTCGCTGTTGATCCAGTCGCCGAGTCTGGCCGTGTATGGGGGGCAATTGCTGGCCGAGTCGGCCGTCTATATGCCGGCCCACGACGGCCATCCGAGCGGTTATTTGTTGCGCGGCATGAAACAGCCGCGCGATCTGGCCAAAAAAGAGTCGCTCAAGCTCGATCCATCCGATCAGGAGCCGGTGATTCTCACGCCGCGCGATTATGACTGGCTGAAGCCCGACGAATGCTTCGTCGCCAGCGAAGTGACTTTCGAGCAATTGACCAACGCCGACACCTGGCGGCAGTATTCGTCCACTTGGCAACTGATCGGCGGCTTGCACAATCCGAGCCTCGATTTCGGCGCGGATGTGCGCGTGGCCGTGCATGCGCGGCTGCTTCAGCCGGTACTCGACATGACGTTGCTCTTCTTGGGGCTGCCGCTCCTGTTGACCCGAGAAACGCGCAACATGTTTCTAGCGGTGGGCATGTGCCTGGGGGTGGTGATTGGCTTCATGCTGGTGGTGATGGCGTGCCAGTATTTAGGCACCAATCTGTATCTGGGGCCGGCGCTGGCGGTCTGGTGTCCGGCAATTCTCTTTATTCCGCTGGCAGTCTACTTGGCGGAGCCCTTGCGAGAGTGAAGAATGAAAGCAGAGACTGGTCCTTCCCGCACGCTGCCGGAACCAAGTTTTCGGCCGGCCCTTGCTCACCCCGAGCGGATCATGAATCCATCCTTGCCAGCTCCGGTTGATGGCCTGACCATTGGGGCGGTGCTCCGCGCGACGGCTGCGCGGCGGCAAGCAGCCGAGGCGGTGGTCTTTCCGCAGCTTTCCTTGCGCTGGAGTTGGACGCGCTTTGCCGAGGAGGTCGAGCGCGCGGCGCGCGGCTTGTTGGCGCTGGGCATCCGGCCGGGCGAGCATGTCGCGCTCTGGGCGACGAATGTGCCGGAATGGGTCGTGCTGCAATTCGCCACCGCCCGCATCGGGGCGGTGCTCGTGACCATCAACCCGGCCTATCGGCCGCACGAACTCCAATACGTCCTCAAACAGAGCGATGCCGTCGCCCTGTTCTTGGTCGATCGTTTCAAGTCTTCCGACTATCACGCGATGTTGCAGGAGGTCTGCCCCGAACTCGGTCGCTGCGCGGCGGGCGAACTGCAAGCCGAGCGATTTCCCAAATTGCGCACCATTGTGACGCTGAAAGGCAGCGCGCTTCCGGGCGCGCTCGCTTGGCCACAATTGCTGGCCCGCGCCGAATCCGTCGATCCGCAACAGATCGAAGAGATTGCCGCGACGCTCCGATGCGATCAGCCGATCAATGTGCAATATACGTCGGGCACGACGGGGTTTCCCAAAGCGGCGACTCTCAGCCACCGCAATTTGTTGAACAACGCCTATTACATCGGCGCGTGCCAAGGATTCACCGCGGCCGACCGGCTCTGTATTCCGGTGCCGTTCTATCATTGCTTTGGCTGCGTCCTCGGTACGCTCAGCACGGTCGTCTTTGGCTCGGCGATGATCATTCCTGCTGAGTCCTTCAACGCGGCCGATACCCTTTCGGCGATCGAGTCGGAGCGGGCGACCGCCGTGTATGGCGTCCCGACGATGTTCATTGCCATGCTGCAAGACCCGAGCTTCGCCGGCCGCGATTTGACGTCGCTCCGGACCGGGATCATGTCCGGCAGCCCTTGTCCGATTGAGATCATGCGCCGCGTGATTGACGAAATGGGCGCCCGCGAAATGACGATCGCGTACGGCCAAACTGAAGCGTCGCCGGTTGTGACCCAAACCCGCGCCGACGATCCCATCGAGCTGCGCGTGGAGACCGTCGGCCGGCCTTTGCCTGGCTGGGAAGTAAAAATCGTCGATCCGGCCACCGGCGTGGAACTCGGCGACAGCGAGCCGGGCGAGTTTTGCTGCCGCGGGCATGGCGTGATGCTCGGCTACTATCACGATCCGGCGGCGACAGCCAAGGCGATCGATCCCGCAGGCTGGCTCCATACGGGCGACATCGCCGTCCGCTTGCCGACCGGCTATTTCAAAATCACCGGGCGGATCAAGGACATGGTCATTCGCGGGGGCGAGAATATCTATCCGCGCGAAATCGAAGAGTTCTTGTTCACCCATCCGGCGATCGAACAGGCGGCCGTGGTCGGCGTGCCGGATCCGAAATATGTCGAAGAACTATGCGCCTGGGTCAAATTAAAGCCGGGGGCGCGGCTCACCTGCGAAGAAGTGCAGGCCTACTGCCGCGCGAAGCTCGCCCATTTCAAAATCCCGCGCTATGTGAAGTTTGTCGAAGCGTTTCCGCAAACCGTGACCGGAAAAATTCAAAAATTCAAAATTCGCGATCTGATGCGCGCAGAACTCGGCCTTGAAGAACACCGGACCGCATAGCCGCCTGTTGAACATTTCAACAGCCGGTCCAGCCGCCGCGGCCGAATCGCCAAGCGCGGCGAGTTGAATGAGGCGGATTCGCGCGGCGCGCCTGCGATTATTTCACGTGACTATTTTGACCCTTTCGCCGGCGCGTCAACGGTCCACGTATAAGGTCCATCGCGGCGCTCGGGCTTGAAGGTTTCGTTCCGCTTGGCGGTCCCGCTGCCGAGTTCGACCTGATAGCGCTGCCCCGGCAGCAAATAGGTCGAAAGATGATCGTTCGCGTCGAACCGTTCATCGTTGGTCGTCCCGGCGAACGCCACGTGTCCGGCGTCGTCGATGATTTTGAGCGGCGTGGCTTGCCGCCGCCCCTGCGCATCGACCGTTTTGAACGCGACCTCGATCATTCCCTCGGGGGGCTTCTTGCCGCGGCCGACATAGCGATCGGTCACATTGACGGCCGAGACATATTTAATGTCGGGATCCCAGACAAAGGGAAATGCGAGGGGCGTTTTGCGAAAGCTGACGGCATAGATCGCGTTCCGCGCGTCGTCGCGCTTGGCCGTCGAAGCTCGATTCACAAACCAGGCTTCGTCCAACTTGTCGCCGGTCGGCTCGGCGGCCCCCGTAAAATGCCAGCCGTGGTCCCAAATCTCCACCCACGAGTGATTGCCGCTGTTGTCGGTCCACAGCGGAGTTCCCACGAAACGGGCAGGCACGCCAACTGACCGGCAAGCATCGATCAACAGCACTGATAGTCCGGTGCAAGAGGCCAATCCCGCCTTGATCGACTCGGTCGCGCTTTGGTCGGCTTTCGGCCGTTGCGTCGAGTATTTTACCTTGACGAGGGGAAAGACTTTTTGATTCAAGATGGCGCCGGCTTGGGCGGCCGTTTTGGCGTCTTTCACCAAGGGATGAAACTTTTCGTAGAATTCCTTGCGCCAATCGTCGCGCCGCTCGTTGATGTTGGCATAAGGCAAGATGTCGTTAAAGAAAATTGCCTCCGGGATGTCTTTCTTCCACGGCGACTCGTTCCACGCTTGGTAAGCCAGCTTGAGGTTCTCCAAGAGATACGCCGCCGACAGGTCGTGCAAGTCGCGGTCGGGCATGTTCAAAATCAAAAACCGCAAGCCCGGCTGCTGATCGGCCGGCGCCTTGGCAAGCGCTTGCTCCAATTCGGGGCGATTCTTGCCGGCCCGTTTCAAGGCCTCCGCGAGCGGGTCGGGTTCGGCCGACACGAGTGAATCTTGCCGCACCGTGAGCGGACCTTTCTCCTTGGCGCCGCTGGGAAGATCGACCTGCGCCAGATAGCCCTCGGCGGTCGGCGTGAGGCGGAGCGACTTCGACAGCGACGCATCGAGCGGTCCCAGGTGCAGCTCCGCCAGCGAACCGGCGTATTTCTGATGGGCCGCAAAATAGTCCTTCTGATGATGATACACTTCCATCAGCAGATCGCGGCTCGGCAAGGTCGGGTCAGGCACAAACGCGACGTCTTTTGCCGCCCGCTTCGTAAATTGCACATAGCCCCAGCGCTCGGGCCGATGCATGTCAATGATTCCTTGCGGCGACCAGACCCAATTGTTTTCAGGCTGGTTCGGCACTTTGCGATATTTTCCCTCGACGACGTCGTATTGCCACTCGACCCGCGAAAAATCGAGCCGCCATGCGTCCCCTGCTTGGGGCGGCGTCGCGGGGCGCACGCTGCGCGAAAACGCGCGCCATGGAATCGCGATCTCGACCGTCCAGCCGTGGTCCTGATCGCGCGGATCATTCAGCGTGCCGGCGACGTGCACCGCCGTTTTCATTCCCGCAAACTCCCAAGCATTGTCCGCCGTGCCGCCATCCTTGTAAGGGCGGTTTAGAAAGAGGTCCCAGGTCGTGTTCAGCGCGTTCAGTTCAAGTTCGTAATAGTTGTGATTGTTGCCGTCCGGATTAAGGAAGACTTCAAAATCGTTGTCTTGGAAGATGACGGCGTCGTGATCCTTGATCGTGGCAGAAACGTGCGGCTCCTCAAGCTCGGCGCCGAGGTAGAGGTTCTCGTTATCCCAGAGGAGCTTGGCGCGGGTGCGATACTTCGGCCGCGGTTTTGCAGAGCCTTCAATATCGACAAAGTCGGCCGTCCAAGGGGCTGCTTCCCAAGCCTGTTCGTCGAGCCGCCCGTCGATCTGCACAGGCTCGGCGGTGTATCCGCAGACGTAACCGCGCGGCGTGATCGGCTGCATCCGCTGCCAATCCTCGAGTTCGTTGGCTGAGGCGAAGCGCATTCCGCAAAGGATTCCGACCGCAACGAGCGAAAGCCGCAAGATCGTGGGTTGAAAGGAGCGCATAATTCGGTTCGCGTAAGAGGGCGAGAGAGAAAGGAAATAAGCCGTCGCAACGCCATTTATGCTACCGGGGCGCGCCCCAAGTTGCTAGTTCTCGCCCAAATTGCGCGGTTCAATCCGCCGATTTCAACAGGGCGAGCACGTCGCGCAACTCATCGACCGTCAATACTTTTTGCAAACCGTCCGGCATCAGCGAGACCACCGACATGCTGCGCTCGGCGATCCGGCGAACATCGAGATCAAACGATTTGCCGTCGTTCCCCAGAAAAATTTCGTGGGTGCCCGCATCGTTGAAGCCGCGCGAGAGACCCAGCAACACGCGGCCGTCGTCGGTGACCATTTTCCAGGCGACATATTGCGGGGCGATTTCGCGGCTCGGTTGAAGAATCGATTCCAGAATCCTCCGGCGATCGAGGCGGCGGCCAATCCCGGTCAGGTCAGGTCCGACCGTATTGCCACGACCATCGAACCGGTGGCACGCGGCGCAGCGGAGGGCGCCCCCGGTGAAAAAGACGCGCCAGCCTGCCGCCGCATCGCCTGGCTTTTCGGTCAACTTCAGCCAAGCGTCGAGATCCTTTGGATCGGGCAAGTCGGTGCTCGGCGGTACCGGCTTGGCCCAGCGCAGGGCGCGTTCGGCGGCCACGCGCACCGCCGGCGCGTCGCCGGTCGCGAGCTTTTCCAGCAGCGTGCGATGATCGGCCGCGTGGCTGGTCAAGCCTGCCACGGCATCGGCCCGCAGCTCAGGATCGGCGCTGCCATCGGCCGCCAGAGAAGCCAGCAAGGGCTGGCCGTCTCCGGCCGCGCGCAAGGCGAGCGTGCGGACCGCTTCGCGCCGAAAAGGACCGTTATCGGATCGCGTAAATTCCGTGAGCAGCGGAAGCGTCAACTTCTTATGGTCCGGCGGCGAAAACCGCAGCGCCAGCGTGCGCAAATCTGGCGCCGTCTTCGGATCAAGCACCGCTTGCACAAGATACGGATTCGGCTCGTTCGGCGCCGTAATCGGCACGCCGCGATCCAGAATCTCAATCGCCGCCGCCCAGGTAAAAAACAATTCCGGGGTGACGTGCGGCAACCCTTTCAGCCCTTCGACGAGTTGTCCGTGCAACTTGCCGATCCGCTCATCGGCGATCCAGCGCATGACATACAGGCGCACCTCAATGCTCGAATCTTGGAGAAAATGGGCCAATTCCTCGACCGGCGGCGGCGCCGGCTCGGCGGCGGTGCGCCCCGCCCAGCGGAGCGCCTGGAGTTGTTCAAGCCGCGCGGCGGATTCGGCGGCGGCGCGCGCTTGTTCCCAACTGGCCGCGCGCTGTTCGACCAG
>DASRSE010000195.1:0-11148 GCA_035656655.1 Pirellulales bacterium
GTTGGCGGTGTAGCCCAGGTCCAAGTAGCCTTCGATCGTCGTGCAATGCTCTTTCAAGCAGCAACAATCGTCGAACATTTTCCACTGCGGGCAAGCATCCGGGCATTCCAGCTTGCACCACCAATTGTAGTCGCAGCCGCAGCCACAACCGCTGTCGCACGTGTTGCAGCCGTCACAGGCCGAGCAGGAGGCGCCCGACTGAGCCGCTTCGCAAGCGGTGCACTTGGGGGCGGCGTCGCCGCCCATCATCGGGGCAGCGCCGGGCGGCGTCGTCATCGGCATGGCGCCTGGCGGTGGCGGCATCATATCGCCCATCGGATCGGCGGCAGCTTTGACCATCCGCGCCGACATCGGCTTCGCATTGTCGTCATCGGAGACGCGAGCGACGCCGAATTCGGCCGCGGGCTGCGCGACTACCGGCCGGGGGGCGCGGGACGAACCGGCCCATTGCGCCTGGCTGGGAAGGGCGCCCAACAGCAACACGGCCACAAACGTTGCGGACCGTTTCCATGACAAACTTCTCATCCTTGAAACTCCTTGCGCTAAAAGGTTATCCCGCCTAGGGATTTCGACTGACTTCGCGGCAGTGCCACCCTGTCCAGAATGATTCTGGGCTCGATTTGCCGCTGGGACGCGACGGTTAAGCCGGTCTGCGGGCAAACCGAATCGGTTCTCCGCTAATTTTCCACCTAGCTATAAAACCATTCGGATCAATACAGAAGATAAATCCAGAAAGTGCGGAGTTTACGGCAGATACGGAAAAACCGGCAAAGAAACCGCAATTTACCAAGCTTGCCAAAGGCGGATCGCGACCGAGAAAATCGCGACCGAGAAAATAATGACCCGAGAAAACGCGACCAAGATTGCGGGCGGAGAGCGTGCCGCCAGGCGCGATACGCGCACGGCTCGCAGAATGACGACCGGCATCGGCGAGTGGGCATCTATCCGGGGTATGACGCAGCCTGTTGGGTCATTCAACAAGCTGCTGGCGCGCTAAGCCGGCTGAGCCCAAGGGCTGACATCGCGCGGCGCGCCGAATTGCTAAGCGACGAGAAGTTGACTGTCGATTTGATCGACTTCGGGCAGGTTCGTGGCGAGCGATTCGGCGACTTGCCGCAAATAAAAGCTGGGCAACGTGCCATGCAGCGACAAGACGCCGGCCGCATAGGTGCAGCGGACGCGGCGCAAATCGGTGTAGCCGCTGCCGTGCAAGTGCGACTCGGCGCGCCGCGCAATTTCGGCCTCGTCGCCGCTTCGATAGTCGAAGCGAAAGTTGCTCGAGTTAGAAATACCTGAGTTAGAAATGATCGTCGACATTGCGGTTCTCAAATCTGGAGCGGCCGGCCGAGACAGGCGCGTGCGTCCGCGTTCGTGGTTGAAATGGATTGAACTTCGCAAACGAAATGCCGCTCCGCAGTTGCTTCGCGGGCGTCTGGGTCTCTCCACATCACCGCGGCCGAAAAACAATTTCGCCGTATCTTGGGCCGTCCGCTTCACCGCTCTCAGCGAGCGACAGGCTCCGCGACGAAGTTGCTTTTCGGCCGTGCCGTATCGAGGCAAGTTTTCTGCGGCAGGATATTAATTAACTGCCGGCGCATTGCAGCGTCGGGCACGCGACGTCGTGGCGCTTCTTCCACAACTCTTCGCGATCGACGCTGATGCCGCGCGGAGCTTCGACGCCGATGCGGACGCCGCCACCCCGAATGCTCGTCACGACGATACAAATGTCATCGCCCACCATGATTCGTTCGCCAACCTTCCGTGCTAAGATCAACATGACGATCCTCCTTGAAAAAAATGGCTCAAATGTTCCACAAAGACGCTGGATCAAAACCGGAACGAGTCTCTCGACGGTGAGCCAACATGGCGGAGAAAAAGCGAACTCGGGCAGCATTGCCAGGAGTCGCTTCTTAGCATAGATGGGCCTTCGCGGCCCGCGCTCGGCGTGTCAACACCGAAGCAAAGCACTGCTCAACCTAATGCCTGCGGAAAACGGAGTCAATCTCGATTTCCCGAGATTTCCAATCTTTGTGCAAACCATAAAAAATGGAGTGCGGAGTTGCATTCCGGCTGAATAGTTCTACAAAGGAGTTTCCCATTGCGGGATTGCGCCTATGATTAGAGTCGGAGGAGTAGAGGTGCATGAGTAATGCGACGAAAACGCCAGATTTTTCGGTCATCTTCGCGAATTTCCCCGACGCGCTGCTGATGGTTGATGCGCAGGGCGCGGTCACCTATAGCAACCGTGCTAGCGAGCGTCTCTGGCGGTCCGCGCCGAGTGAATTGCGCGCGCGCCCGGCCAATTCTTTATTTCGTTCCGCGGATCCGCAGCGGACGTTTGTCGAGTATCTGGGCGGCGCGCTGCGGGGCGAGTCGTGTCGCTTTGAGCAGGCGGAAGAATTCTTGCTCGCGCACGTGTCCGAAGAGGTGCCGGTCGAGGTGACATTGCAGCAGTTGCCAGAAGAAGGTCCGCACGCCGGCGCGTTGGTTTGGATTCGCGACATCACCGCGCGCCGCCGCCGCGAGATTGCCCAGGCCGACGTGCATCGCGCGCGCTTGGAAACGGCGCGGGCCACTGCGATTGCGGACACCGTGAACGGCCTCGCGCATGAAAGCCGCAACGCGCTGCAGCGGAGCCAAGCCTGTCTCGACATGTTGGCTCATCGCGTCCGCGAGTTGCCGAAAGAGTCGGATCTCGTTTCGCGATTGCAGCAAGCCCAAGATCGCTTGCAGCAATTGCACGAGCAATTGCAAAAATATGCGGGGCCCGTTCGGTTGAACTGCAAGCGCATGGCCGTCCCGGAAGTGATCCAAGCCGCGTGGGAGAACCTCAGCCATCTGCGGACCGATCGCCAGGCGAGCTTAGAGCAAGGTCCGGAGTTGGCCGGGGTGACCTGCGAGCTCGACGCGCAAGCGATCGAGCAGGTCCTCCGCAACTTGTTTGAAAACTCGCTCGAGGGCTGCCCCGATCCGGTGCTGATTCGCGTGAGCGCCGAAGCGCGGCAGACCGAAGGCAAGCCGATGTTGCTGCTGAAGGTTCTGGACAATGGGCCCGGCTTCTCGCCGGACCACAAACACAAATTGTTTCATCCGTTCTTCACCACTAAGACGCGCGGCAGCGGGCTGGGACTGGCGATCGTGAAGCGCCTGATCGAGGCGCATCGGGGCGAGGTGGAAATCGACTGGAGCGCCCCGCAAGGCGCAAAAATCATGATCTCGCTTCCGCAATCCGCAGGGGTTCTTCGATGAACAGCGCCAAATTACGCATCGCCGTCGCCGACGACGAGCAAGACATGCGCGAATTTCTCACCGAGTCGCTGGAGCGGCTCGGGCACGAAGTTTTGTACGCCGTCGATAGCGGCCGCAAGCTCGTGGAACGGGTCAAGGAGAATCCGCCCGACCTGATCATCACCGATATTAAAATGCCAGACATGGACGGCCTCGAGGCGGCGCGGCACATCTATCAGCAAACTCCCTTGCCGCTGATCATCGTTTCGGCCTATCACGATCCGGAGTATGTGGAGCGAGCGGACGCCAGCCACGTAATCGCCTATTTGCTCAAGCCGATCAAAGAATCCAATCTTGGCCCCGCGATTACGATCGCCATGCGCCGCTTCGAGGAGCTGCGGGCTTTGCAAAAAGAGGCGACCGATTTACGCCAGGCGCTCAATGATCGTAAGATCATTGAGCGCGCGAAAGGAATCTTGATGAAGCAGGCGAAGTTAGACGAACCGGCCGCATTTCGCCGCCTGCAAAAGTTGGCCAGCAGCCATAACAAAAAACTCGTGGATATTGCCGATATGATCGTGACCGCCAGCCAAGCGATGGCCCCCGATACTGACGGCTAGCGGCCGGCCGCTGGATTCCATGGCGAGCCGCGTAGCCGACTAAGCGACCAAGACATCAAACATTAAGCAGTCAGACATTAAGCAGTCAGACATTAAGCAGTCAGACGCCGGGCGGACAAAAGGGATTCGGGCGGGTTCATCCCATTGTCGCCGGCGCTCGCCCTTGATCATTCGAGGCGGAACCCCAGATGATATTTCCCAAGAACTTCTCGAATTTGCCCTAAGGAGGCGCCCATGCTGAAACGAATTGTAGTTGCGAGCCCGTGGTTGCTGGTGGCTTTGCTCGCAGCGCTCCCGCGCGCTCAGGGGGCCGACGAACACGCGGCGGACGACGCCGCGATTCGGGCGATGTCGACCGCGTTTGTCAAAGCGTTTGATGCGGGCGATGCAAAAGCCATCGCCGCACAATTTGCGGCCGACGGCCTATTTGCCGATGACGACGGCAATGAGTTCACGGGCCGCGATAAAATTGAAAAAGAGTTCGCCGCCTATTTTGAAGCGATGAAAGGGGTGAAAACAAAAATCGCCATCGATTCAATTCGCTTCGTCGGCGCCGATCTGGCGATTGAAGAAGGAACGTATGCCACCTGTCCGCCGAAAGATGGCCCGGTCTCCGAATCGGACTATCTCACGATTCATGCGAAACGCCAAGGAGTCTGGTCGATTGCGACGAGCCGCTCGGTCGGCGACAAGCGGATGACCGCGCACGAGCATTTGAAAGAGCTGGCTTGGCTCATTGGCGATTGGGTCGATGAAAGCCCCGGAGTCGATGTTGACCACATGTGCAAATGGTCCGAGGACGGCAACTATCTGGTCGGCACCTTCACCGTCAAATATGAAGGCAAGGCGGCCCTCAAGGGAGATCAGCGCATCGGCTGGGACCCGGCCGCCAAGCAATTCAAGTCGTGGGTGTTCGATTCCGAAGGTGGAACGTCCGAAGGGCTGTGGACCCCGGTCGATGACGGTTGGCAAGTCAAAATGCATGGCGTGCGGCCGGACGGCGCGGTTGCTTCCGCGACGAACCATTACAAACCAAGCGGCGCAAACCGCTATCTGTGGACCTCGGTTCATCGGATTGTCGCGGGCGACCAAGAAGCCGACCGCTCGATTCTGATCGTGCGCAAGCCGCCGGAGCCCAAAAGCAAGTAAGCGCGGAAGGCCTCTGCGCGCTGGGACGTTTTCTCAGACCGCAAAATTCAGCAACTCAATTTAACTGTGCCGCATGGAACGTGGCCTTGCACAAGGAACTTCGTAATGAAACATCTTTCCTGGTGGGCGGCCAGCTTCGCGGCAATCTGCTTGCTGACCTGCCTCAGCGATACGGGCGAAACGCGCGGCGTTGGCGGCGGCGGCCGAGGGGGCGGGGGCGGGGGCGGCGGCCGGCCCAGTGGCGGCTTTTCCGGCGGCGGGGCGCGTCCCGGCGGGGGAAATGTCGGCGGTGGCGGTTCACGTGGATCGCTGGGCAGCGCGCCCAGCTTCAGCCGGCCCTCTACGCCGGCGAGCCGGCCCAACTTCAATGCGGGCGCCGCGGGCGGCGCGAATCGGCTGCCTGCCACGTCGCGGCCGAGTTTCAAGCCGGACACGCAACCGGGACTCTCGCGACCGTCGCAATTGCCGGCGGTCGGCAACAACCGACCGAATATCAATCGCCCGAACAACAACCTGCCCAATGTCAATCGTCCGAACATCAACCGTCCGGACCTAGCGGGGCCGTTCGATCGCCCGAACCATGACTTGCCGAACGTCAATCGGCCGAACCTGCCGAATCGGCCCAATGGCGATCGGCCGAACTTTTTGCCCGGCCTGGGGGGCAACGGCAATCGGCCGAACTTGGGGAACGATCGATGGCAGCAGATCCACGACAACCATCCGAACTGGGTCAACGATCGCCACCAAGACTTGCACGACCGGCTAGCGGGCCGCACCGACGCGATTCACGATTGGCGAAACTCGCCTCAGGACTTTTGGGACAATCGCCGCAACGATTGGAATCAGCGGTTGGCCGACCGCTATCCGTGGCACGATGATTGGCACCACGGCTATTGGCACGGCGACAATCATCACTACTGGGAGCACTATTGGCACGACCATCCGGTGTGGGCCGCCTTTGGCCTGACCTATTGGGGATGGAACTCCGCGTCCTATTTGTTCGGGCTGGGCAACTACTACAACCCGTACTATGTCGCCAGCCCCGGCGTGGTCTACGACTATTCGCAGCCGATCGTCGAGTATCAGCAACCGTTGGCCGCCGATCCGAATGCCGCCGTGGCCGACTATCCGCCGGGCGTAACGCAGCCGGGCTTGGATGAATTTGACCAAGCCCGCGCCGTCTTCTCGCAGGGCGACTATCGGCAGGCGCTCGATTTGGCCGATAAAGCGCTGAAACAAATGCCGGGCGACGCGCTGCTGCACGAGTTTCGCGGATTGTGTCTGTTCGCGCTGGGCGATTATCAACAAGCGGCTGCGACCTTGAATGCCGTGTTGGCGGTGGGACCCGGTTGGGATTGGACAACGCTGTCGAGCATGTATCCTAGCACGGACCTTTATACGGCGCAATTGCGGAAGCTCGAAGACTACGTCAGCGCGCATCCGAACGATGCCGCGTCGCGGTTTGTACTGGCCTATGAATACATGACGATGGGCTATTCCGACCCGGCGGCGGCGCAGTTTGCGAAGGTCGCTCAGCTCGTGCCCAACGATGGAGTTTCGCGCCAATTGGCCGACATGTTGGGCTACAAGGGGACCGACGACAGCACGGCGCCCGACGTCCAGACCGAGCCGGTTTCGACGGGCCCGCAACTGAACGTCGATCAGCTCCTCGGCGCTTGGCGCGCCTCGGGACCCGGCGGCGCGACGTTCGATTTGACCCTGACGAAAGACAACCAGTTCACCTGGAAATATAGCCAGGGCAAAAAGCAAGAGACCGTGAGCGGGGCTTTCGCGGTCGACGGCGACAACCTTGCGATGGAGCCCGAACAAGGAGGCGTGATGCTGGCCCAGATCACCGCGCCGACTCGAACTGGCTTTAATTTCAAAATGGTCGGCGCCAAGGATACCGATCCGCCGTTGAAGTTTGTCCGCTAGCAGTCATGGGGCCTCTCCAAATGGCCCGCGTTTAAGGTCCGCAGCCGGTGCGCCCAGGCGCCGCTGGCTGCGGACCTTTTTGCGTTCTGCGGCCGATTTCGGTTAAACTGGAGCCGGGGTTCGCCGGGTTCTGGAGTTGGCAGGCCGCGCTGCGGCGTCCGCGCGCCGCGCCCGGGCGGCCGCAACCGATCTGTTCCCGTTTTCAAGCCGTTCGCCGATTGGGGCGCAGCTTCCTCCTCCTCGTCTTGAGTGTCCCATGCCGTTGCGTAATCTGATCGTGATCTTATGCGTGGCGCTGGCCTCTTTGGCCTGCTATCGGGCGACCGAGCATGACGAAGCCTTGCGGATGTTTCAGCGCACGCTGGGAGAGATTTCGCAAAACTACGTCGAAAAGACGGACGAGAACAAACTCGTCGAAGCCGCCATTCGCGGCATGGTCCGAGAACTTGACGAAAACAGCGACTTTCAAAGCCCCGAACGGGCCCAAGAACTACAGAGCAATCTGCAACACCAGTTCGGCGGCATTGGCATCCAAATCGATATCGATCCGACCTCGCATCGGCTGAAGGTGGTCAGCCCGATGCCGGGGACTCCTGCCTTTGAGGCTGGGCTGTTGGCCGACGACCGCATTCTGGCGATCAACGACGAAGACACGCTCAAATTCAACATTGACGATGCGAAGTCGCGGATTCGCGGCGAGGCCGGCACCCCAGTCAAGCTATCGATCGAACGGCCCGGCCATTCCGGTCTGCTCTCTTTTCAAATTCCGCGGGCGATCATCAAGACGCAATCGGTGTTTGGCGACACGCGCAATCCGAATGGAACCTGGAATTTCTTTCTGGCGGACCATCCGGAGATTGGCTATATCCGGATTTCCGATTTTGGCGAGCGGACGGTGGAAGAGGTGCGGGCGGCGCTGGTCGAGCTCGAAAAGCAAGGACCGATTAAATCGCTCTTGCTGGACCTGCGCGGCAATCCGGGCGGACTGCTCGATGCGGCGGTCCAACTCTGCGACCTGTTTGTGCGCGATGGCACGATTGTCAGCTTGCGCGGCCGCGAGGGAACCACCGCGCGTATTTATTCCGCCGATGGCAAGGCCCCCTATGTCCGCTTTCCGATGGCCGTGCTCGTCAACCGGCTCAGCGCCAGCGCCAGCGAAATCGTCGCCGCCTGTCTGCAGGACCACGGTCGCGCGGTCGTGGCCGGCGAACGATCGTATGGCAAGGGAACAGTGCAAAACGTGATCGCGCTCGAAGGCGACCACAGCCTCAAGCTGACCACGGCGCACTATTTTCGTCCGAGCGGCAAGAACATTCACCGCAAGGACGCGAAGAACGAGAACGATTGGGGCGTTCAACCCAATCCGGGGTTGGAAGTTAAAACGAGCGAAGACGTGATCATGAAGCTGATGGTCGCCCGCAACCAGCGCGACTTGCGCCGCGGGCCGGCGGAAAGCGCCGCCAGCCCCGACGCGGAGCCCGCGACTGACGCAAGCCTGCCGCTGGTGGACGAAGCCTTGAACAAGGCGGTTGACCATCTCGACCAGGCGCTCGAGCAGAAAAAGCCGGTCTCCAAAAACGCGGCCTAGGCGCGCCCATCGCGATTTGAAACCTGAACCAGTGAGCCGCGGTCCGGAGGCAAACCGGCCGCGCCGCGGCAAAGCAGCCTGCCGAACCGATTGTTTACTTGCCGAAAGAGCATCATGCCGAACGAAGTGAATCGACCCGCGATCGACCAATTGCGCGGGATCGAAGAGCATTTCTCGCACCTCGTCGCCGGCGTGCAGGATTATGCGATCTTTCTCCTCGATGCGAACGGCTATGTGAAAACTTGGAATGCCGGGGCGGAGCGCATCAAGGGCTATCGCGCCACGGACATCATCGGCCAGCATTTCTCGAAATTTTATCCGGCCGAAGCCTTGAGCATTGGCTGGCCCGCGGAGGAACTGGTGCGGGCTCGGCGCGATGGGCGGTTCGAGGACGAGGCGTGGCGCGTCCGCCAAGACGGCACCCTGTTCTGGGCCAACGTCGTGATCACGGCGCTCTACGACCAAGGGGGCGACGTCCGCGGGTTTCTTAAAATCACCCGTGACCTGACCGACCGCAAACGATCGGAAGAAGTGTTGCGGCAAAGCGAAGAACGTTTTCGGCTGCTGGTCGAAGGGGTCAAGGACTATGCCATTTTCATGCTGGATCCGAGCGGCCGCGTGGCGAGTTGGAATGCCGGCGCGGAGCGAATTAAAGGCTATACGGCCGAGGAAATCATCGGGCAGCACTTTTCTCAGTTTTATTCCTCAGAAGACCTCGAGCGCGGCAAGCCGCAGCGCGAACTGGAAGTCGCCATTGCCGAGGGGCGCGTCGAGGACGAAGGCTGGCGCGTCCGCAAAGACCGCTCGCTGTTCTGGGCGAACGTGGTCATCACCGCGATTTACAACGAGCAAAATCAGTTGCTCGGTTTCGCCAAGGTGACGCGCGACTTGACCGACCGGAAACGGGTCCAAGAGTTGGAAATCGCCGACCGGCAGAAAAATGAGTTTCTGGCCATGCTCGCGCACGAGCTGCGCAATCCGTTGGCGCCGATCAGCAACGGGCTCCAACTCTTGCGATTGCCCGGCCTAGACTCCGCCGTTCTGCAAGAAACGACCGAAATGATGGAACGGCAACTGTTCCATCTGGTCCGGCTGGTTGACGACTTGCTCGACGTGTCGCGCGTGATCACGGGCAAGCTCAATTTCCACCGCGAGCCGGTCGACCTGGCGGATGTCGTCCGCCGCGGCATCGAAGAAGCGCAATCCACCCTCGATGCGCGCGGCCATGAGTTGGTCGTAACCGTGCCGGGCAAACCGCTGATTGTCGATGGCGATCTCTTGCGGCTGGGGCAAGTGGTCGCCAACCTGATCGGCAACGCGGCCAAATATACGCCGACCCCCAGCCAACTGCGGCTCACGGTCGAGCGCCAAGCCGGCTGGGGGGTCATCAAGGTCAAAGATCCAGGCATCGGGATTGCGCCGGAGTTGCTGCCGTCGGTCTTCGACCTCTTCATGCAAGCCGATAGCAGTCTCGCCCGCTCGCAGGGGGGCCTCGGCATCGGGCTCACCGTGGTCAAGCGGATCATGCAAATGCATCAGGGAACGGTGCTGGCGAAAAGCGAAGGACTCGGCAAGGGGAGCGAGTTCGTCGTCTCGCTGCCGTTGTCGCGAGCCCAAGCGGTGGCGAAGGTTCGGCCATTGAAGGGGCCGGCCATCGATTTTGAAAAACGGCGCATTCTCGTGGTCGATGACAATGTCGATGCCGCCTTGTCGATTGCCGCACTCCTCAAAGCTTGGGGGCACGAAGTCCAAACGGTCTTCAGCGGTCCGGCCGCGCTCGAGACCGTGCAGACATTTCGCCCGGAGATTCTCCTGCTGGACATCGGCTTACCCGGCATGAGCGGCTACGAGGTCGCCCAGCACCTGCGCTCCGAGCCTGCGCTGCAAGGCATGATCATCGCGGCGGTCACCGGCTACGGCCAAGAATCGGACCAGCAACGCTCGTTCGATTCCGGCTTTGACTATCACATTACGAAGCCGCCCGACCCGAGCATTCTGGAGACGCTGATCCTGCGCGTGCCCCGCGGCGCCGCGACCGATTTGCCCCGCCATTGACCAGGGCGAGCCTTATCCGGCGCGGTCGCGGGCGCCGTCAAACGGCGAATTGCGAATGCGGGGGCGAATCACGGCGACGTGCCGCTGTCGTTCTCGGGCTGCTCGAGTCGGAAGAGTTTGTATTGTTCGGTGCGATCTTTGCCAAAATGGACCAACATTGTCGTTTCTGCCTGAGTGACGTTATAGAGCCCGGTCTCATAAACTGGCGTCTTTTTTCCGTCGAGGGTCCAAGCGAGACGTTGGCTTGTCTTGTCGAGCGACCCGCTCAGCGGGGTCGTCGAATCGGAGATCGCATTGTAGTAATTGCCTCGCAATGTTCCGTTGGCATCGAGCGCCAGTTGAAAGAGGTCATTGGAGTTCGTTTCATCTCCTTGGACCATGGCGAAAACCCCCAGCGATTGCCATTGGTCATCGGGCGGCGGAGTCGCTTGTAGACCGGCTGCGGCGATTTGGGCCGACTGGTCGGCAAATTGCTCCTGGGTGGCATACACTTGGTCGCCGTAATACACGCTGCCGTCTTGGTAGGTCACATTGTCGCCATAGTTGTAATAGATCGGCGCGACGGCATTGGAG
>DASRSE010000196.1:0-25799 GCA_035656655.1 Pirellulales bacterium
TGGCGGGACGAATTGCCGTCCCAAGACAAATTCATTCTCACCGCCGCCTTGCGCCTCGCTCGCCTAGTCCGTCATGACCCGCATTTTCACCGTTATCGCCGCCCGGCTCGTGCCGTCATTCCCGCGCAGGCGGGAATCCAGAGCCAGCCGTGGCGGGACGAATTGCCGTCCCAAGACAAATTCATTCTCACCGCCGCCTTGCGCCTCGCTCGCCTAGTCCGTCATGATCCGCATTTTCACCGTTATCGCCGCCCGGCTCGTGCCGTCATTCCCGCGCAGGCGGGAATCCAGGGCGACTTGGTTTGATACACCACGTACAAGCGATGGGCTTATTCCGTCATTCCCGCGCAGGCGGGAATCCAGGGCCAGCCGTGGCGGGACGAATTGCCGTCCCAAGACAAATTCATTCTCACCGCCGCCTTGCGCCTCGCTCGTCTAGTCCGTCATGACCCGCATTTTCACCGTTATCGCGCTGCTGGCGCTGTTGTTTATGGTGGCGACCGCCGGGCTCGGACTGTCACTCGACTTGCATCATCATCTCAACGATTCAGCCGTCAAGCACTGGGCCAGCGTCCACCGATTGGCTGGCGTGGGCGCGGCGATTTTCGTGATCTTGGCGCATAGCATCGCGGTCACCTACTTCGTGGGCACAAGTCGTTGGTGCAAGGAGGTCTCCGACACCTATCGTCTTGACCCCCGGTATGTGCAGCGGAGCACTCAATTAAAGCGAAAAATGTTCCCTTGGGCCGTGCTGGGAATGCTGGCCGTGGTCGGGATCGTGGCCCTCGGCGGCGCGGCCGACCCGGCGACCCTCCGCGAAAATACGCTCGCCTGGGTGAATATCCACCTCGGCGCCGCGCTGGGCGGGCTGGCCTTTATCGCGTTCGCTTTTGTCCGCGAATGGCAATGCATCTCCGCCAATCATGCCCTCATCGACGAGATTGTCGCGCGGGTGAATGAACTCCGCCGGCGTGCCGACGAACGGGGGTAATGCCGGCGAATCGATCCGGTTGCCAACGAGAGCGGATCACGCGACGACGCCGCAATCTGCCGCGCGCACGAGTTGCGAAATATACCAGCGGCTTCTAGCCGCCTAGCCTTGCCAACCTAATCGCCGGCCGCTTCCGTGGTGTGCTCATGGACGTGCAGATGCTCATGGTGATCGTGGCCGCCGCTTTCGATAAACACGATTCCCCAAGCCAGAGCCACCCCGAGGATGAGTGCCAGCGACAGGCGAAAGCGATCGTGCGAGTGAAATTGCAACTCCGGCAGGAGATCGCTCGTCGCAATGCACAAGAAGGCGCCTCCCGCGAAGCCCAGAATGCAGCCTAACAATTCATTCTGCGAGTTGGAAAAGTGGGTCAGCCCTAGAAAGAACAAGGCGGCGCCGAGCGGCGTGATCAGCGAATAGGCCGCATTGACCAGGTGCCGCGTCCGGCGTGAAGAGCCGCCGGCCGCCATCAACGTGCCGATCGTGAGGGCGTCAAACGGTTTGTGCAAGAAGACCGCTAAAAACGTCCCCATTCCCGCCAGCGCGAGGCCATGCGAGTGATCCCCCTCGATTTGCACGGCGGCCGCGAGACTGATTCCATCGACGAGGCCATGGACCGTCATTCCGACCAGCGCGCCTCCCCAAGCAATGCGCATTTGTCCGGCCGTCCCGGCCGGAGCGGCGTTTACTCCGGCCGCAAGTTCGGCCGCCGGCGCGCTTGTTTCGCGCTGCGCGGGGACGACGACGTGAGCATGAGCGGAGCCGTGCGCATGGCCGTGATCGTGGCTGTGCAAACAGACGCTCACATCGTGCGGGGTGTCGGCCGCCGGCGCTTCGTGGTGATGGAAATGAAAGAACCGCTCCAGAAAAAAAATCACGAGAAAGCCAATCAACGCCCACCAGAGGACGCGGTCCAGCGCCGTTGCCTCCGAAACCTCCGCCAAGGCCGCATAGCCGTGCGGAATCAAATGCAGCAGGCCCACCCCCAGCATGACTCCCGCCACGAAGCTCAACGACAGCTGCATGCGAGTATGGGTGAGCCGAATCCAATGCGGAATGGAGCCGCCGAACAGACTCGCCAGCACGATCGCCACGCAATAACAGGCTGCTAAAACCGGGGGATTCATGCCGCTGCTGCCGAGGGAAATCGTTCTTGCAAGTGAATTGCAAATATGACAATGCCCCACCGAATTAGCAAGCCCCGATTTTTCCGCTAAGATCAGCGCATCGCGTCCCCTTCATGACTCGTTTCCTTCCACTGGATTCTCGATGCGCGCCGTCTTGCAACGCGTTACTCAAGCATCGGTCTCCGTGGCCGGGCAGGTCGTCGGACAGATTGGGCGCGGCTTGCTCGTGCTGCTAGGCGTGGAGCAGGCCGATACGCAGGCCGATCTCGATCACTTGGTTGAGAAAACGGCCGGCCTGCGGATCTTTGAAGACGCGGCAGGGAAGATGAATCTCGCTTTAGCCGAGGTCGGCGGCGCGGTCCTCGTGGTCAGTCAGTTCACCCTCTTGGGCGATTGCCGCCGCGGCCGGCGGCCCAGCTTTGATGCCGCGGCGCCGCCCGAATTAGCCGAGTTGCTCTATGAACAATTCGTCGCCGCCTTGCGCGCCAAGGGACTGCCGGTCGCCACGGGCCAATTTCGCGCCATGATGCAAGTCGAACTCATCAACGATGGGCCCGTCACGCTGCTGCTCGACAGCCGGCGAGGATTCTAATTGCTGATTGATCCATGCTGATTGGTGATTTCAAAATCCACCATCAACAATTCCAAGATTACCGATCCAGCCGCTGAAAAACGCCATTCGCGACACTCTCGACTTTGTCGCCCAGCGGCGTATCAAACCGGCCCATCCAGATCGGGTCTTGCAGTACCAGGAACGTTAGCACGGCGAGCTTCGCATAGCATGAGAAGTTGGCGGACATGCTCTTGCCCCAAAACTTCATCGCGGTTCCGAACGAGCTTTTGAGATGCGGAATGCCGTGGTTGAATTCGATGCTCCAGATTTCGTCCAAGAGCAAATGCGACATGAAGCCCAGCACCACTCCGCCCGCTTTGAAATAGCGCAGATAAAGGTTGTCGCTATGACAGATTAGAAAAGCGAGTTCGCCAAAGATCAAGCAAGCCGGGATGCTATGAAACATTCCGCGATGCACTGTGTATTTGCGAAGAAACCGGCCTAAGCCAAAGCGGATCAAGCAGTAGATGAAGCCGCCCGCCAGCGCCATGGATTCAAAGCTCATTCCCATCTTCGTGAACCGGTCGATCATCAACATCGGCACCACGGCCGCGGCGAACGACAAGCTTTCACGCAGCGGCACGCCCGGCCCGCTGTCGATGTCGGGCAGCATTCCGGAGACACTGCACAAGCCGCCTGCCAGCGCGGCGGTATCCCAAGGAACATTGAATTTGAAATAAGCGGCCGTCCCATAACCAATTCCTAAAATGGTGCTGGTCGTGATATGCGTCTTGAATCCGGCCATAACTATTTCGCAGTGGTGGAAGGAGAGCAGCAGGGGAGCGGCCGTCGAGACATCCATTCGCTCGCCTAAGGGAGCAACCGTCGCCCTGCTCAATACGAAAAATCGGCCGCGAAATGTACTGCAAAGCAGCGCTGCAACCAAGATCAGTGTGCCGGGAACGAACACCGAAATAGCCGCAATCCGTTCGCGAAAAGTGCCGCTGGCCCAGAACGCCGAGAGTGGGCAAATGAAAACGCAGCATTGCTATTTGCGAGTGGTCCGGAGCTTTGCGCGGTTCGAGTCGAGACGCAAACAGGGGCGGACGGAATCTGTCCCCAAGCGGTCGCCAAATTGCCCAATTCCACGCGACAGCGCCGGGCGTCCCCGAGTCATTTGCTCTTCGTTCCGCGCATGGCTTGCGATATAACTTCAGCCGTCCGACTGGCAATTTCTGCGTCTTCGGGAATGGTTCGTCATGGAACTGTATGACATTGGCATGATCGTGGTTCTGGTCGCGGCAACGGCCTGGGGGGCCTACAAGGGGATGGCGTGGCAGCTCGCGTCGTTGGCCTCGCTCGTGGCCAGCTATTTCTTGGCCTTGCGCTTTGGGGACCAATTGGCGCAGTACATCCAGCAGCCTCCGCCTTGGAATAAGTTTTTGGCGATGCTGGCGATTTACCTCGTCACCAGCATGATTATTTGGATTGCGTTCCGCTTCGTCAAAGAAACGATCGAACTTGTCAAACTGCGCGAATTCGATCGGCAAGTCGGTGCTTTGTTCGGCGCGGTCAAAGGGGTCTTGCTCTGCGTCATCATCACGTTTTTTGTCGTTACCTTGCCGCCGCCCATCAACGCCAAAGATAACGTCTTGAAATCGCGGTCAGGCTATTACATCGCACTGCTGCTGCAACGCTCCGAAGCGGTCATTCCGCCGGAACTGCATGGCCTCCTCGATCCGTACATGCGCAAACTCGAAAACGAACTTGATCCGTCGCAAAACAGCACGACCCCGCCCGCGGCAATCTCGTTCGGCAACGCGCCGTATGGGAACGGAGGATGAGGAAGAAAAGGCAAAAGGAGCAATGCGAAAGGCGAAACCGGAAGGGCAGGGGACAGGGACACGGGGCAGGGCAGGGGGGCAGCGGCCAGGAACAGGGTTCGATGGGCCTTGTTTGAACTGCCACGAGAAAAGCTGGTTCGTGGGCAGCCACCGACCTGGTTTCTATAACTCCAAGGCGAAGACGTTCTGCGCGGATTCGCGTGCCGGAAATCACCGCACTTTTGGCTCGCTCTAGCAATTGCGGGGCTCTTTGTCCGCCTTTTCAGGCCTATTTCGCCGGTCGAACACGCCGGGTCCAGCGAATTTTCATCTTACGCATCAAACCGCTATTATCGGAAAAGTTTGCGCAGCTTGCTTGATTTGCAAATGGCCCGTGTTATGCTAGCCGTCAGTTGGCGTTCTTTTCCTGATTGGCTTCATTTGACGGGGGTGATTATGCTCCAACGAAATTTCTGGATTCGGTTTGCGCTCGGCTTGGTGGTTGCCGGCGGGCTGCTAGTGGGCACAAGCTCAACAGCCTCGGCCCATCTCTTTGGCTGGGGCGGCGGTTGGTGTGGTTCTAGCGGCGGCTGGAGTTCCAGCGGCGGTTGGGCCTCGAGCGGTGGCTGGTCGAGCTGCGGTTCATCCGGCGGCTGGCACCATCATGTCCGCGTTTATTATGACTGCGGCAGCTCCGGCGGCTGGTCGAGCAGTGGCGGCTGGTCGAGCAGTGGCGGATCGTCTGGCGGCTGGAGTTCGAGCGGCGGATCGTCCGGCGGCTACTATCTCTCCGGCGCCATGTATTCAGGCTGCGATTCCTGCGGCGCGTCGTCCGGCGGCTGGTCTTCATACTCCAATTCGGGCCCGGTCATGAGTGGCGACGGGATGACGCCGATGGCTCCGATGCCGATGGCCCCCATGGGACCGACTCCGGCAAAGCCGACTCCCGGCCCTTCGACTGCGACTCCCCCAGAACCCAATTTCGAAAAGGTGATGAACTATACGCACCCGACCGATGGGATTCTGACGGTCAATGTTCCGGCCGATGCGAAAGTGTTTGTCAACGGACTGCCGACGACCAGCACGGGCACGATGCGGACCTATGTCTCGCGAAATCTCAACCCGGGTCAAGTTTATAACTATGAAGTTCGCACCGAAGTCGTGCGCGACGGAAAAGTGGTTTCCGACACCAAGAACGTGAAGCTCGTCGCGGGTCAAGAATACGCGATGGCCTTCCGCGGTGAGCAAGGGGCGAATCAAATCGCCGCCGCCCAGCCGTCGAAGACCGTTTTGACGTTGCATGTGCCGCAAGACGCCAAGGTGATTTTGGCCGGGCATGAAACGGATACTCCGGGCGAAGTCCGCGAGTACACCACGACCCGTCTCGCCGCCGGCACGACTTGGGACGGCTACAAAGTCCTGGTCAGCGTTAACCGCGGCGGCAAGACCGTCACGCAAGAAAAGACGATCACGCTGCGAGCGGGAGACAGCCGCGACATGACGTTCGACTTCGATAGCCCGCAAGTCGCCGCCACCAGCGCGGATGCTGCCAACTAAGCGATTCGGCGAACGCCGAAAGGCCTGCGCCTCGCGAAAAGCAGCATGCACAAAATGCCTCTGTGCACCCCATCCTCATCCGATCTCCGATCGGGTGAGGATTTTTTTTGGATTTTGCGGAGGGAAATTCGTTGCGCGGCCGTTTTTCCGATCTTCCTTCCTTGATCCGGCTCGAGTTTGTAGGTTTGATAGAAACAGGCGATCCATTCTGACGGCGAAAGGGCTAATGGGCCCCGGCTGGACTACGATCACAGCCGCCCGTTGAATATCTCGACAGGTTGCGAGCGCCGATTCGTTACCGCGCGGATTTTTTTATGGTCGATGCAGCCCACGAAGCAGCAGGGGAGGGGAGGGGGCGCGCCCTGTCTCGCCGCTGGAAAATCGGCTTGAGCCTGCTGATCGCCCTGCATTTGGTCGCGGTCTTCGTCGCGCCGTGGTCGGGGCCGCCGCCGGCGAGTGACTTGTCGCGGCATGCGATGGAGTGCTTTGAACCGTATCTGCTCGCGGCCCATCTGCTGCACGGCTACCGTTTTTTTGCGCCGCAGCCCGGCCCAAGCTATTTGGTCGAATATGAGTTGACGATGGCCGACGGGTCAAAGCAAACCGGTCGCTTTCCCGACCTGGCGACCGAGTGGCCACGGCTCTACTATCATCGGTTTTTCATGTTGAGCACGTTCGTCAACACGAACTTGCCGCTCGACCCGCCGCCGGAACTCGATCGCAACAGCCCGCTCTATGCCGATTTTCTTCGCAACCGCGCGGAACAAAAAACCCTCTTGGAGACGCTGACGCACGCGATTGGCGCCGAGTTGCTCGGCGCGCACGGAGCGCAGCAAGTGAAGCTGACGCTGGTCGAACATGGCTTTCCATTCTTAAGCCAATTTCAAGCCGGCGGCAGTCTCACCGATCCGCGCTCCTATCGCCGGCGCGACCTGGGAACGTACTCGGCGGAGGAGGCGCAGCCATGACAGGGCAGGGCGTAGGATTCCGCGGCTGGGTTCGCGACGGGGTTGCCGGCTGGGACCGTTTCTGGTTCACGCCGGCCGACTCGGCCACGTTGTCGTTGATCCGCGTCTGCGCCGGGGCCATGTTGTTCTACACGCATCTCGTCTGGTCGCTCGGGCTCGATGCCTTTTTTGGACCGCATGGTTGGCTGCCGCCGGAGGTCATGGCCAAGCTCCCGCCGCCAGCTGGGGGCTGGAGCTACTTTTATTGGATCCATTCGACCACCGTGCTGTGGGGAGTGCATCTTCTCGCGCTCGTGGTGTTCGCGATGCTGACGTTGGGAATCTTTACTCGCGTCACTTCGATCCTGGCGTTTTTGGCCGCGGTATCCTACGCCAATCGCGTCGCGCCGGCGGCCCTCTTTGGGCTCGACGATACGAATGTGATGCTGGCGATGTACTTAATGGTCGGCGCCAGCGGTTCGTACTTTTCGTTCGATGCGTGGCGGGCCCGGCGCCGCGGCCGCGCGCCGCAAGCGAGCGTCGCGACCAATGTCGCCATTCGCTTGATCCAATTGCACTTGTGCATCATCTATGTATTCTCGGGGATGGGAAAATTGCTCGGCCACGCGTGGTGGGATGGAACCGCCATGTGGGGCGCAATCTCCAATCAAGAGTATCAATCGCTCGATATGACTTGGCTGGCAAATTATCCGCTGACCATGGATGCCGTGACTCAGGTCGCCCTCTATTGGGAAGTTTTTTACATTGCCTTAATCTGGCCGCGGTGGACGCGTCCCATCGCGCTGACGATGGCGGTCTGCGTGCATGGCGGAATTGCCTTGTTTTTGGGAATGAAAACATTTGGGCTGGTGATGCTGATTGCCAATCTGGCGTTCATTTCACCGAACTTCGTCCGCCGCCTGCTCCAGCGGCCGCGCGATCCGGGCGGAACCGCGCCGGCCGAGCAGGGCAGGGGGGAGCCGCGCCGAGCGGCCTCGCGCCGCCATTGAACGGACCCCCGCGAGCAAGATATACTGGCGTGTTTCGCGGCGACCGATTTTCATCGCCCGGCGCGCGTGCCGCCTGCCGAGTCGCGAACCCGCCACGCGACGCCCGAATCCGGCTCGGCCCGAGCGTCGCCCCAGAATTGTGCGACGGTTGTTGCCTGCGAATCGTTTTGCGTTCATTGGTTGTCTTTCAGGAGAATTCTGGTGTTTGAGTCGATTGCCGTCGTCGGGGCCACCGGGGCCGTGGGCCAAATCATTTTGCAACTCTTGGAACAACGCAATTTTCCCTTTCGCCAGATTAAGTTTCTCGCCTCGGGCCGATCGGCGGGCAAAAAAATTCGCTTTCGAGGCGCCGACCACACCGTCGTCGAAATGACGCCGGCCGCCTTCGACGGAGTCGATATCGCCATCGGCAGCACTCCCGACGAGACGGCTCGCGATTTTGCTCCGTGGGCGGTCGAACGCGGCTGCATTGTCGTGGACGAAAGCGGCTATTGGCGGATGGACCCCCAAGTGCCGCTGATCATTCCAGAGGTCAATCCGCAAGCAATTCATCAGCATCACGGGCTGATCGCCAGCCCAAATTGCTCGACCACTCAACTCGTCGTGGCGCTCAAGCCGCTGCACGATGCGGCTCGGGTCAAGCGAGTCGTCGTCAGCACCTATCAAGCGACGAGCGGAGCGGGGTTGGCCGGCTGCCGCGATTTGGAAAATGGCACCCGCGCTGGGTTGCAAGGAACCGTCCACCAAAATGAAACCTTCTCTCACCCGATCGCCTTTAATTTGATTCCGCAAATCGGATCCGTGCAGCATGAGGGCTATACTTCCGAGGAAATGAAGATGGTCCACGAAACGCGCAAGATCCTCGGCGACGATTCGATTCAGGTTTGTCCGACCTGCGTCCGCGTGCCCGTCGCCAATTGCCATAGCGAAAGCGTGCTCGTCGAGACCGAGCGGAAATTGAGCGTTGCCGAGGCGCAGCGGCTCTTCGCCGCCTTTCCGGGAATTGGCGTCGTCGACGACTTGGCGAACAACCAATATCCAATGCCGCTGAACAGCAATGGCCGCGACGAAGTTTTCATCGGCCGCATTCGCGAAGATCTCTCGAGCCCCAAGGGACTGGCGTTCTGGTGCGTGAGCGACAACCTGCGCAAAGGGGCCGCGACCAATGCCGTGCAAATCGCCGAATTGCTGATTAAGGAAAACGCGGTCGGCAAGCGCCAATTGGCCGCCGCGCGGTGAGCGCATGCGGACTCTGAAGCTGACCATGGCGTATGACGGCACCGACTTCGCCGGCTGGCAAAGCCAACCGCGTGGACGCACCGTTCAGGATGTGCTTGAAGCGGCGCTCACGAAAATCACCGGCGAAACACGGCGCGTCGTCGCCAGCGGCCGCACGGACGCCGGCGTTCACGCGCTAGGCCAGGTGGTCAGCTTCTGCACGGAATGCGCGCTCTCCGCCGAGCTATTTCTGCGGGCTTTGAATTCCGAATTGCCTCGCGACGCGGTGATCCTGGCCAGCGAGGAGGCCCCGGCCGATTTCCACGCGATTCGCTCGGCCCGGCGCAAGCGCTATCGCTACCAGATTCAAGACGGCCCGCTGCCGGACGTGTTCTCGCGCCGCTACGCGTGGCGCATCTTTCCGAGTCTCGACGAAGACGCCATGCGGACCGCGGCCGCGGCCCTCTTGGGCGAGCACGACTTTGCCAGCTTTCAATCGAGCGGGGCCAAACGCGCGTCGACGATTCGCACCGTGTCGGAAATCAGCATCCGGCGGAGCAGGGCAGGGGAGGGGGGACCGGAGCTGCTCCAGCTCGAGGTCGAGGCCGATGGCTTTCTCTATCACATGGTCCGCAATATCGTCGGCACCCTTGCCTTGGTCGGCCGCGGCAAACGGCCCGCCGAATGGTTGACCGAGGTGCTCCGCGCCCTCGACCGCCGCGCCGGCGGGCCCACCGCCCCGGCCCAAGGCCTGTTTCTCGTGAAAGTCGAATACTGAGCCATTGGGCGGCGGGCAAACGGGCGAGACGTGAATGGGTGGCAGGGCAGGGGAGGGGGCGATTTGCCGTTGTTCCACCCGGTTAAGCTGGGTAAACTCTTATCTGAGGTCGCTTTGCGCCGATAATCCGGTCTGGGCCGCCACGCGGCGGTCTGGCGTTCTTGCGGCGCGCGGCTGAACGGCTGCCCAGCCGGCCGTTTCACGCGGCCGCTCCGCCGGACGTCGCGATCGGTTCCTCGGTCAGATTTGGATGGGCTCTTACTTCGCGAGTGGATTGTGGCTGTCGCCGGCTTCGAACGAATTGGACCTTATCGGCCCTTGCGGGCAATTGGATCCGGCCAAGCGTGTCAGGTGGTGGAGGCCTTGCGCGAGTCCACCGGCGAACGTGCGGCGCTCAAGGTTTTGGCCGGGCCAAGAGCGGCGGACAAAAGCCTGGTCGCCTTGTTGCAACACGAGTTTGAGGTCGGCGAAACGCTCGCTCATCCGCGTGTGATTCGCTTTTTCCAGTTTGAACAAGGGGCCAACTTTGCCTATCTGGCGATGGAATTATTCTCGGCCCCGAACTTGAAAAAGCATTTGCAAGCCGGCGGCGCGGAGTCGCTGGCGCCGTGGGCCGGCCAAATTATCGAGCAGTCGGCCGAGGCACTGGCCCATTTGCACGACCGCGGCTGGGTCCATCGCGACGTGAAGGCCGACAACTTTTTGATCAACGGCGCCGGCGACGTGAAACTCATCGACTTGGCGCTGGCCCAAAAAAAGAAGGGCTTTTTTGGCCGATTGTGGGGGGGCAAAGATCGAATTCAAGGAACACGCAGCTACATGTCGCCGGAACAGATTCGCGGCGAAAGCCTCGATCCGCGGGCCGACATCTACAGCTACGGCTGCATGCTGTTCGAACTCTTAGGCGGCAAGCCGCCGTTCAGCGGCGCGACCACGAGCGAACTCTTGAATAAACATTTGAAAGCGGCGCCGCCCGCCATCGAAGCCGCCAATCGCAACGTGTCGGCGGCCTTTTCACGGCTGTTAAAACGGCTCTTGGCCAAGGAGCCCGGCGATCGGCCCGCGTCGCTGCACGAGTTTTTGGACGAGTTCAAAAAACTAAAGCTGTGGGAGACGCCGCCGCAACGCGCCATCGTTCGCGCGGCGCCCCCCCGCTAAAACTTTTCCGGATTGCGAGAATCAAACCATGAGCAACGCCAACTTTCGGCTGGCCTTCGAGCGGCCCATCGATGAATTGGAAGCCCGGCTGGCCCAACTCGAGTCGGTCGGCGCGGGGGGCGACGTCCCCGAGGAGCTCAGCCGCCTGAAGCGCGAGCTGAGCGACTTGAAGCGCAAAATCTACGGCCAACTGAATGCTTGGGAGCGTGTCCAGGTCGCCCGGCATCCGGACCGGCCGATGACCACCGACTATATCCAATTGCTGTTCGACGAGTTCATCGAACTTCATGGGGACAAGAACTTCAGCGACGATCGAGCAATCCGGTCGGGCTTCGCCAAGCTCGAACAATACAAGGTCATGGTCATTGGCCATCAAAAAGGAAAGACGCTCAAGGAACGGAACGCGTGCCATTTCGGCTGCGCCCACCCCGAAGGGTATCGCAAGGCGATGAAAAAGATGCGGCTGGCGGCCAAGTTTGGGATGCCGATCATTTGCTTCATCGACACGCCGGGCGCCTATCCGGGAGTCGGCGCCGAGGAACGGGGCCAAGCTCAGGTGATCGCCGAAAACATGTTCGAGATGTCGCGGCTGCCGGTGCCGATCATCGTGGTGGTGATCGGCGAAGGGGGCAGCGGCGGCGCGCTGGGGATCGGCGTCGGCGACAAGGTCGCCGTGATGGAGTTCGCCTATTATTCGGTCATCAGCCCGGAGGGCTGCGCCGGCATTCTCTGGAAGAGCCACACGCACGCCCCCGAGGCCGCCAAAGCGCTGAAAATCACCTCGAAGGATCTGCTCCGGCTAAAGGTGATCGACGACGTGATCGAGGAGCCGCTCGGCGGCGCCCACCGCGACCATTTTCAGGCCGCCGCGCGGCTGAAGATGTATCTGCTGAAATGTCTCCGCGAGTTGACCGCGCGGTCCGGGGCCGAGCTGGTCGAAACGCGGTACGACAAGTTCCGCCGGATGGGGATGTACCTCGAGAACGGAATCCCGGCTTAGAACCAAAATTCACCGCGACCGGCAAACTCGCCGCCCGCTGGCCGACTCCACGGCCAGCGAGTCGAGATCGTTCTTGCTGACCGGCCGACCCACTAAGCTTTTGCGACGGCCGAGAGGATCCTCGGACGCAATCCGCTTCGCCGATTCGCGGCACGGGTTGCACAGGCGGAGCGGCCCGCTTGGCCAATTCGCGACGCCGGCCGAGAAGGCGGAGCGCGTCTTGGCTTGGACCGAATGGCCCATGAATCGATTCGCCGCAGCTGCCTCTGAGCGGCGTCCCTGGAGATCCGCCAAAGCCGCGCAAAAATCCGACCGAGCAGAATTCACAACAGCAGAATTCAACGCACCAGAATTCAAAGCCTCAAAAGGCGGGTTTTTCCGGGTCTCTCGAACGTCCGATAATGTTTCTTATGTTCGGTTTTTAGTGAAAAACACCCCGGAATAGCCTGAGCTGGAGCCCGCATCGCGATCTCGTGCGTCCACCCCGCCAGATCGGTCGCGGCCAGCCGTGAACCGCGATCGGAGCATAAGCTTAGCCACAAAACACGCGCCGCGGCGTCCCAACTTTTTCAGCCGGCTCGTCCGCGGCGGGTCGATTCGCAAGTCGAGAATTAGGTCGCCCCCGGTCCCAATCGCGGCTCGCGGACCGCGCCGAAATTCGCGCTAAAAACGCGCCGAATTCGCCGCCGCCGCGCCTCCCGTCCCCTTCCCAAAAAAACGGAGGGCCCGTCGCCGGCACGGTCAACGCGGGTGATAACGCTTGTGCAGGCGTTCCAATCGATACAGCCCGGCCAGTCATCCGCGCGCACCACCCGGCAGGAGAACCGGCACCGCGGCTAGATTTTTAGCAAGCCGCACGGATTCTCGTCTCCGCGAAGTTTGCGCAGACGATCCAGCCGGCAGAACCGGCGCTTGGGGACTCGTCCCGCGGCGCCGGGCGGCCCCTGAGACTACTTAATCAGGCTACTTGATCAGGGTCGCTTCGACCTGATCGAAGTCGGCTTCACCGACCGCTCCGAACAAGCCAATGTGCAAGGTCGCCTCGCGCGCCGAGCCCGGCACGCGAACTTTTTCAGCTTCTTTCTTCCAATCGAACGTGCCGCGCCACGGGCCGGCCACCGCGCGACCGCAGACGGCGCGATTTTCGTCATAGAACTGGAGATAAACCATTGGCAACTCGTCGGTCGCCTGGCCGGGACGCACCTCTTGAACGCGGACCATGGCCGACAGCTCGAGCTCGTGGACCTTGCGGCCGTCGATCGCCATCCCTTGAATCAGCCGCGAAGGGCGGCCGGAGATGTCATTTTTGAATTGGATGTAATTCTTGCCGTCGGGCGCTTTGTCGCCGGTGATGACTTTCATTTGGCGTTGATAGTGCCATGCCGTCGGAATCCCGGTGTCGCCCACCAACTCTTCAAAGCTGCCGTTATAGGTCTTCGGGTTGGCCGGGTCGGGCTTCACCTGCCGCTGGTCTTCGGCCTTGCCGGTCATGGGCACGAACAAAGTCGGCCGCAGGGCTTCGGAAACAAGCTTGCCTTTCTCCTTCTTGAATAGATAGAGAACCTGTTGATACCGCTCGCCGACCGGCACAATCATCCGGCCTCCTTCCTTGAGTTGATCTTGCAAGGCTTGCGGCACCTTTTCCGGCGAGCAGGTCACGATGATCCGGTCGAACGGCGCATGCTCGGGCCAGCCTTGAAAACCATCGCCGATCTTGACGTGGACGTTGTCATACTTGAGTCGCTTCAGCGTGGCTTCGCCTTTTTTCCCGAGCGGTTCGAGAATTTCGATCGTATAGACCTCTTTGCACAGGGGGCTGAGGATCGCGGCCTGATAGCCGCTGCCGGTGCCAATCTCCAACACCTTGTCGTCCGGTTGCGGCGACAGCTCCTCGGTCATGTACGCAACGATGAACGGCGCGGAGATCGTTTGATGTTCGCCGATCGGCAGCGACATATCCCAGTAAGCGGAGTTTTGCTCGCTAAACGGGACGAACTCGTGCCGCGGCGTGTTCCGCATCGCCGCGATCACCCGCGGGTCTTTGATCCCTTGGCCAATGATGTCCTCATCGACCATGCGATCGCGAGCTTGTTCGAGTTTCGTTTTCGCCTTGGGCGGGGTCGCCGCGAGCGCACCGCCCGCCAAGCCAAGAGACAAAAACCCACAGAAAAGCGATCGCATGAAGAGCGTCATCCTGAGACCTCGCGCCAAGAATACGAGAGAAAGGTGGGAAGCGAAAACCGCCGCGGCCGGTCGGTCCTGAGCCGCACGGCATTCCGTTGAGGGCGATCCGCGGGAAGGGGGTCGCAGCGGGTCGGCGAAAAACGGCCCGGGGCGGGCGTCGAAAACACGACGCCCGACCCTGGCTATGCGTCCAATCGCGCCCAGCTTTTGGCCGCGATTCTGGTTAGTTGATCATTCCGAACCGCTCATTCCTTATCGATCATTCCTTATCGCTCATTCCTTATCGATCATTCCTTATCGATCATTCTTTATCGATCATTCCTTATCGATGAACTTCGGCAGTCCTTCGGCTTTGGCCTTTGGCTTTTCGATGGCGAGCAGTTCGATTTCGAAGACGAGCGTCGAGTTCGGCATAATGTCGGGGGGCGAGCCGTCTTCGCCGTACGCCAACGCCGACGGAATCACGAGCTGCGCCTTTTCGCCGACCTTCATCAGTTGCAAGGCTTCGGTCCAGCCGGGGATTACTCCCTTGACCGGAAAGCTAACGGGCTCGCCGCGTTCCACTGAGCTGTCAAAGACGGTGCCGTCGATGAGCGTGCCGTGATAGTGGGTCTTGACGGTGTCGGTCGCTTTCGGCGTTTCGCCGGTTCCTTCTTTGAGGACCTTGATCTGCAAGCCGCTCTTGGTGGTGGTGACGCCAGGCTTCTTGGCATTGGCGGCCAAAAACGCTTCGCCATCTTTCTTGTTCTTTTCGGCGAGCTCTTTGGCCCGCTTGGGCGCCGCGGCGATCATTTCCTTGCGGAACGCGTCGAGGACCTGTTTCATCTCTTCTTCGGTCAGCACCGGCTTTGCGCCGCCAAGGCCTTCTTTCAAGCCTTGGGCAAACATCGTGGCATCCATCTCGATCCCGTTGCTTTTGAAGTCTTTGCCGATCTTTTTGCCGATATCGAAGCCCATGCTGTAGCTGACTTTGTCTTTGTCAGTTTTCGGGGCAGTGTCCGCTTTAGAGGCATTGTCAGCGGCGGGTTGAGCCTGGCAAACGCTCGTCAGCAGGGCTGCGGCGAACCAAGTCAAGCAGAAAACTCGCATCGATCCATTCCTTTTCTGGTAAGGGTCCATTCCGCGCAGCCGCGCGGCTGCCGTCCGGAAAGCCGGGCGCGGGTGGCCCAACTAGCACGATCCCCGGCGGAATCGTCCGCTTTTTATCGTAACATATTCCGGTCGTTCTGCCTGTAGGACTTGCAGCGGCCAGTCGAATGGTGTGAAATCGGCTTGGTTGCGCCGGCGCCCCCCTGCCCTGCCCCGGCGGCGGCCGATTCCTTGTTTCTCGAACGGCGCAATGGCGGCCGGCCGATTGGCGGCACGCGGCTCCGGTCCTTTTCGCAGCGACTTGCATGAAAACCAATCCCATCAAGCAAAAGTTGAAATCGGGCGCTCCCAGCTTTGGAACTTGGCTTTCCCTAGGCGACCTGTTTGCCACGCGGCTGCTCGCGCGGATGGGCTTTGATTGGCTCACCCTCGACCTTGAGCATCAACCGATCGACTGGTCGCAGGCGGCGACGATCTTTGCCGCGATCGCGGACGCCGGCGGCGTGCCGTTGGCGCGGGTGCCTGAAGGGAACCATTTTCTGATTAAGCGCGTACTCGACGCGGGCGCTTGGGGGATCGTCGTGCCAATGGTGAACACGGTAGAGCAAGCGCGAGCCGCCATCGCGGCGGCCAAATATCCGCCGCAGGGGATCCGCAGCCTCGGCGGGGGGATGCACTCGCTCAATTTTGGCGCGACCAGCAGCGAGTATTATCAAAAGGCCAACGACGAAATCTTGGTGGTGCTGCAAACCGAAAGCCCCACCGGCATCGCCAACGCCGAGGCGATCTACGCGCTGCCGGGCGTCGACGCGATTTTTGTCGGCCCGGTTGATTTGCGCGCAAACATGACCCAGCCAGATGGGAGGTTGGCCACCGATGCCGAATTCGAAGCCGCGCTGCAAACGATCATTCAAATCGGCAAACAGACCGGCACCCCGACCGGCATGCACGTGATGGACCCGACGGCGGCCCTGAAGCGCGCGGCCGAGGGGATGCAATTCATCGCGGTCGCCAGCGAACTGCGCATGATGACGCAAAAGGCGGAGGAGATGTTGAAAATCGTCAAGCCCGGCGGCCCGGCGAAGGAGTTGTCGCGGTATTAAGCGGAACAATCGTAAGACCCTCGCTCGCAGGCAGCAAGGTTTTCTGGTTACTTCAGGCGCGCCGCGCGGCGGCGCGGATCGACGAATATGTCCATGCCTGCCACGATTGCCGCGGTCGCGTTGATTGCCACCTTGGACACCAAGGGAGTCGAAGCGGGTTTTGTCCGCGAGCGGCTGCAAGCGGCGAATCTGGCCGTCCGACTCTATGATGTCGGCTGCTTGGGAGCGCCGGCAATTCAACCGGACGTCACGAGCGACCAGGTCTTTCGGAGCGCCGGCAGTTCGCTCGCCGAACAGCGCCGCCGCGCCGAGCGCGGCGAAGCGATCTCCGCCGCGGCCCGCGGCATCACGCAATGGATCCAAGCAGACTATGCGGCAGGCAAAATCGCCGGCGTCCTGGCGCTCGGCGGTTCGGCCGGAACGACGATCGGCACCGCCGCCATGCGCGGCTTGCCGATCGGAGTTCCCAAGCTGATGGTCAGCACCCTCGCGTCGGGGCAGACCCGCCCGTGGGTCGGCGACAAAGACATTTTGGTCTTGAACTCGATTGTCGATCTGGCCGGTATCAACCGCATCAGCCGACCGATTTTGACGAATGCCGCAGCAGCCATGGCCGGGATGATCGCAGGCGGCGCCTCCCCTCCCCTGCCCCGCTCGCCTGGCATGGCCCAATTTGCGGCCAACGCGGCCGGCGGTCGGCCGATTATCGCGGCGACCATGTTCGGAGTGACGACGCCGGGCGTCCAACAGGCGCGGCAGATCCTCGAAGCGCACGGCTATGAAGTGCTCGTGTTTCACGCGACCGGCAATGGCGGCCAAGCGATGGAGTCGCTCATCGACGAAGGACTCTTTGCCGGCGTGCTTGATCTGACGACGACCGAGTTGGCCGATGAACAGCTGGGCGGGATTCTGAGCGCAGGGCCAGACCGTCTGACGGCCGCCGGGCGGCGCGGCATCCCGCAAGTCGTGTCGGTCGGCGCGCTCGACATGGTGAATTTTGGACCGCGCGCGACCGTCCCCGAGCGGTTTCGCGATCGCCAGTTCAACCAGCACAACGCGGCCGTCACGTTGATGCGAACCACCCCCGCCGAAAATCGCCACTTGGGCGAAGAAATGGGGCGGAAGGTCGCAGCGGCGAGCGGCCGCGCGGCCGTGCTGTTTCCAAGCCGCGGCGTCTCCGCGCTCGATCGCGCCGGACAACCGTTTGACGATCCGACGGCGCGGGCCGAATTGCTCGCCGGGATTCGTGCCACGCTCGGAACGGGCGAACTGATTGAAGTCGACTCGCACATCAACGATCGATCCTTCGCGGAGGCGGCGGCGGACAAGCTGCTAGAACTGCTGCGGCGGGCGGCGGCCGAGCGGACCGAAACAAGATAAGCCTGTCGCACGGATGTTTTCGCACTCTGGGGGCAAACAAGGCGAATTCCAGGAGGCGGCTTCCCCCCTGCTCTGCGGCGAGTATCATAGCAACCTGTTGAACGTTCCAACGGGATTCGGCGGCCGCGCCTCCCCCCTGCCCTGCTACGGTTAGAACATTCATGGCACTTTTTTCACGCGCCGAGGTGCTCGCTCGGCTCCAAGCGAAGGTCGCGGCGCGGCAGCCCATCGTCGGCGGCGGCGCCGGCACCGGCTTGTCGGCCAAAATGTCGGAGGCCGCCGGAATCGATCTGCTCGTGATTTACAACTCCGGCCGGTTTCGAATGGCGGGCCGAGGCTCGTTGTCCGGCATGATGCCCTACGGCGATGCGAATGCGATCGTCCTCGAAATGGCCCGCGAGGTCTTGCCCGTCGTGCCGAAAACGCCCGTCCTGGCCGGCGTGTGTGCGACCGATCCGTTTCGTATCATGCAACTCTTTCTCCGCGAGATCGACCGCACCGGTTTTTCGGGAGTGCAAAATTTCCCGACCGTCGGGCTCATCGATGGAACCTTCCGGCAGAATCTGGAAGAGACCGGGATGGGATTCGGCTGCGAGGTCGATATGATTCGCGCGGCGCACGAAATGAATCTGCTCACGACGCCGTACGTCTTTAACCCGGATGAAGCGGCCGCGATGGCCACGGCGGGGGCGGACATTTTGATTCCACATCTTGGTCTGACGACAAAGGGAACCATTGGCGCAACAACGGCCGCAACGCTCGAACAAGGTGTGGCGCGGGTCCAGGCGATGCACGACGCGGCCAAGCGGGTGAATCCGCGGCTGATCGTGCTCTGCCACGGCGGTCCCATCGCGGAGCCGGCCGACGCTCAATATATTCTCGATCATACCAGCGGCATCGCCGGGTTCTACGGCGCCAGCTCGATGGAGCGGCTGCCGGTCGAGCCGGCGATTGTCGAGCGGGTGCGTGAGTTCACGCGTTTGACCGTCTCGGAATGAGCACGGCTACCCCCCTGCCCTGCCGCTACCAGCGCATGTCCGGAGCGAACGCCAAGGTTTGAAGCCAGCAGCTCGCGGCGCGCACGCTCGGCGCATTAACCGCGACGCTTTTCGAGTTGCCAGTGATCTCGCCGGTCAAGATAATGGGAGCAATACTTTTTGACGGTCTCCCCTCCGGTCGAGCTTGCTCATGGAACTGGAAGCTGTGGTCTGCAACCAATGCGGCGCGCCGCTGCGCATTCCGCTCGCTGTGCGATTCGTCTGCTGCGCGCACTGCGGCAGCCAACTCTTGGTCCACCGCGAAGAAGGGCTCCTCTATACGGAGAAGATCGACCAGCTTGACCAGCGGACCGAGCAGATGGCCACGCAACTGGCTCGGCTGCGCTACGAAAGCGCCTTGGCCCAGTTGGATCGCGAGTGGGAAGAAGAGCGCAAGCAATATGTGGCGGTCGATAAATCTGGAAACGAGCGAAAAGTACGGCAGCTTCTCGGGATCTCAATCATATTAGCGGGATTCGGCAGTGGAATGGCCACCCTTCTTTCCTCGCACGCCAACGCGCCCCCTTGGCTCGGAGTTGGCGAGATTACGGTGAGCATCATCTTAGCAAGAAAACTATTCCTCAAGGCAAGCCCGGCCATGGAAGCCCGCGCCCGCTACCTGGCTCGCCGCGCGCGGCTCTCGGTCGACGATTTCTTGCCAGGCGCGGAAGATCTGGCGACGCTGCCGCGCGAACTCGACGCCGCGAGCAAGCGCGTCCAAGCATCCACGCACGGTAAGCGCCGGTCGAGATAAGTCGCAGTGCGCTGAGGGCACGGCGAAGAAAGTCCTCGCGCGGCCGCGCGCCGCGTGGATTTGCCGGCGCGACCGTTGACCAGGCAGACTCGGACGCTCAGGATACAAGCCAAGGCTTACGTTTCATCCTCGGAGAATTTCATGGATCTGCAACTCCAAGACAAAATTGCGGTCGTCACCGGTTCGACCGCAGGAATCGGCCTGGCGATCGCGACCTTGCTCGCCGAAGAAGGGGCCGCCGTCGTCGTTAATGGGAGGACCGAACCGCGCGTCGATGAGGCGATCGCCAAAATCCGCCGGCACGTTCCGCCAGCGAAGGTTCGCGGCGTGGCGGCGGATCTCGGCACCGCCGCCGGCGTCGAACGGCTGACCGAGCAGGTTCCGCAGGCCGATATTCTCGTCAACAATCTCGGAATCTTCGCCCCGCAACCGTTCGCGGAGATCGACGATGCAACTTGGAACCAGTTCTTCGCCGTGAATGTGCTGAGCGGCGTGCGGCTCAGCCGGTTTTATTTGCCGCGGATGTTGCAGGCCGATTGGGGACGCGTGGTCTTCATTTCCAGCGAATCGGGAGTCAACATTCCAGTCGAAATGATCCACTACGGCGTCACGAAAACGGCCCAGATCGCGCTGGCGCGCGGCTTGGCGGAAATGACGGTCGGCACCAACGTGACCGTGAATTCGGTGCTGCCGGGCCCCACGCGCTCCGAAGGAGTCGAGCAGTTTGTGGAAGATTTGGCGGCGTCGAAAAAGATGAACGCCCAGCAAGTCGAGGAAGAGTTCTTTCGAACGATGCGGCCGACTTCGCTGTTGAAACGCTTCACGGCGCCGGAAGAGGTGGCCGCGTTGGTCGTCTATCTATGCAGCCCGCGAGCGGCGGCGACCAATGGCGCCGCGCTACGCGCCGAAGGGGGCTTGCTCCGCTCGATTTTATAACAAGCGCCAAGGTGCAGCCGAAAAACGCCAACAGCCTCGGCGGCGCGCCGAGGCTGTTGGTGAGATCCACGTACAAGGGCAATTTCCACAGCTGGCTAGAACGTGTATTCCGCTCGCACGAAGAAGCCGTCGAACGAGAGAATGTTCGAATCAAGCGCGGTATCGAATCCGTTTCCAGTACGGGTATAGATTTCCGATTGACCAAGATCCCACCAAGCTTGGAACAGATAACCGCCGGTGAGCAGCAAACGCTCGCTAAGCTGCCACGAACCGCCGACCTCGATTTCGGCGACAGGGATAATCCGCGTTTGATCTTGAATCGAAGAATCGACTTCCGGAATCGCGGTTGTTGTGATCGTGCGGCGCGAATCGAAGTCGCCCAGCAACAACGAGCCGAAGCCGCGTGCGAACAGCGACAAATTGCCGCAGTCGCCGAAGTAGCGGCGGCCTTCCAATCCCAACCGCGGACCAGCCCCCGTGAAACGAGTGGTGTAGTCGGTCAATCGCACCACGCCGGTGTTGGGGTCGCTAAAATAGCGGTCCTTCGACTGGCGGACATCGGCAATCCGCACGCCGGCAGACCATTTCAAATCCCACTCGGGGCAGCAGCAATTGCAATTGCCCAGCGGAATTCGTTTGCTGACATCGATATCGAACGTGTTCAAGTTGATGCTCGCGCTGGCGAACAGGGTCTGGCCGTTGCTCGGCGACAGATCGTTCGGCGCGGTGAACATCACGGTGGAAGTGCCGGTGGCCGAGGCGGCGCTGGCCGTGTCATTGAAGCCGAAGTAGGTGAATTCCAGTTCGCCGCCGCAATCGCACAAACGATAGCCGACAAACGCGCGAATGCCGCTGGCATAGTCCCAATTGTAATTGATCGCCGTCGAAGTCGAAAAGACCGGCGGATTCAAGTTCGGTTCGTCGAGCCGTAAATAGGCCGTGTCTTGGCTCAAGTGCGTGCGCAACAGCAAATACTCGGCCCCGCCAAACCAAGCGCCATCGCGGTGGCCATAAAAATACGAATCATCCCAATTCGTATCTTGCGAGGCTTCGGCGAGCGACTTTTCGGCGGGCATGACGGCCGGCGCGGCGGCGCCGACCGCTTTATCCGGCGTCGGCGCGGCGGGTGCGGCAGTATCGCTGTAGGCGGCCGGCGTCACGCGACTCGAGCCGGTGGAATCATACGAGACGGCTTCGGCCCGCGGCTTCGGCGATTCATAGCTGAGTGTTTTGCTCGTGCTTTGCCCCCAGCTTAGATTGGCTGTGAGCGCGAACGCGGCGAGCAGCGCCGCACGCAAGTAAATAGACATTCCCGTCCCCCCTAACCTGGAATAGAACTGCGATAAGTGGAATCTTCACGGACAAGACCAGAAATGCGGCAAGGGGCAATGAACCACTGGGGGGTTCCCGCCGTAATACCGGCATTCCTTGCCTATTCATCGGCAGCCCTAATCCCGGCACTTCGAGATTTTAAGGAAAATCTGGCAAATTCCGGATAAAAAGGATAAGTTGGCTAACCAGCAGATCTTGCCACTATTTCCTCAAAAGGAGTGTGGCGAGTTCGCCATCGCTCGCTAAACTCAAAGCTGGTGCTGTACTCCAAAACTGGCCCCCCTCCCCTGCCCCGCGCTCGACTGCATGCGTCGTTTTGTCTCCATCTTGGTCCCCTTGCTGCTGGTCTGCGGCTTCGATTGCGTGGCGGCTCGGGCGGGCACGATTGTGATCGCGAACCGCTCGCCGGTGCGCATCGCTTTTCAATTTCGCGAGGGCGAGAACCCGCCCCAAGACATCACCCTGACTTCCGGCGAGTTGTGCTCACTTAGCTGCAAGCAGCCGGGCAAGCTCGCATACGCCAACGGCGATGGGGCGCACGAAGTGCCGCTCGATTTGAACTCGGTGTACGGATTCATCGACACCAAAGGCGAAGTGGTCCTCCGCGGAGTGGCCCTGACCTCGCCGGCCAGCGAAAAAGCGGCGGCACAAGCGCGGGTGGCGAAGGAACTGTCTGCCGCGAATGCCGTCCATCCGGCCGGCGCCGGCAACCCGGCCGCGGGCAATCCCTCCGCCGTGATTCCCGCGACAAATCCAGCCGCCCCGCTTCCGGCAGCCACGCTACCGGCAGCGGCCCTCCCGGCCGGCGTCGTGCCAAAAGGAGCGCCAAAAGGGGGCGACGAGGAGAATGCCAAAAAGTATCTGGTGATTCCGATCAAGGTGTTGGTTGACGACGACGAGACCGGTTCGAGCCATGCGTGGAAAGGCCGGATTGCGCGGCGCGTGCAGGCGGCCAATGAAATCTTCGAGAAGCAATGCCGCGTCAAGTTCGAGATCGTCGCCTATGACACGTGGGTCTCCGACAACCGGATTACGGACTTCAATCAATCGTTAGCCGAGTTTGAACGGAAGGTGAAGCCCGAACCGGCGCGGATTGCCGTGGGCTTTACGAGCCAGTATGCGCTGCCGATGGGCCACTTTCATCTGGGCGGGACGCGCGGGCCGATGCATCCGCATGTGCTGGTGCGGGAATGGTCGCAGCAGATCAACGAGCCGGAGCGATTGGAGGTGCTAATTCATGAATTGGGGCATTACATGGGGGCCGTGCATAGCCCGGCCTCGGATTCTTCAATGCGCGCCATTTTGGGCGACCGCCAAGCCCGCGCGAAAGATTTCCGCATTGGCTTCGACCCAATCAACGTGCTGGCCATGTCGATGATCTCGGAGGCCATGCGCGTGCGCGACGTGCATTCGCTCGCCGAGTTGCCGATGGCGACGCAACTACGGCTGAACGACATTTACACCTCAATCGGAGCCGCCCTTCCCAATGATCCGACGCCTGACCAGTATCGCCAGTTTCTTCGCTATCCGCAGTACATTCCCTCGAAGAAACCGTGAGGCCGCGCCGGTCAATGCTGCGCCAGGGCTCGCGTTCGGCTCGCTACGGCGGCTTGGTTGGGCGGCGCTCGTCTTCTGCTTTCCGGCAAGCCTCTTCGCGCAAACGTACGACGTCGTGATTTATGGCGGGACCTCGGCTGGTGTCGCCGCCGCCGTGCAGACCGCGCGGCTCGGAAAAACGACCGTGCTCATCGAGCCGAGCAATCATCTCGGCGGAATCTCGGCCGCCGGCTTAGGCGCCACTGACATTGGCAACAAGCAGGCCATCGGCGGAATTTCGCGCGAATTTTACGCGCGCATTTTTCAGCACTACGCCAAGCCGGAGAGCTGGGTGCAAGAGACGGCCGCCCAATATGCGGCCAAACGCCGCACGCCCAGCGCGGACACCATGTGGACGTTCGAGCCCCACGTAGCCGAACAGGTGTTCCGTGAATTCGTGGCCGAAAACAAAATTCCCGTCTTGTTTCACGAACGGCTGCAACGGAAGAATGGCGTCCACAAACGCGGTCTGACCATCGACTCCATCACGCTGGAAAGCGGCAAGACGATTTCCGGCCGGATGTTCCTGGACGCCAGCTACGAGGGGGACCTTTTGGCGGGAGCAGGCTGCTCGTATCAGGTCGGCCGCGAGGCCAATTCGGTCTATCACGAAACCCTCAATGGCGTGCAGACCAAGCACGCAACTCAGCACCAATTCAAGAAGACGATCGATCCCTTTCGCATTCCCGGCGATCCGGCCAGTGGACTTTTGCTCGGCATCCACGAAGGGGGTCCCGGCGAAGAAGGGAGCGGCGATCAGCGCGTGCAAGCGTACAATTTTCGCTTGTGTCTGACCGAGGATGCCAGCAACCGGCTGCCGTGGCCGAAGCCCCAGAACTATGAGCCTGCGCGGTACGAACTGCTGCTGCGCTACTTGCAAGCCGGCGTGGCTGATTTTCTCGGCAACAATGTGCCGATGCCCAACCGCAAAACGGACGCCAACAACAATGGCGCGTTTTCCTCGGACGACATCGGCGTGAACTATGCGTATCCCGACGGCGACTATGCCACGCGCGAGAAAATTTTTCTCGAGCAAGTGAATTATCACCAAGGGATGTTCTGGTTTCTCGCCCACGATGAGCGGGTCCCAGCCAAAGTTCGCGACAACATCAACCACTGGGGACTTGCCAAAGACGAGTTCACCGACAACGGTGGTTGGCCGCCGCAACTCTACATCCGCGAATCGCGGCGGCTGGTGTCCGATTACGTCATGACCCAGCGCAACTGCGAGCATCGCGTCACGGTCTCAGACCCGATCGGCCTCGGAGCGTACAATATGGACTCGCACAATGTCCAGCGGTACGCGCAGGACGGACGCGTGTTTAACGAGGGAGACGTGCAGGTCGGCGTCGCGCCTTATCCGATTTCGTATCGGGCGATCGTGCCGAAAGAAAGCGAGTGCTCGAATCTGCTGGTGCCCGTCTGCCTGGCCGCCTCGCACATCGCGTATGGCTCGATCCGCATGGAGCCGGTCTTCATGGTGCTGGGGCAGTCAGCCGCCACGGCCGCCTGCCAAGCGATCGATGCCGGGGTCGCGGTGCAAAAGCTCGCCTACCAGCCTTTGCGAAGTCGGCTCACCACGGACAGGCAAGTTTTATATTGGGACCCGCCCAAGCCGAAAGCAAAATAGAGCGACGATGCTGGCCGTGGCGCGTCAGCCGGCTCGCAGCAGCAACACCGGGACCTTGACCGCGTGCTGGACTCGATTCGCGGTCGTGCCATAAAACAGGTCGGCCAGAAAGCGGTGCCCATGCGTGCTCATTGCGATCAAATCGCACCCTTGTTGCTCAACCCAGCGGATAATCTCCGCGACCGGGTCGCCAAAGGCCAACTCCGTTTCGGTCGCAATGCCGGCGGCCGTCAACTCGGCTTGAACTTTGTCCAGATACTCGCGATCGGCCTGCACCTCCGGGCTCACGGCATCCGCGCCATAGGCCCGCGCGGCCCAACCGTCAGCGACGTGCAAGAGCACGACGCGGCTCTGCAACGCGGCCGCCAGCAGTTTGATATGTTCGAGAATCGCGCGATCGGTCGGCGACGTGTCGAGCGTGACCAAAATCGTTTGATATAGAGACACCTTTACTCCCACGGAAATCGAGCGCGAGCCGAGGTGCGCTGGTTCTCGTTGCGGTTTGACGATGGTCAACTCACGGCAAACCAGTCCGACTGGCAATAGCGAGAATATCCTGGCGTCGCGATTCTGGAGCCGTTTCCTTTTCCCTGCGA
>DASRSE010000197.1:0-5309 GCA_035656655.1 Pirellulales bacterium
GCGATGAATACGCCCCAAGCGGATAACAAGTTTGTCGTCACGAAATCGCTGACCGAGGATGGCCGGGTTGGCAAGATCGAAGACGCTCAAGGAATCGTGGGGCTGCGGCCGCTCTTGTCGCAGCGCTGGACTCCGGTTTGCAGGTCGATGATTCTCAAGCCGGGCGATTGGCTGCGCGCCGATCTTCGCGGCGCGAACGCCGCCAAGGTGCGATTCTCGAATGACGTTGTTTTGATCCTCGGCCCAGGCACGTTGCTCGAGTGCATCTCGCCGACCCAGGCGCGGCTGCATAGCGGACAGGCCCAAGTCGCCGTTCCAGCGGCGGCGGACCAGAAGGAGAAAAACGCCGCGCCGCCCCAATTTGAATTGCTGTCGCCGCGCGGCGGAATGCAAAAATTCGTCGCCGGCAAGACGTTTGTCCATCTTGATCGGACTGAAAAGTTAGTCGAACCAAAGCAGCCACCGAAATGGCTGGCCGCTTTTGAAGGAACCTCCAGCAACGAGTCGCTCGGGTCGTTGATCGTGAACTTGCCTGACGGTCGAAACGAACCGCTGACGGTCGGCTATCACAAGGTGAGCGTGGAGATTCGCGATCAAATCGCGCGGACGACGATCGAAGAATCGTTCGTGAACCATAGCGCCGAGCGACTCGAGGGCGTCTTTCATTTTCCCTTGCCGCAAGATGCCTCGATTAGCGGCTTCGGCATGTGGATTGGCGACCAATTGGTCGAAGCGGACATCGTCGAAAAACAGCGCGCTCGCGAGATTTATGAAACGATCTTGCGTGAAAAGCGCGACCCCGGCCTGCTCGAATGGACCAGCGGCAATCTATTCAAAGCGCGCGTCTATCCGATCGAGCCAAATTCGGAAAAGCGCGTAAAAATCGTCTACACACAGGTGCTGCCGCTGCAAGCCAACCAGTACCACTACACTTACAGCTTGCGGAGCGATCTGCTGCGGATGCATCCGCTGCGCGAGCTGTCGTTGAATGTGACGGTGAACTCCGCCTTGCCGCTGAAGGAGGTCATCTGTCCGACGCATTCGGCGCGGATCTCGCATACGGCCCATTCTGCAGAGGTCAACTTTACCGCGCAAGAATATTCGCCCGAGCGCGATTTTCAAGTCGTCTGCGAAATCGACGGCAAACAAGCGGACGTGGTCGTCGTGCCGCATCGACGCGGTGACGATGGCTACTTGCTTGTGCAATTGACGCCGCCCGCTCCCGAGGGAAACTGGCAACGCGAGATTCTGCCCGAGGGACGAGCGCTCCACGTCGTGCTGCTCTGCGATACGTCGGGATCGATGGATTCCGAAAAGCGCAAACAGCAGGCCGATTTTGTCGCGACAGTGCTCTCGTCGCTGGGTCCAAAGGATCGCTTCCAGTTGGCGGCGACCGACGTGGCGACCGCTTGGTCCGCCCCCGAACCGCTGGCGGCAACCGAAGAGAACATTGGCAAAGCTCGCGATTTCCTCGAGCGCCGCGTCTCGCTCGGCTGGACCAATCTCGATCAGGCCTTCGATACGGTCTTGCGCAAGGCGCCGCCGGACGCGCAGATTGTTTACCTGGGCGACGGCATCCTGACAGCCAACGACCGCGACCCGGCCGCGTTTGTGAAGCGGCTCGCTAAATTGTTGAGCGACAAGCGCGCCGCATTATCGGCGGCGCAGCACGACTCCGAGAAAAAAGCGATCGATCCCTCGGCTCCAGACCAAGGCCGCGCAAGCGAGGCCGAGAGTTGGACGCTGCACGCGGTCACTCTCGGCAACACGAGCGATGCCTCGGTCATGCAAGGAATCGCGTCGGTCGGCGGCGGTTCGGTCCGCGCCATCGGCGGCGAGCAAACGCCCGAAATCGTCGCCCGCCGCTGGCTCAATGAAATCGCCCAGCCTGGCTTGCGCAATTTGCACGTCGAGTTTCGCGGGGTGAAGGTCGCGGCGATCTATCCAGAACGGTTGCCCAATCTCGCGGCAGGCACGCAGCAAATCCTCGTCGGCCGTTACTTGCCGGCCGGTCAGAACCAGACGGGCGAGATCATTGTTACCGGCCAGCGCGGCGCGGAGTCGATTCGCTATGCGGCCAAGATCAATTTCCAAGACGCCGAGGCAGGAAACTCATTCATTCCGCGGCTGTGGGCGCGCGAACATCTTGACCAGCTACTGCAACAAGGAACGAGCCCGCAAATCCGCGACGATATCATCGCTTTGTCTGAAGAGTTTCACATTATCACGCCCTATACGTCGCTGCTGGTGCTGGAAACGGATGCGGATCGCGAGCGTTTTGGAGTAAAGCGCCATTATCAAATGCGCGATGGCGAAAAGTTTTTCGCCGACGGCAAGAAAAACGCAGACTATGAATTGGCGCAGCAGCAGATGAAACGCGCCGGCGATTGGCGAGTTCAATTGCGGCGGCAAATCTTGGCGCGATGGGCGCGGCTGGCACGCGATTCCAATTCGATCCAGCGCCAAGTGAATTATTTCGAAGCCCTCTGCCGCGGCAACGATCCGGCAGGAATGGTTCATGGCGCGCTTCCGCTTGAAGTCTTGAGTGCCAGGGCACAGGGACTAACCGACTATTACTTTGACAATTCTCGTATGGACGGTTTCAAATCGCGCGGATTGGGCGTCGAAAGCGAATTTGACGGCGATAATTATGGGTTTGGCCCCAGGGGCCCAGGGAACGGCCCATTCGGAGGTGGCCGAGACTACTCGTTCGACCTCGGCTTTAAGCAAGCCGATGAACCCGACAGCGCTGGGAGGGGCCTGTCCGATCAGATGGCCCAGCTAGGCGACCTGCCAAATATCCGCGGCGAGTGGCAAAGTAACGCCGAGGATGGCCGGGGGACGAGTCTGATGGCCGGTATTCAGACGGATCTTCAGACCGATACGCTTGACTTTGGGATCGACGAAGACGGTGTGATGCTCCAAGGCGAGAATTGGTCCTCGGCATCGGACATGAGCACAGCGACTGGCAGATTAATGCGGTCCTACGGCGAGTTTCAACAAATGGGGCGAGGGTACCAAGCGGCCAACTACACGAGTTGGGTGAATGTCCTCTTTCCCAGTCTGGCGGCGCGTCCGAGCGCCGGGTCATCGAGCCCCAAGCCGCGCGGCTGGACTCCGGAAGCGATTGCCCTCTCGCAGAGCCTTTCGCGCTGGGAGGCCCTGCAAAAACTGGACGGCGGCCTGGAGATTCACGCGGAAGACGTCACCACGGACCCCATTTGGAAACGGATCGTCTCTGCGACGGGCGAGTTGACGCTGTATTCGCCGGGCGCGTGGCTCACCAAGCCGCAGAACGCCGAGACCGAGACAATCATCAATTATTGCGACGAGCGCGCGCGCGCGGCGCTGTCGCTGACCTATCTGCTCGGGCGGACGCGAGCGGCGGTCGAACTAGATCGGACGCAGCCCGGCTTCACCCTCCAAGATTGGTCGTTAGCGTTGATTCATACGACCTACTACAATTTTTCCGCTCGCACCGAAAAGGCGGGAGACCATCAAGTCGCGCTGATCCTCTCGCGGAAGGATTTGTCCGTCGAAATCCGCTTTCTCATCGACACCGAGCGGCATGTCCTGCTGCAATTTGAACGGCGCCAAGACGGCAAGCTGACGACTCGGACGAAATACGCCGATTTCGTCGAAGCCGGCGGGGTGTGGTGGGCCCAAACGATCACTACGTTTGACGATCAGGAGCGCGTCACCGAAACGGTCAAGCAATCGGTTAAGGCCGTGCCCGCGGCCGCGTTCAAGACGCGGCTCGAAGCCGAATGGGCGCCGGCCAAGACGGCCCTGTTCGTGCGCCTGCCGGCTCCCTCGGCGGTGGTCGCGCGGCAGCACGTGGTCGATGGCTCCGCGACGTTCGACGATCGGCTCGTGATGCTCCTGCACGATTGCCAACTGCAACAGTGGGACGACGTGTTGAAGCAATTGGCCGAAATAGAAAAGCAAGAGCCTGGCAAGCCCGGCTTGGCTTGGCTGCATTCGACGCTCGAGGTCACGATGCGCCACAACGAAGAGGCGCGGCAACGCCTCTTGGCGATGGCGCAGGAATTGGTCGCGCATCCGGGCGCCGAAGCCTATGTCCAAGCCGAACGTGTCCTCGATCTGCTGCAAGCAATCTCCAGTTCGAGCGAAATTCTGGAAGGATTGCAGACGCTCAAGCCGGTGTATCAAGAATCGCCCGGCAAGATGTCACACATGCCGCGCTGGACCCAGCGGTTGATCACCTTGTCCGACGCGCTGAACCGGACGGACGAAGCACTCGCCCTGCGAAAGCAATTGGCCGCCGCGGAACCGTGGGCCGTGGGCCGACAAGTCGAATACGCGCGGCAATTGTTGCAATCTGGCCACTCGGACGCCGCTTATGCGTGGCTCGAACAACAGATGGCGCGGCCGGAGGAGCGGAGCTATTACGAGGAAGATGAACTTCGCACGGCCTATGCCGATTTTTATCGCGAACAGGCCCGCTGGGCCGACTTGCTCAAATTCACCACGGCCTGGATCGCCCGCGATCCGCGCGGAGCGGCCGGATATCAGTATCATTTGGCCGCGCTGATTTATAACGAGCGGATGAATGACGCCGACGCGCTGGCGCGGAAATGGCTGACCGACGCGCTGGCGCGGAAATGGCAGGCCGACGCGCGGCAAGCAGGCCGGTTGCCCGACCCGTCGCGGTCGCGCTTGCAGGCGGCTATTCGCTATGCCGAAGGGAACGCCAACGGAATCCAACTCTATCGCACGTATCCGCTGTGGTACGAGCCGCTCCTCGAAACGGCCGAGTTTTTCTGCCAGCGACCGGACGACTTATCCATCGTCCAAGACATTTTGCAGAGCCGATTCGGCAACAGCGAAGCGGGCGATCGTTTGCGGGCCTATTTCCTCTCGCAATTGCAAGCTGACTTGGACAAACTCTCGCCGCGGCAAATCAATTACTTCGTCAACAGCGTGTTGGCAGGGCAAGTTGAATTGGCCGCGCCGCTCGCAGGCCGGCGCCAGTTCCAAGGCTCGGAATTGCCGGTGGAACTCTGGCAAAAAATCGCCGCCTCGATTCACGCGCGCTGGGAGAAAACCGACACGACCGAGAGCGGCGGCGAGCAATACGAGTTGAGCGAAGCCATTCGCCAGATCGATCAGGCCCGGTTCCCGGAAAAACTTCTCCCCTTCCTGCGCGAACGGTTGAAGTCCGCGCCGCCCGACTATCGTTCGACCTATCTTTCGACGCTCTTTAATGCCGTGATCGAGGCTCCGTGGTCCGCGGACCACGAGCGCGAGGCGCTCGAGCTGATTCGATCGATGGCCGCGGAGCCTGC
>DASRSE010000198.1:0-6219 GCA_035656655.1 Pirellulales bacterium
CCACCGGCTGCTGCGACATCATCCGCGGCGAGCACATCGCGCAGATGAAAAATGATGCGATCATCTGCAACATCGGTCACTTTGATATCGAGATCGATGTCGCTTGGATCGAAGGCGAGGTGAAGACGGGCCGTGCGAAAAAAGTCGTGATCAAGCCGCAAGTCGACCGCTATACGTTCAGCAACGGCAAGAGCATTTTGCTGCTCGCGGAAGGCCGCTTGGTGAATCTCGGCTGCGCGACCGGACACCCTTCGTTCGTGATGAGCAACTCCTTCACGAACCAAGTCATGGCGCAGATCGCCCTCTGGACCGAGTCGGAGAACTACGACATCGGCGTCCACATGCTGCCGAAAAAGCTCGACGAAGAAGTCGCTCGGCTGCACCTCGACCAACTTGGCGTGAAGCTGACGAAGCTGACCAAAAAGCAATCCGACTATCTCGGCATTCCGGCCGAAGGGCCCTTCAAGCCCGAGCACTATCGGTACTAGAAAATTGCCGACTCGTTTCACGCGATCAAAAATCGGAACGTGGTGAATGGCGAAAGTCGTCCACCACGTTCTTTTTTTAAAATCGCCGCTCAAGGCTGCTGGCGGCCGACAACAGCCGTCGCGTTTGAGACTAACCGGTCGGATCGTCCAGCAAGTGCTGCAATCGCTCTGCTAGCTCTGCTGGCAGCCGCTCGAGCCAACTCGCGTCGATCAGGCCCAGTTCCAGCAAATCGAGCAGGTGAACTTGGTCTTTGCGACGGAACGAAGTCAGCTTCATCGTGACGAGACCTTCTAGCACGACGACTTGGAAAAAGTCGTCGCGCTGGCTCTGCTGCACGTCCGGCGTCCGCGCTAAATCGTGCGGCTTGACGCGCTCGTCCGCGAACAAGATGTGGACGGCGTCGCGCGCCCGCCCGGTCGTCCCATCGAGAAAGGCGTCGATTTCCAGAATCTGCGCGTGGATGAAACCGACCTCTGCCAAAGCCGCTTTTACCCGCGGCAGATCCTGGCGGCGAATCAAGATGTCGACATCAGGAGTCGATCGCACCGCGGCCTCGTCCACTTTAGAAACCCAGGCCGCCACGGCATGTCCGCCGACCACCGCATAAGGGATGTTGGCCTTTTCGAGCGCCGCCGTGGCGCGCAGCAACCGCTCGCGAACTTTCTCCATCGCGCCAAACATCCTATCGAGTGAGATCGGACCATATTCGATTTGCGACATAGGGTTCCTCTGGGACCATTATAACTCCGCCGCGGGTCCGGCGAAAAGAACGGGTCCGGCCATCGCGATCGCCCGAGATGGCCGCTGAGCAATCGCCGTCGCGTTTGAGACTAACCGGTCGGATCGTCCAGCAAGCGCTGCAATCGCTCTGCTAGCTCTGCTGGCAGCCGCTCGAGCCAACTCGCGTCGATCAGGCCCAGTTCCAGCAAATCGCGTAAGTGAGTTCGGTCCTTATCGCGGAACGAAGTCAGCTTCATCGTGACGAGACCTTCCAGCACGACGACTTGGAAAAAGTCGTCGCGCTGGCTTTGCTGCACGTCCGGCGTCCGCGCTAAATCGTGCGGCTTGACACGCTCGTCGGCGAACAAGATGTGGACGGCATCGCGCGCCCGCCCGGTCGGCCCATCAAGAAAGGCGTCGATTTCCAAAATCTGCGCGTGGATGAAACCGACCTCTGCCAAAGCCGCTTTTACGCGCGGCAGATCCTCGCGGCGAATCAAGATGTCGACATCAGGAGTCGATCGCACCGCGGCCTCGTCCACTTTGGAAACCCAGGCCGCCACGGCATGTCCGCCGACCACCGCATAAGGAATGTTGGCCGTTTCGAGCGCCGCCGTGGCGCGCAGCAACCGCTCGCGAACTTTCTCCATCGCGCCAAACATCCTATCGAGTGAGATCGGGCCATATTCGATTTGCGACATAGGGTTCCTCTGGGACCATTATAACTCCGCCACTGGGTTGGCGAAAAGAACGGTTCGCTGCGCGGGAGCGGCAGCGAGCTTGATCCGGGCGGCCGCCAGTGCATTTATACAAATGCTGGCGAACCCTTGCGGCAGACGGCTGAATCTTGACAATAGGGGCGGGTTTCCCGTGAAACAGCCAAATTGCCGCGCACGCCTCCCGGCGCATTTCTCCCTTCGCCCTTTCTCAACCTCTCTGATCGCCATGTCCGACATCCAAGCTTTCCGCGCGCTGCGTTATAACCTCGGTCACGTCGGTTCGCTCTCCGACGTGATCTGTCCGCCGTACGATGTGATCTCGCCGGAGTTTCAGAACGAACTCTATCTGCGCCATCCGGCGAACTTTGTGCGCGTCGAGTTGAATCGCGACGAACCGCTCGACGACGACAAGAACAATCGCTACAGCCGCGCCGCCAAGTTTCTAAAAAACTGGCGCTCCGACGGGGTGCTCTTCGCGGAGTCGCAGCCGGCTGTCTATGTTTATCACCAGGAATTTACCGCGGACGGACAAAAGTATATCCGCCGCGGTTTCATGGCGCGCTGCCGGCTCGAGCGTTTCGGCGAAGGGAACATCTTTCCGCACGAGGAGACAATGTCCGGACCGAAGGCCGATCGGCTCCTCTTGATGAAGGCTTGCAAAGCAAACCTGAGCCAAATCTTTGGCCTGTTTCCTGACCCGACCAATAGCGCGCAAGAATTGCTGGAACAAGCGACCGCCGGCAAAACGGCCCTTGAGGCGACCGACCATCAAGGCGTGATCAGCCGCGTCTGGCCGGTCAACGATTCCGCCATCGTTTCAAAGCTCTCGGAGATCATGGGGCCCAAGCCGGTCTTCATCGCCGACGGACACCATCGCTATGAAACCGCTTGCAACTACCGCGACGAGCTGGCCGCGGCCGGCAAGCTCTCGCCCAATCATCCCGCCAATTTCGTGTTGATGATGTACGTCGGAATGAGCGACCCGGGCCTCGTCGTGCTGCCCACGCATCGACTCTTTCGCGGGCTGCCGGCGATGAGCGCCAGCGAGTTCATAGCCAAGCTTGGCGATTGTTTCACATGCCGCCTCGCGGGCGAAGGCGCCGATTTGGCCCAAACGGTCTGGGACGAAATCGAAACTGCCGGCGAGCAAGGGACGATCGGCTTCTTCACCGGCCAGGACGAACGCTGGGTCGTCGCCAAGATCACGGCCAAAGGGCGCGAGCGAATGGGCAATCTCGCCCCTGAACATAGCAGCGAATGGCAATCGCTCGGCGTCTCGATCTTGCATCGCTTGGTGATGGACGACCTCTTGGGCACGACAGACCTGCCGAAGCCAAAATACGTCCACACGATTCAAGAGGTCGAAGCGAGTCTGGAAGCGGGCGATTCCGCGGCCCGCGACGCGACCGGGGTGATGGGGACGGCCGGTCGATTCGAACTGGCGGCCCTGGTGATGCCCGCCACGGTCGACCACATTCGCACCATCAGCCAGCACGGCGAGCGAATGCCGGCGAAAAGCACTTACTTCTATCCGAAGCTCCTCGGCGGTCTGGTGATTAACCCGCTCGACGTTTGAGGAGAGCCCGATGGCAACATCCAAAAGTCGGGGATGAAGGAGCGGGAGACCACCGCGATTTCGTCTATTGCTCGCAGAATTTCGCCTTCCGATTTCCGCCGTAGCCATCGGTTCCACGTGAAACCTGCCACATTGTGACAGGTGGAGCGGCTACTTCGCTCTGCACAAGCTGCGCGTTTCACGTGAAACACACAAAGCGGGCAGAGTTTATGTTCCACGTGAAACGGCATCGCACTTCGTTCGTGTACGATCGCGACCCCCGCTCCCGTCATTCCAGCGCTCCCGTCATTCCCGCGCAGGCGGGAATCCAGCGCTCTCGTCATTCCCGCCCTCCCGTCATTCCCGTGCAGGCGGGAATCCAGTGCTTGGGAGATTCCACCGGGCCGCTAGCCGCTGCAAAACCACGCCGAGTGCGAAATCGTTCGCACGGCAGGCGGCTCTATCGCATTCTCGCGGAAACTGCCGTTCGCGATTTCTCTCGCCGCGCTTACAATCTCTCCCGCGTTCGCTGCCCGCGGACACCCCGCAGAGGCGAACTTTTCGCCATGGGCTGGCCTGATTCTTGTCTCTAGTCTGCTCTCGCAATCGTCTCATGGGCCGTATCTTGTGTGTCGCGAATCAGAAAGGAGGCGTCGGAAAAACGACGACCGCCGTGAATCTGGCTGCCGGTTTGGCGAGCGCCGGGCATCGCACGCTGCTGATCGACCTCGACCCGCAGTGCAATGCGACGAGCGGATTAGGACACTCTCCAGCCGAACGCCATCCGCTCCTCTCGCGGCAACCGCTCAGCGAAACGCTCGTGAAAACCAGCCTATTGGGCTTGGAACTCCTGCCTGGCAGCCGCAGTTTCCAAGATGTCGAGCAGTTGGCCCAAGGCAACGAGTCCCAGACAGCCACGTTGCGTCAGCATCTGGCCGCCGGACTGAGCGAATACGATTTTGTCCTGATCGATTGTCCGCCGTCGCTGGGTCAACTGACGCGCACGGCCTTGGCCAACGCCACGGAAGTCCTGATGCCCATCCAATGCGAATACTTTGCGATGGAAGGGCTCGCCCAGATGATCGACGTGATCCGCCAAATCATGCAGCAGCGGCCCGAGCGGCTGCGGTTCGGCGGCATTGTCCTCACGATGTACGATGCTTCGCTCGAATTGACCTTTGAAGTCGAAGGAGAGGTTCGCGACTTCTTTGGCGAAATCGTGTATCAGACGGTCATCCCGCGCGATGTCGCCGTCGCCGAGTCGCCCAGCCATGGCCAGGCAGTCATGGATTACGCACCACGCTCGCGCGGTTCGCGAGCTTATGTCGAACTTTGCATGGAGGTCTTGGAACGTGTCTAAAGAAAAACGTCTTGGCCGTGGATTGGAAGCCCTCTTGGGCCGACCGTTTGGCTCGGCCCCCGAGCTGGAACCGGATAATTGGCACCAACCGGCGGCCGGCGGCACCGCGGCCCTCGGCGGCGGGCTGGTCATGCTCAGCGTTTACGAGATCGACAGCAATCCGTATCAGCCGCGGCGCGAGTTCAACCCAACCGAGATCGACGAGCTGGCCGAGAGCATCACCGCGCATGGGGTGATCCAGCCGATTGTCGTCCGCAAGCAAGGCGAACGGTATCAACTGATCGCCGGCGAACGGCGGCTGCGAGCATCCATCAAGGCCGGCTTGCCGGAGATTCCTGCCCAGGTGCGTGACGCCGACGATCGGCAGATCAACGAGATTGCGATCGTCGAAAACTTGCAGCGCAAGGACCTGAACGCGTTGGAAAAGGCGGCCAGCTTTCAACAATACTTGCAGCGCTACCAGTGCACGCAAGAAGAATTGGCCAAACGCCTGCACATCGACCGCTCGACGATTGCCAACCTGATTCGCCTGATGGAATTGCCGGACCAGGTTCAAGCGGCGCTGCGCAGCGGCACGATCACGCCGGGCCATGCGCGGGCGCTGTTGCCGCTGGGCGACGAGCAGGAGCAGATCAAGGTCTGCCAGCGGATCCAAGCCGAGGGGCTCAGCGTCCGCGCGATCGAGGAATTGGTTCAAGAGACGATTCATGCCGTCGATTCGCCGAGCTTTCAAGTTGTCTCGCCAGAGGACCAAGAATCCGCCGCGCCGCCGCGGAAAAAGACCAAGAACGAGCAGATCGCCGCGCTCGAGAACGAACTGCGTGCGGCGGTCGGTTCGAAAGTGCAAATCCGCCAAACCGCGAGCGGCCGCGGCAAAATCATCTTGGCATTTCACTCGGTCGAAGAGTTCGAGCGGCTGCGCGCCCATTTGAATGGGAGCCGCGCCGCGCGCGTCGGCTGATAGTGGTCAAATGACCACTATATTCCGCCGAGTGGAGCGGGCCACGGTTGCGTCGGTCGAATGCCGCCGCTACGATAGACAAACGCCGGCGGCGGATTTGGGCGGCATGCCGAACATCCGCCGCCCTCCTCGGGGCGTAGCTCAGCCTGGCTAGAGCGCTTGGTTTGGGACCAAGAAGTCGCATGTTCGAATCATGTCGCCCCGACTTGGGGACATTCTATTTGTGCAAATAGAATGTCCCTTTTTTCTTTCATGGAGCCGCTTGGATTCCACCTCCAGGCATTTCGGAGCATCGCGAGTATCGTCGCATTCAATTGGATAGGCGATGGCGTCGCGACTCGTAGCACCGTCTGCAGCGCCTCCTGCGTGGCCTCGTTTGGCATATCCGGATTCAGCCGGGGATCCGCACCAAGCA
>DASRSE010000199.1:0-2386 GCA_035656655.1 Pirellulales bacterium
AGGATGCAACCATCGTTGAAATGGCCTTCGCCATACATGGCCCGCGTCGCCTGCGTCTCTTGGCGCAGGTCGAACGCCTCTTGTGCTTCCATCTGCATCCGAAACGCCATCTCCATCGATTGAATCCGCGACTCGAGGGCCGTCTCATGCGGATTTTTCGCCAGGTGCTGCTCGTTCAGGGCCTTCATCAGGTCGACCTCCTCGCGCTGCGCCGTGGAGGTGAGCTGCAAGTTCTTCAAATAGTCCATCACCTGATCCGGCTTGTTATTCAGGTGGTTCACATGGCAGCCTTGATAGATGCCCGGCAAAAAACTGTTGTTCCACAGCGCGGGGCCGACAAAGCCCGGGCGGCCGGGACAGAGCGCGATAAAGCCGGGCAAATTCAGATTTTCGCTCCCGAGTCCGTACAAGAGCCACGAGCCAAAAGCCGGCCGGTTGGTCAGGTTCGATCCGCTGCACATCATCAAAATGCCCGGATCGTGGTTCGGAATGTCCGTATGCATCGAGCGAATGACGCAGAGGTCGTCGGCGCATTCGGCGATTTTTTTGAAGGCGTCGCTGACCTCCAAGCCCGACTGGCCATATTTATTAAACTTGAACGGCGACGGAAACAGATTGAAGGTCCGCCGTTCGGTGCTCAGATTGACCGCGTCGGGCCGCTGCCCGGCGTATTTCGTCAAAGCCGGCTTGTAATCAAACGTATCGACGTGCGACGGGCCGCCGCACATGAACAGATGGATCAGCCGCTTCGCTCGCGGCTTGAAGAGCGGCGCCTTCGGCGCGAGCGGGTTGAGGCTCGAGGCCGCGGCTTGCTCAGGCGCGGCCAGCACGCTGCGCTGGCCGAACACATTCGCGAGGCCCAGCGCGCCAAGCCCAGTGCCGAGCGTCTGAAGCAACTCGCGGCGAGATAAATGCGTTAGCATGGGTAGCCTCAATTCACGAAAAAGAACTCGTTGCTGGCTAGTAAACTGTGGACAAAACGCTCAACACGCGTCAACTCGTTTTTTTGCTGCGCTCCGCTGGCGGGATCTTCCGCCGCCAGAAATTTCCCTACCAAGTTCAACTCGGCTGCGGTTGGTTCGCGAACCAGCGTCAGCTCGAACGCGCGGCGAATTTGCGCCGCCGGTTCCTTCAAGTCGTTCAGTCGCGCCGCGACCCGGCGCGCGTTGTCGATCATGAAGGGGCTGTTCATCAAGAACAGCATCTGTTGCGGCATGGTTGATTCTCCGCGCCGATCGATCGAAATCCGTGGATCGGCAAAATCCCACAGCGCCAGCAGCTTGCTCAGGTCCTTGCGGCTCACTTTGCCATAGATGGTCCGCCGCGTCGTTTTCGCCGCGTCGAGATCGTCGCTCGGTCCGCCGCCGTGCAAATCGAGCGTGCCGGCCGCGCTCAGGATCGAATCGCGAAATTCCTCGACCGTCAGCCGGTGCGGCGCCATCCGCCACAGCCAGCGGTTCTCCGGATCGACCTGCAAATTCTCCGCGACCGGGGCGGAACTTCGCTGATACGCTTCGCTGTGCAAGATCGCGCGGTGCAACCGCTTGATCGACCAGCCTTCGCGCACGAACTGCGCCGCCAAATAGTCGAGCAACGCGGGATGAGTCGGCGGCATCCCTTGCGCGCCAAAGTTCGATGGCGTGCTGACGAGCCCTTGGCCCAGATCCTGCTGCCAAATCCGGTTGACGATCACCCGCGCCGTCAGCGGATTGGTCGGGCTGGCGATCGCCTCGGCCAATTCCTGGCGGCCGCTCCCGGATGTAAACGGCGGAGGCTCGTCGCCGGCCAAGACACGGAGGAAGCGGCGCGGCACCTTGGCCCCTTTTTTATAAGGGTTGCCGCGGAGTTGGACTTGAATGTCGTGCGGGTCATGATCTTCGCAAGCCACGCAGCGCGCCGGCTCTGGCGGCAATTTCGCCTTCAACTCGCGCACGGTCTGTTGCAAGGCTTCGTAATGCGCCTTCCAAGCGGAGTTGGCGTCCGGCAAGATGGTCGCTTCGACTAGCGGAAATACTCCCTTCTCTCCGAACAAATCTTTCTGCTGATCCAAATTCCGCTTTTTCAGTACACGCTGGAGATTCTCCTTCACCTTGTCGCGAAATTGTTCGGCATACTTGCGCAGCGCGTCGCTGGGCTCGCGCGAACCGTCGGGCTTGGGCAGCAGTTCATTCCACGGCTGGAGGTAGTGGCCTTTGTCCAGGGTCCGCGCCTTGAGATACTTTTCGAGCGCGCTTAATACGGGCGCACTGAGCTCCGCTTGTTGAGCGAAGTCTTCGAGCTTGAGGGTTGGCTCGTCGAGTTTTTTGGCATGAAATTTCCACAGTTGGATCGTCAGCTCGACGAGCGAATCGGCCTTTTCGAGCGCGCGCCGATCGGCCTCGGCCTG
>DASRSE010000200.1:0-3420 GCA_035656655.1 Pirellulales bacterium
CCGGCCGGCAGCCAGGACCTCGTCAAATCGCTGATGGCCGAGATTGCCGCGCAGGTGACGCCCAAGGCGGGCAGCATGCACCATTACGCCGCCGCACAGCGCGCCATGAGCGGCTTCGCCCAGGATACCGAGCTCGTCAAGCGAAAGACCATGGAGTTTGCCAACCTCAAGCGTCGTACCGAGACCGCGGTGGGCCTTTCGATCCTGAGTGGCGTCCCGGCCGAACAGATCGACCGCCTGCTTCATACTACCAACGGCTTCGGCTTGATGGTGCTCTGCAAGTCCCTCGCCATGGAGTGGCAAGATGCTTACGTCGTCATCATGGCCAGTCACGCGGCGGAACAATCCGTCGAATTGCGCGAGCAATATGCCGCGCTGACGGTGCCCTCCGCGCAACGCGTTCTCCGTTTCTGGCAAGGCCGTCAAAAGGTCGCCAGCGCATTTTTCAAACCTCCGGGATAGCTGATCTGCCCGCCCGAACTTTGGCGCCTCGATAAAATGTCTGATGTTGAACCAAAGCGTCCCGATACCGCAGCCACGCCGCCTGCCGAAGTGCGGCGTGACAGCTCGTCGGCGCCGCTATGCCTCATCGTCGACGACGAAAGCAGCATCCGCCAATTCATATCGCTGATCCTGCACGGCCTCGGCATCGACACCATCGAACTCGCAGACGGTGCGGCTCTGCGCGCGCTGCGCATCCCGCGCCCGCCGGACCTGATCTTCCATAACATTTCGCTCGATTCCGCCGACGCGATCGAGTCGCTGCTGCGACTGAGCCGGATCGCCTACAGCGGGCCCGTCCAGTTGATGAGCCGCCGCGGCGCAGCGGTGCTCGAGCATGTCAAGAAAGTCGGCGCTCAACACAAGCTCAACATGCTGCCCGCGCTCAAAAAGCCGTTCGGCGGCGACGCCATCATCAAGATCGTGCAGGACTTGAAGCTGGGTCTCTCGCTGACCGCTGCTGCCAGCGCCAATCTCGAGGACGCCATTACGAGGAAATGGATCGAGTTTTGGTACCAGCCGGTCATCGACTTGCGCAAAAAGCGGCTGGTCGGCGCTGAAATGTACGCCCGCATCCGCCATCCCGAAGCCGGCATCATTTTGCCAGGGGGATTTATCGCCGGCGGATCGCCCGCGTGCATCTATCAGCTTTCGGAAATGGCCGTCATCGACGCCCTTAAGGCCGGGTCAAACTATGCGAAGCTCGGCATCAGCCTTCCGATCAATGTCAACGTTCCGATCGACATTCTTGAAAAGCTGCCAATGGAGCGGCTCGTCCTCGATCAATATGGGCACGCGACAAATTGGCCCGGACTCATTATCGATATCGCGGAAGACCAAATCATCAACAGCCTCGGTTTGGCGGTCGAGTTGGCCAAGAAGCTTGCCCGCATCAACGTCAAGATCGCGATCGACAATTTCGGCAAAGGTTATTCCTCGCTCGCCAAGCTCTCCGAACTGCCTTTCGCTCAGATCAAGCTTGACCGCACCTTTATCGTGAACTGCGGCACCGACACCGTCAACGCGCCCTTGTGCAAGACCATGATCGATCTGGCGCATAATTTCGGACAGATCGCGGTCGCGACCGGAATTGAACACGCTGGCGACGCCTTGGCGCTGGTGACCATGAATTGCGACTACGGTCAGGGCTTTCTGCTCGGACAACCGATGCCGGAGGAGCACTTCGGTGCTTTGTTGCGGCAACGCGGCGTGAAAAGCAAAAAGCGCAAGACATCCGCCGCGGCAGCGGCGTAAGGGCGGGCAACCGGCAATAAAAAGAAAGAAAACCCGTGGACGCACAAAAGAAACATCCGGTGCTCGAAGATCTCGAACGTGCCGTCGCGGGCGGCTCAGCGGACACACGTATCGGTATCATGCGGCAGGTCACCGATCTATTCCTCTCGGCGCCAACAAAACTGACCGAGGAACTGGTCTCGCTGTTCGACGACGTCATCAACAGGCTGATCGGACGGCTCGAATCTCAATCGCTCGCCGAATTGAGCGAACGGCTCGCGCCCAGTTCCAACGCTCCACCCCAGGTCATGCGCCAACTCGCCGCCAACCACTCGATTGATGTCGCGGGACCGGTGCTGGCCCGCTCCAATTGTCTGACCGACGAGACACTGGTCGAGATCGCCGAGAATAAAAGCCAATCGCATCTGAGTAAGATTGCCGAGCGCCGTGCGCTCAGCCCGACGATCACCGATATTCTCGTCGACCGCGGCGACCACGACGTCGTCAAAAAGATCGCGGCTAACTCCGGCGCGCGCTTCTCGAACACGGGCATGTCGACGCTCGCCATGCGGGCCGATGGCGACGATGAACTGATCGAAACGATTTCGCGCCGTACCGATATTCCGTCGCTGATTTTTTCCCAGCTTTTGAGCTATGCGACCGAGCAGACGCGCAAACGGCTGTTGGCGGCTCGGCCCGTGAATTCGGAAGCGGTCAACCTTGTGCTGGCCCAGGTCTCCGCCAATACCGGCCGTTTGGCCGCAATGGCAAAGGATTGGACCGCGGCGCAAAGCTTCGTGCACGCCTTCGGTCAGGATACGGATTTGACCCGCTCGCGCGTACTCGAGTTTGCCGATGGCGGGAAAATTACCGAACTGGTCGCCGCTTTGTCGGTCTTGAGCGGGATTGAGACAAATCTCATTGGCCGGCTGGTCTGCGATCAGAACGGTTTCGGCGTCATGATCTTGTGCAAAGCTACGAACCTGGAGTGGTCGATCACGCACGCCGTACTATCGGCTGGGCCTAGTGCGAAAACCCATGCCAGTCAGCTTGAATCGCTTTGCAAAGATTTCGAACACTTGTCGTTACCGACGGCGCGTCGGCTGCTCGGCTTCTGGCACGGCCGGATGAAAACGCGCGGCATCTTCGAGGCTTCGCTGAACTAATCGAACGTCGCGCGACCGCGCCGGCCGGCCGCGCATCGCAGAAAATTTAATTAAACTTGTAAGCAATCGCGCAAATTGCGGCTTGCGTTCGCAGGTTTGTGCGCGGCGCGGAGCATGGACAATAAATCCGGAAAATCATAAAGTTAAATGGTTAACAGCTGCGTCGGGCGAAAATCGTTTTTGGCTGGGAGTTGGTCATGCGTCACATGCGTTCCCTCCTGCTGTCACTTGTTCTCTTGCCTTGTTCGATTGGGGCGGTCGCGGCGGAAAACGTTTGTGTGCAGGCTGCCGACGGAGCGATCGTCTGCGGGCCGGTCGCCGCTCAGCACAATAATAACGCGGCGCCAAACCCGTTCGATCAGCCGGCGCAAGGCATTGTACAGCCGAACAACCCGATGCCGCCCGCCGCCGCGCCAAAGCCGTTGCGTGCTCCGCCGGTGCGCGAAGCGACGCGCGACGTGCGTCCGCCGCCGCCGAAACACGTTTACCGGCAGCCGCCGCCACGCGAACTCGACCGCCG
>DASRSE010000201.1:0-17837 GCA_035656655.1 Pirellulales bacterium
CAAGGCGACCACCTCGAGTGGGCGGTCCAGGTCTGCGATCAGGTCGGTTCGCAGCGGATGAAAATCCTGTTTGATATCTATCACGTGCAGATCATGGAAGGGGATGTGATCAGCCGGATTCGCCAATATAAGGATTACATCGCGCACTATCACACGGCCGGCGTCCCCGGCCGCAATGACCTCGATGCCATGCAAGAATTGAATTATCCGCCGATCATGCAGGCGATCTTGGCGACCGGCTATCGCGGTTTTGTCGGCCAAGAGTTTCTGCCGAAGGGGGCGGATAAATTTGCCGCGCTTCGCCAAGCGGTGCAACTATGCGACGTCGGCTGAACCGCTCTGGCGGGCGATTCGTGCCGCCGTATTCACACTCCCTTTTCGACCAAGAAGGAATCGAATGATGTTTTTCCTCCGCAGCGGTCCGCAAGTCTTTCGATGGCTCGCCTGCTCCGTGGTCGCTTCGCTCTTGGTCGGGGCGCGCTCGAGTCCCGCGCAAAAAGGCCCGGAATCGCCGCCGCAGCAAGAACAGCAAAAGCTGCCGGAGCCGTTAACCGAGTACAAAGGCCGGACGATCGCCCAAACGATGCACTATCAGGGCGCGCCGTGGCTCACCCGCGAATCGCGCGAGCGCGAAGAAGAGTGCGCCACGCTGCTCAAGGCGCTGAACATCAAGCCGGGCATGACCGTCTGCGACATGGGCTGCGGCAACGGCTTTTACTCGCTCAAGCTGGCCGACCTGGTCGGCTCCAAGGGCAAAGTTCTGGCGGTCGACATCCAGCAAGAAATGCTCCACCTCCTTCAAGAACGAGCCAAAGCCGCCAAGATCACCAACATCGAACCGATCCTCGGAACGGTCGTCGATCCCAAGCTGCCGGATAATAAGGTCGATTTGATTCTCTGCGTCGACGTGTATCACGAGTTCTCGAATCCCCAGGAAATGTTGCTGGCCATGCGCAAGAGCCTGTCTCCGCACGGGCGGTTGGTGCTGGTGGAATTTCGTCTGGAGGACGACAAGGTTCCGATCAAGGTGTTGCACAAGATGAGCAAGGAGCAGATTCTCAAAGAATTGCCGCCGAACGGATTCAAACTGGTCGAGCATTTCGACAAGCTTCCCTGGCAGCACGTCATGTTCTTCGAGCGCGCCGACCGCGATCAGTCCGCGGAGTCGAAGTGAGCCGGACGACGAGCGTGTGGGTAGGGCGAAGCGGCTAGCCGCCACGGTGCATGCGGCCCGAAATGTAAACGTCGTCGCCCAGCGTCCGGACATGCGGTTCCTCCAGCCGGAGGGCGTCGTTCATGCGCTCGACGCCAGCGCCGGTGCAAGGCGACGCCGCGCTGCTCCCGCCGATCAATTTGGGCGCGATGAAGGCATGGACTTCATCGATTTGGCCCGCGTCGAGGAGGCTGCCTAGCAGGCGGCCGCCGGCTTCGATCAGGACGTTGGTCATTTTTCGGCGGCCGAGTTCTTGGAGCAGGGCGTGCAATCGCTGCTGCGAGTCGGCCGCCATGCAGCGCCAGACTTCGCAGCCGGCGTCGGTCAGGTCGCGCTCGTTTTTCTCCGGCGCGTCGGGTCCCACCGCCACCAGCACGGGCGTTTCGCGGGCGGTGCGGACGAGTTGGCTATCGAGCAACAACACCGCGCGCGAGTCGAGGACCACACGCGCCGCGCGGCGCGGTCCGGCCGGCCGCGCGGTGAGCAGCGGATCGTCGGCCGCGGCGGTGCCGCTGCCGATGAGGATGGCGTCAACCCGGCCGCGCAATTGGTGCGTCACGCGCAAGGCGGCCTCCCCGGAAATCCAGCGGCTATCGCCGGTGCGGGTGGCCAGCTTGCCGTCGAGGGTCATTGCCCATTTGGCGATGATCCAAGGCAGGCCGCGTTCGACCAGTTTGAGATAGGGCGCGTTCAAGTGGCGCGCGTCTTCGGCGAGCAAGCCGACTTCCGTTTCGATGCCGCTGGCCTCGAGCGCGCGGAGCCCGCCGCCGGAGACGGCCGGAAAAGGGTCGGCCAGCGCGGCGACGACGCGTTTGATTCCGGCGGCTTGAATCGCCTCGGTGCAAGGGGGTGTTTTGCCGTAGTGGCAGCACGGCTCGAGCGTGCAGTACAACGTCGCGCCGCGGGCCCGCGCTCCGGCGACTTTCAAGGCTTCGATTTCCGCATGCGGAGCGCCGAAGCGGGTGTGAAAGCCTTCGCCGACGACGCCGCCATCGGTCTGCACAATGACACAGCCGACCAGCGGATTTGGTTCGACGAGACCCTGTCCGCGGGCGGCGAGTTCGATGGCGCGGCGCATGTGCCAAGCATCGAATTCGGAGTGCGTTCCGCGCGGCGCCGGAACTGCGATTGCGAAGTCCTCGCTCATGCAGGTGCTCGAAAAAACCGAGAAGAAAAAGAGTTCGACGCGATTGCGGCCGGCGCTTATTCCATGCCAGGCATCCACAGTTTTTGCTTTTCGCCTTGCGGCTGCGTCCCGCCCGGCGTCCAGATTTCGCTGCTGGGGGGAGCGGCGGCCGGCGCCGCCGCCGGAACCCGCAATTGGCCGTCCGCGCCGACCAGGCCCGCCTCGTACATCAACTGGTACAAGGCCTGAGCGACGCCGGGCTCTTGCCGATGTTCGCGCGCCACGTGGTCGATCAGCCGGCTGACCTCGGGAAAATTGCCCTGCTCCAGATGAAAAGCAAGCTCCTGGAGATCCCACGCTGCGGAAGAGAAACCGCGTTGCTCGGTTTCCTTTCGCCCCGCGTCGATGTACGCGATCGCCTGCCGCGGATCGCGTTCCATTCGAGCTAGCTCGCGATACGCATCGTGGCGCAAGAGGGGATCGAACCCGTCGCGGCCGATGATTGCTTTGGCCAGCTTGTAAGCCGCGGCCGATTCGCCCGCCATGTGCACCCGATTGAACGCGATTGCGAGCTGAGCGTTGTCCAGCGAGCCCGGGTTCAAACGGTGCAGACGAGCGAGCGGGATTTGGCCGACATCGCCGTTTTGGCAGTCGAACGGCTCGGACCGAGGCAGGCCCAGCACGGCGCGCATCTCGCTGTAAACGTTCGGCTGTTCGAGCTCGATCGACGACAGCTCCAAATTCAAAATCGCGGCCAACAGGGGGATCGTGTTGGCAGGATCGGCGGCGGCGGCCGCCGGCGTTTGACCGCCAAACAACCGCATGGGCGTCGCCGGCCAGACCTTCAGCAACGTCTCGCGGTGGATTTCCAAAATCAACTTGGCTTGCGCCTCGCGGGACAAGCCGTCCGGAATGCCGAATCGCAAGCTCAACGCATGCTGCATCGCGGAAACGTGCTCGATCACTTCTTCTTGGGCCATGGCGCCGAGCGTCCCGGCGGCGACGTTCAACAGCGTCTCTTTCGCGGCCTCTAGGCGCGCATCGCGTTCGACCTCGAATACGAGCCGCGCCGCGCGGTCGGTCTCTTTGCCAAAGAGATAGATCCGGCCGAGGTTGCGCGGGAGCTGTTCGAGCGTCAATTCGGCGCCGCGGCTCGGCTGAGGCCGATCGAGCAAGGAATAGATCGCGCGCGGCGGAGGAGTTCCTTCGGCAGCCATCGCGGCAGAATCGAACGGGACTCGGCTGAGACGTTTGTCGGCCAGCAGCCGAGCCTCCAGCGCGTCGAAGTCGGTCACCGGATATTCGAGGTGCAACACCTCGATCGGATCGCCCACCGGATCGGGTTCCAGTAGTTGCGCGGTCGCTTCCGCTTCGACCGCGTCGTCCCGAGAGATTTCGGTCTCGGCGAATTTCGCATAGCGGCGCCACGCCGCGGCGGCTCCCGCGTTGTCCCCCAGCCACGAGCGGACCAAGGCCAGATTGCGCCAGAGGGGCGCGCTGTTTTCCGCCTCCGGCAAGAGCGCGGCGAACTGCTGCTCCGCGCGGCGCCAGTTGGCGTGACGGCCGTGCTCGCATGCCTCGTCGAATTTCGCGCGCCACGAGACTCCCTCCGGCGCGCTTGCCAACTCCCGCGTTTCTTTGAAGAGGAGCGGGCACGCGGACGTTTGATTCAGCCGCATGATCACCGACAAGGCGCGGCGGTCGGTTTCGCCCCCGAGCCTTGCTTGCAGCGTAAAATGCGCAAGGGCGGCGGGCAAGCGCTCTTTGACAAGGAGCATCTGTCCGACGACTCCCAGCGCCTCATACACCCGCGGCATGATATCCGCGCCGCCCGATTCAAGCGCCGCTTGCAGCTGATCGACCGCCTGCTGTTGCTCGCCCGCCATCGCCAACATCATGGCATCGTTGGCCAGCGCGACAGGGTTGGTCGGATGATAGAGCAGAAACTCGGCGATCGTCTCGCGGGCGCGATCGTACTGCTGCTGCGCCATTTGCAATTCGATCTTGGTCGCCAGCAAGCAAGCCCGATGCGAGTGGCTTTGCTCGAGCCGTTCGACTTGTTCGAGGGCGCCTGCATATTGCTCGCCGGTGAGCATCCGGTCGATTTTTTCCAGGTCGTTTGGCAAGTCCGTGCAGCAAAACTTGATTTTCTTGCCGGTCCCGCCAGGACAAGGAGAATAAGGATCAATGGCCATGCGTGAACTACTGAAAAGGACGGCGAGGAAATCGAAAGCCGGAGCGACTGATCGTAACACACCCTCGCCGGACCGGGAAGCATGAGCGCCCGATGCGGCGGCGGTGAGAACGGCGTGAAGCATCCGCGCACTGGCATTTGTAATCAAGAATGGCCAGCGTTTGCTGGCAGGCTCGCGGCGGATTGACGAGCCCGCGCGACGCCCGTACACTCAACGGATTCGTTTCGGCCGTAAAATCGCGGAAATTTCGCGCGGTTCCAGCGGCAATTGTTTTTCTCACACCGTCGCCCAGCGCATCATAATGCCCGCCAACTCTGCACTCGAACAACTCGCTATCAACACGATCCGAACCTTGGCGATGGATGGCGTGCAGGCCGCCAACAGCGGACACCCGGGCACCCCGATGGCGCTCGCGCCGGTCGCCTACAGCCTCTGGCAGCAGCATCTCCGCTTCGATCCCGAAAATCCAAAATGGCCGAACCGCGATCGGTTCGTCCTCTCGTGCGGCCATGCCTCGATGCTCCTCTATTCGGTCCTCCATCTGGCGGGGGTCAAGCAACTCGATCACGAAGGGCGGCCGACCGGCGAACTCGCGATTCCCCTCGAGCACCTCAAGAAATTTCGCCAGCTTGGGTTTCGCACCCCCGGCCATCCGGAGTCGTTTGAAACCAGCGGGATTGAAACCACCACCGGACCGCTCGGGCAAGGGGCGGGCAATAGCGTCGGGATGGCGATCGCCAGCAAATGGCTCGGCGCGCATTTCAATCGGCCCGGTTTCGAGATCTTCGACTACAACACCTACGCCTTGTGCAGCGACGGCGACATGATGGAAGGGGTCTCGAATGAGGCCGCCTCGATCGCCGGGCACCTCAAGCTCGACAATCTGTGCTGGATTTATGACGACAACGGGATCACGATCGAAGGGCACACGAATCTCGCCTTCAACGAGGATGTCGGAGCGCGGTTTGCCGCGCTCGGTTGGAACGTGATTCACGTGGCCGACGCCAATGATCTCGTCGCGCTGAACAAGGCTTTCGACAATTTCCTCGCGACCAAGAATCAGCCAACGCTAATCGTGGTCAAGAGCCACATTGGTTGGGGTTCGCCTCACAAACAAGATTCGCAAAAGGCGCACGGCGAGCCGCTGGGCGCCGACGAAGTCAAGCTCACCAAGAAAGCCTACGGCTGGCCCGAAGACGCGCAATTCCTCGTCCCGGACGGCGTCCGCGCGCTGTTTCACGACGGCGTCGGAGCCCGCGGCGCGAAGCTGCAAGCCGCTTGGAAAGCCAACATGGTCGCCTATGCCAAAGAATTTCCGCAGTTGGCCGAGGAATGGACCTTGATGCAGCATCGCAAATTGCCGGCCGATTGGGACGCCGCGCTGGCGAGTTTTCCGGCCGATGCCAAAGGGCTGGCCACGCGCGTTTCCTCGGGCAAGGTGCTGAATGCGATCGCGAAAAAGGTTCCTTGGCTCATCGGCGGCTCGGCCGACTTGGCCCCGTCGACGATGACGCTGGTGGAAAACGGCGGCGATTTCGAGCCTGGCAATTATCAAGCGCGGAATTTTCATTGGGGAATTCGCGAGCACGGGATGGGAGCCACCCTCAATGGAATGGCCCTCTCCGGCGTTCGCCCCTATGGCGCAACGTTCTTCGTCTTCACCGACTATTGCCGCCCCTCGCTCCGGCTCAGCGCCCTGATGGGCATTCCGGTGATCTGGATCTTCACGCACGATTCGATCGGTTTGGGCGAAGATGGTCCGACCCATCAGCCGATCGAACACTTGTCGGCCGTCCGCGCAATTCCCAATCTGATCACGGTTCGCCCCAGCGACGCGAACGAAGTGCTCGAAGCGTGGAAGGCAATCTTGCCGATTGACAATCATCCGGTGGCCTTCGTCCTCTCGCGCCAAAATCTGCCGACCATCGATCGCACGAAATATGCCTCGGCGGCCGGGGTCGCCAAAGGCGCTTATATCCTTTCGGAGGCGACCGGTGGCAAACCGCAAGTTTTGCTGATGGGAACGGGAAGCGAAATCACGCAATGCCTCGCGGCCCAAGACCAATTGCAAGCCGAGGGCATCGCCGCGCGCGTGGTCAGCATGCCGTCGTTCGAGCTGTTTGAACAGCAAGCGGCGGAATATAAAAACAGCGTCCTGCCGGCGGAGATCACCGCGCGGGTCGCCTGCGAAGCGGCCAGCCAGCAATCTTGGGATCGCTATCTCGGGTTCAAGGGAAAGTTCGTCGGGATGCGCGGCTACGGCGCCTCGGCGCCGGCCGCGGCGCTCTATAAAAACTTTGGCATCACCGCCGAAAACGTCGCCCGCGCGGCGAAAGAAGCGCTCGCCGGCAAGTAACTTGTGCCGGTCTCGCCGGCGCAATCGCGGGCGATCAGCGCGGAGCGCGAAAGTCGCGCCAGACGATCTTCAGCTTGCGCATCCGTGCCCGCAGCGTATGCGGGTTGATCTGCAACAGCGCGGCCGCCCCATGCACGCCTTCAATCCGGCCGCGCGTCGCCGCCAGCGCCTGTTCAATGTGCTGGCGCATCGCGCTGTCGATGCTAAGCGGCGCAGCGGGAGCCGAAACAGGCGGCTCACCGCGGGCGGTTGTTTCACTGAGCGCCGTTGGTTCACGGTAGGCCACTGGCGCCCTCGCCGCGAATGGCGCCGAGGCGCCGATTCCAAGCGCCTGCGCAATCTCCAGCGATTTGCCTTCGCCGAGAATCGCCGCGCGGTCAATCACGGCCCCTAGTTCGCGGATGTTGCCCGGCCAATGATAACGCAGCAACAATTGCAATTCGGCCGCCGATGGCTCGGCTAGCGCCAATCCGAATCGGGTCGCGGCGCGCTCCGCGAAATGGCGCACCAAGGCCGAAATATCTTCGGGCCGATCGCGCAGGGGGGGCAGCAGGATTGGAAAGACCGCCACGCGATACCAGAGGTCTTCGCGAAAGGTTGCTTCCTTCACCATCGTCGCTAAATCGCGATGGGTCGCGGCCACCATTCGCACGTCAACGCGAATTGGCTCTTCGCCCCCCACTCGCTCGAGTTCACCGTCTTGGAGCACCCGCAGCAAGCGAACTTGAGCCGCCAACGGCAATTCGCCGATCTCATCGAGAAACAGCGTTCCGCCATCCGCGCGCTCGAACCAACCTTTGCGCGTGTCGGTCGCGCCGGTGAAACTACCACGCTCGTGGCCAAACAATTGAGAGTCAATCAACTCGTCGGGAATCGCCCCACAATTGACTCGGATAAACGGCGCCGCCGCGCGGCGCGAGCGCGTGTGGATCGCGCGGGCCACGACCTCCTTGCCTGTCCCGGTTTCGCCTAAGATCAGGACCGGCACATCGGAGCGAGCGACTTGCTCAATCCGTTCCATGACGGGCCGCAATCCCGAATCCGAACCCACAATCGTTTCGCTAATTTCGCGCCGTCCAAGCCGAGTCAACAGCGAGCGCCGATCGGCTTCGGCCGCTTCACGCAGCGCCGTCAACTCGTGGAGCCGGCGCGCGTTTTCCAGAGCCACCGAAAAGGGCTCCAAAAGCATTTCGGCCAGCGCGCGATCCTCCGAGGTAAATCGCTTGTGTCCTGCTGCCACGAGAATCAGCGCGCCGGCGGGACCGTCGCTGTTGCCGAGAGGACCTGCCAACACATCGCCTTCGATCGCCTCGGGCAAAAGGAGCGCTAGAACTCCCGACGGTGGGCGTCCTGAAGATGCCGCCAGCCGCGTCTCGCCGGCCCAGGCGATAATCCGCTTGAGCTTGTTCGCCGGCAGCGCCATGCGAACCGGCCGCGGAGTGCGACTGGCTTGCATCCGGCCGAAGGCAACCGGCTCGAGGGCCGAGCCCGGCACGTCGAACCGGCAGACCATCAGACAATCCAGAGGCAGAACGCGGCCGACGATCTTCGCCACCGTGGTTGTCGACTCGTTGATTTCGATATGCCGGCACGCTTCGCGCCAAACATCCAGAAGTAAGTCTTGGGGACGATCCATGCGTTGCCGGGAAAAGAGCTGAATAATGCGTGAACTGGATTCCCTGGCAATTATGCTGGAAATCCGTCGAATTTCCAGGCGCTTAGCCGCTGGCCGACGCGGACTCCGCCGCGCGAAGCCGCCCGGTTCAAGCCAAGTCGAGGAGCAGTTCCAGATAGCTCCGCCGCTCTTCGCCGCTCAATTGCAGCCTGGCGACGAGATCCGAGAGACACGCTTGCGCGGCGGCCAGGTTTGACTCGTCGGCCACCAGTTCCAGCTCGACGAACGTGCCGAGTCCTTCGACCTCGTCCCAAGCGAGTTCGACCGGCCAGCCTGCGAACGAAAAGCGGGCGGTGCGGCGGTGTTTTGTAACGACTCCCACCGCGTGAAAACCGAGCGCCGTCAACATTTCTTCCCATTGGCTGGCCGAATCGGCCCCTGCCGCCAGTGGCAATTCCAACTCGCGGCGGGTTTTGGTCGAACGATCGATCTTCGGCCCCTTATACGTCAGCCGGTTCTGGTCTCCGACCTGCCGCAACCGCAAAGCCTCGTCGGTCCGAGCAAAATCGCGGGCGGGGTGGGCAAAGTAGCGATCCGTCTGCTGGACCGGCGCGGAGGACAAGGGGTCGATCTCGAGTTCGGCCAACCGGCCAAGCAAGCTCGACGGCTCGACCAGGCGAAATTTTCGCTCGACCTCATATTGCATAGCTGGCGGCTCCGGTTTTAGGCATTTCCGTGCGAAGGCCAATTCGGACTCGCGCGCCGCGCCCTGCTGGGAAAGGGGCTGGGGCGGAAAATGGCGAACTGGGCGACTGAGGGTCGCGGCTAAAAGGGCAAATTGACCGACTTGAGGCCCATTTCACGATTTCGCCAAAACCGATTGTAACAATTCGTGCGGGATTCCGCTGAGCATGCTGTAGGGACGACCAACCACCCCAAAATCTCAATATTCTCTCCCAGAAAGCAGTGTGCATCATGAACAAGTTTTTTCACCAAGTTGTCGCGGTTTTAGCCCTGACTTTGATCGTTTTGGCCGGTTCGGCTGAAGCGGGCAAGTCGGGTGGCGGTTTTCGTGGCGGCTCATCCGGCGGTTCTTTCGGCGGCGGAAACATGATGCATCAGCAACAGTCGATGCAGTCAAATTTCCAGAGCCACAACACCATGGGCAGCATGAACAACATGACGCACCAACAGCCGGCGATGCAATCGAATTTCCAGAGCCACAACACCATGGGCAGCATGAACAACATGACGCACCAACAGCCGTCGATGCAGCAAAACATGGTCAACCGCCCGGTCAACACCGGCATCATGAACAATGGCGGCAGCCAGAAGGTCGTCAACCTCCAGCAGCACCAACCCAACATGATTAACCACCCGGCCAACACCGGCATCATGAACAACGGCGGCCAGAAGGTCGTCAACCTCCAGCAGCACCAACCCAACATGATCAATCACCCGGCTAACACCGGCATCATGAATAACGGCGGCCAGAAGGTCGTCAACCTCCAGCAGCACCAAGGCAACATGATTAACCACCCGATGAACACGGGCATGATGAACAACGGCAGCCACAAGATCGTCAGCCTCCAATCGAACATGGCAAAAGGCAACTTCGTGAAAGAGTTCTGCAAGACGAACCTGTGCAAGAAAGAATGCAAGCCGTGCTGGTGGAACTTCGGGTACTACAACAACCTGTCCAACTGCTGCAACAGCGATCCTTGGTGGTACTCGTTCCAACCGGAAGAAGTCGAAGTGGTCGTCGATCAGCCGGTGGTGGTCGAACAACCGGCTAGCCAAGAAGTCGTCGGACAGCCGATGCCTGGCCAACAAGGGGTGGACCCGAACGGAATGCCGGGAGTGGACCCGAACGGAATTCAAGGGATCGACCCGAATGGACAACCGATGAATGGCCAAGAGGTGGTCGGACAGCCGATCCAAGGTCAAAACCAAGTCGGCCAAACCGAAGTCAACGGTCAAAACGGCGATCCGAACGCGGCCGAACAAGCCCTCCAAGGCCTGAGCGAAGACCCGCAAACCGCCGAATAAGCCACTGCGAATAAGCCACCGCCGACAGGATGCCGGCAACCGCCCAACCGCAAGAAAGCCCTGTCGCAAGACCAGGGCTTTCTGTTTTTCCAGACTGAATTTCCCTTGGATCTCCAATTCAAAACCGAGCCTTGTCGATCTCCATGGTTTCTCGTCCTGCTCCGCCCATTGCGCGAATCCGCACTGTCCGCGTCATCGCTGCGGCATCACTCCACGCTCCTCTTGGCCCGCGCCTCCAAGGAGCCTCTGCATCAACGCTGACCCGACCACGGTCGTCGCAGCATGTTGGGCATGTCCGAATCCGATTCATACGCTGCCAACGTCACCAGCGTCGCCTTCCGTCTGCCGCGCTAGCGGGCAAGGCACGACCGATGGTACGATGCGCAGCGGCCGCTGCGCATTCGACCGGCAGGCAGCTCGTTCTCATGTTTTCACGGAGGCCAGACACGATGCCCGAGAATGTTCCTCCGGACGAAGAACTGCTGCTGCGGGCGCGCCGGTTTCAGGTCGTGCGGCGGTATGAAACGCTGCCCGATGGTTCGCGTCACCCGCGCGAGACGGTGCAGCATCCTGGCGCGGTGGTGATTTTGCCGCTGGTGGCGGAAGATCGCGTCTGTTTGATCCACAATTATCGGATTGCCGTGAAGCAGAAGCTGATCGAACTGCCGGCCGGAACCCTCGAGCCGGGCGAAGACCCTGCCGTCACGGCGGCGCGCGAGCTGAGCGAAGAGACCGGCTTTCGCGCCGAGCGCATCCGGTTGTTGCACGAATTCTACATGTCGCCCGGCATTCTCAACGAACGGATGCGCCTGTTTTTGGCGACCGGCTTGACCGCCGGAGAAACGGCCCGCGAAGCCGGCGAACAGATCGACAATTGGATCGTGTCTTGGAGCGACGCGCTGGCGATGGTCGACGACGGCCGCATTCAAGACGCGAAGACGATCGCCGGATTGCTATTCTACGACCGACTCCGCCAAGCGGGTCGCGGTTGAGGACGAACCATTCTCCCTCAAATCGCCATGCGATTCAGACCAGTCGCACGCCTGCGCAGCCGGCTGGCCATCCCAGGCGCGCGGCAAAGGGGGCGCAGTTGCGGCAGCGCCGCAATCGTTCCGCATGGGCGCCGCGACGAGCGCCTCGGCGGCCACCGATCCGGCCGCGGCCCGCTCCGCGCGCCGCTGCGGCAAGAAGGGATGCGCCAATTGGAGGAAATAGTTTTGCGCGATCGGCTCGCGCAGGCCGAAGCTTTCTGGTTCGTGGTCCGGGCAACGATACGTGCCGAACAGCCAATCCATCAGCGGTGAGATGTTCGCATAGTTGCCGGCGTCGCGGTCGCGGTCGTGGTGCCAATGGTGCAATTCCGGCGCGCCAATCAGGATCCGCAACGGTCCAATTGGTAATCGCACATTGGAATGAATGTAAATGGCCCAGATGCCGCGAAACGCGATCAGGCCGGCCAACGTCTCGAGCGGAAAGCCGAGCAAAAAGGCAGGCAGATTGATCAGCCCCATCGTGTAAATTGTGTCGACCGGGTGCTCGCGATGGGCAGCCAACCAATCAAGATGTTCGGCCGTGTGGTGAATCGCATGAAATCGCCACAGCCATCCGACCCGATGTTGGAGCCGGTGTCCCCAATAGATGAAAAAGTCGCTCAGAAAAACGACCTCGATCGCCTGCAACCACCAAGCTTGTTGGCCGACCGCCGTGCGCCAGCCGGAAGGAATCCAGTTTTGCAACCAACCCTCGGCCAGACTTAGCACGAAATAGACCGCCCCGCTAAACAGCAAGTATTGGCCGATAAAAAAACAGAGATCGGTCCCCCAGTGCGGACGAAAGAACTTGCCGCCGGGCTTCGCCGGAAAGGCCAATTCCAACGGCCGAAAGACCAGACAGAGAAACAGAAAGCTCGCCCCGCACGACAACAGCAGGCTGACAACGAAATTCATGGCTTCCTCGGTTTCTGCGAGGCGGGCTGCGCCGTTTGCGTTTGCGACGGTCCAGAGGGGCCGGTCGCGGGGGTAAAGATCGCGCCCGACTTCGAGCCGGAAAAGAAAATACTCGGCGGCTTTTGCGGCCCGGCGCTCGAACTGGTCGAGCTCGAGGGCGGGATCGCGGTCCGGCTCGACGAAGCGACCGGCGATTTTCCTCCGCGCGCCGGCGCGACGAGCGTCGGGCTCGCCGCGCTGCGACCAGGCCACCATTGAACACCGCTGGGCCATGTCGGCCGCATCGGCGTCGTCCAAGAGCGTGCGGAAGAAGTTTGGTCACGCGCACTGCCGGCGCCGTTTGCGGCGCTCGCCGCAGGCTGCGGAAATGCGGCGGCTGGAATCGCCGGCGAGAGCGACTTCGAGCTATACATCAGCGACGGCTTCAGGGCCACATCCGCCGCGGCGGTCGGGCCCGAGGGAACAATCGCCCCCGACTTTGAACTTGGCAAGAGGACCGCTTTGCTCGGCGCGGCGGCGCTGGCTTCGGCCGCGAAAAAGACGCGGCCCCCGGCGCGCCAATAGACATAACCGGCCATTAAGCCGAAGGAAAAACAAGCCACCCCGATCTTGGCGAAAGCAGGTTTGAGTTTCATGCCCGCATTGTACTTTCATTGCGCCAATGCCCAAGTAACCGATTTGTAACAGCGACATCCGGCCGGCGGCGATTGGCGCGAGTACCGCGGGCGGGGCACGATTTTGGCGAAAATCGGGCGGAACGAGACTTATTTTCGGGCCACGCCGATCAGAACATAGCGCCAGCTTGGCGGCACGACCTTGTCGACCAAGCGATCTATCCGCCCCAGCGCGGTTCGTTGCGCCGCCGTGCGGCCAAAGCACCCGAGAAAGCCGACGGTTTTGTAGCGGAACTCACGAAAGACCGATAGATAGTCGTGCATCTCGCGAATGGTCACGTACCGCCACGCGGTCCCCCACCGCACCCACCGTCGCCGGCTAAACCGGTGCAGCGGAGAAGCCGCCAAGTTCTCGGCGAACCACAATTCACCCCCCGGCTTGAGCGCCTTGTAAATCTGTTGAATCGCCTGCGCCTGACGCTCCGGATGGTTGTCGCGGCCGACTCCGCCCAGGATCGATTTGAACAGCACCACGTCGAACGCTTCCGCAAAAGGAATGTCGAGCGCGTTGAGTTGCTGGTACTGAATCTGCGCGGAAACCTCATAGTGTTGGTGTTTTTCGATCACGGCCGGCGGCGGTTGCGCGATGTCGGTGCATAGCACGCTCAAGCCTTGCGTGGCGGCCCAGAGCGACAACCCGCCGTTGCCACAGCCGATTTCCAGCGCTCGGCTTCCAGCCAGACTCAACTGCGTCTGGGCGAGCCAATAGCTCAAGGCCTGGGACCAGTTGGGAACATCCCATTCGATCATCTCGGTCAGCGCCGGAGTGGATTTCACGCCTTCGATCCTGCGGAAGAAAGTTGCTCGGCAAAACTCGGCCGTCCCGATCATACGCGAGCGGAAATCGAGCGACTAGCATCCTGGCTGAATACTTTCAGCGGCGGCGGCTGAAATTGCGCTCGGCCCGATTGGCAATGATCCTATTTTTGGCTAGGTTGACCGTTTCCGCGAATCACCGCGAACCGCAATCGTATCTGATTCTTTTCATTTGCCTCCGGAGTTTCCATGAACGCGCAAGCTGCGATGAAGCAATCGATGGACATGGCCGACATGATTTGCCACGGCTACCTCGACGATCTGAGCGACGCCGATCTGATGCGCCGCGCCGCCCCTGGCGTCAACCACATTAACTGGCAGATCGGACATCTCATCAGCTCCGAGCACAACTTGGTGGCGAGCCATTTTCCGGACGACATGCCGGCCTTGCCCGCCGGTTTTGCGGAAAAGTATGCCAAAGAGACCGCCACGTGCGACGATGCCGGCAAGTTCTGCAAAAAGGAGGAGTTGCTGTCCGTGGCCAAAGCGCAGCGGGCCGGCGTGCTCAAAGCGCTCGCCAAGACGAACGAAGTCGAATTGGACAAACCCAGCGGAATGGAATTTGCGCCGACGATCGGCGCGATCTTCAACCTGATCGGCGGGCATTGGCTGATGCACTGCGGCCAATGGGTCGTCGTCCGCCGACAACTTGGCCACCAAGCCAAGTTTTAGCTGAGGGGGCAACGCCGCCAATTCGTCATTCCCGCGCAGGCGGGAATCCAGCGGCCAAGCGAAGACTTCGTCATTCCCGCGCAGGCGGAATCCAGCGGCCAGGCGACTACGGGCCGCTGCCCAGCAGAACGCGCACTGGATTCCCGCCTGCGCGGGAATGACGAAATACGGGTGCGCCCTTTAAGTCAGGTGGCGCAGGCCAGCAGGTAGGCGAACGCGTGTTGCTTACCCAGCGAAACGCGCACTGGATTCCCGCCTGCGCGGGAATGACGGATAGAAGAGACTACGCGGATAACATGGTAGTCGTCTGCGCGGGAATGACGGAATCGGGGCCGCGCCATTTTCGTCCGCCGCGCCAATTCTTATCGCGCACCGACCGCTTCCTTCGGAAAGCGGTCTTGCAGCGCCTGCACGGTCATCTCTTCGTGGCGGAGCGCTTCCATCGCGCGGACCGAGGCATCGGCGGCGGGAATCGTGGTGATGCATGGCACCCCATGCGCGACGGCGGCGGCCCGAATCCGGCCTTCATCCGTCCGCGCGCCTTTGCCGTTGGGCGTGTTGAGGATAAATTTGATCTCGCCATCGATCAGATAATCGAGCAAGTTGGGATGGCCTTCTTGCAGCTTCTTGACGTGCTGCACGGCGATCCCCGCCGCTTCGATGCGCAGCGCCGTCCCCTCGGTGGCCATCAGTTGATAGCCCATGCTCGCCAACCGCCGCGCCAAATCGACCATGTGGTCCTTGGTGCGCGACGACATGCTGAGAAAAATCTTCCCCTCGGTCGGGAGGACCGTTCCGGCCGCCAGTTGGCTCTTGGCAAAAGCAATCGAAAAGCGGTCGCTCGTTCCCATCACTTCGCCGGTCGAGCGCATCTCCGGGCCGAGGATGATATCGACACCGGCAAATTTATTGAACGGAAACACGCTTTCTTTCACCGAGACATGCGCCGGAATCGGATCGCGGTCGTAGCCTTGCTCGCGCAAGGATACGCCCGCCATGACCTTGGCCGCGACCTTCGCGACGGGCATGCCAGTCGCTTTGGAAACAAACGGCACGGTGCGGCTGGCGCGTGGATTGACTTCCAAGACGTAGAGCACTTGCCGCCCGTCTTCGCGCTTGATCGCATATTGAACGTTCATCAGCCCGACCACGCGCAAGTGCCGCGCCAAGTCGTAGGTGGCTTGCTTGATCTCGGCGATCATGGGGCCCAACAAACTGTAGGGCGGGATCGCACAGGCCGAATCGCCCGAATGGACTCCCGCCTCCTCGATGTGCTCCATCACGCCGGGCACAATGACGGATTGACCATCGCAGATCGCATCGACGTCGACTTCGATCGCGTCTTCGAGAAAGCGATCGATCAGCACCGGCTGGCCCTGGGCCACGATGAACGCCTCGGCGACGAAGCGCTCGAGCTGCACCTGATCGTAGCAGATTTCCATGGCTCGGCCGCCGAGGACAAAGCTCGGCCGGACGAGATTCGGATAGCCGATCTTGGTGGCTTCGGCCCGAGCCTGATCCATGTTCCGCGCGATCCCATTGGGGGGCTGCTTGAGATTCAATCGCTCCAAAATTCGGGTGAATTTCTCGCGATCCTCGGCGTCTTCGATCGTGTCCACCGACGTTCCGATGATCGGGACGCCGGCGCTGGCCAGCGCCCGCGACAAATTCAACGGCGTTTGACCGCCGAACTGCACAATCACCCCGTCCGGTTGGACGCGGTCGCAGATATTGAGCACGTCTTCGGTCGTAAGCGGCTCGAAGAACAGCAAATCGCTCGTGTCGTAGTCGGTGCTGACCGTCTCCGGATTTGAGTTGACCATGATCGACTCGATGCCCAACTCGCGGAGCGCAAAGCTCGCATGGCAACAGCAGTAGTCGAACTCGATCCCTTGGCCAATCCGATTGGGCCCGCCTCCCAAGATCATGATCCGGCGGCCGCCGGCCGGCTTGGCCGGGGTTTCGTCTTCGTCTTCATAGGTCGAGTAGTAGTAGGGCGTATACGCTTCAAACTCCGCCGCGCAGGTATCGACCGATTTGAACGTGGCTACGATGCCGCGGCGTTTGCGCTCGGCGCGAATGTCCATTTCAGACATGTGCCAGAGGGTCGCCAGTTGGCGATCCGCAAAACCGAATTGCTTGGCCTTCTTAAGCAGCGGCGTGCCGACCGACTCCAGGTCCGAATGGGCTCGCAGTTCCTCCTCGAGCTCGATTATTTCGCGCAAATGTTCGAGAAACCACGGATCGATGTGGGTGATCTCATGGATTTGCTCGAGCGTCATGCCCGCCTTAAAGGCGTATCGCAAGTACCACACGCGGTCGGCGTTTGGAATCGCCAGCTTGGGGCGGATGTCATCGAGCGATGGCTGTTGCGGCGTTCCCCAGAGGTCCTTGTTGTCGCAGCCAAAGCCGAAGCTGCCGACTTCTAGGCCGCGGAGCGCCTTTTGAAACGACTCTTTAAACGTGCGGCCAATGGCCATCGTCTCCCCCACGCTCTTCATCTGCGTCGTGAGGGTGGCGTCGGCCTCAGGGAACTTCTCAAAGGCGAACCGCGGGATTTTCGTGACGACATAGTCGATCGTCGGCTCGAAGCAAGCTCGCGTCTCGCGCGTGATGTCGTTGGGCAACTCGTGCAGCCGATAGCCGACCGCTAGCTTCGCCGCGATTTTCGCAATCGGAAAGCCGGTCGCCTTCGAGGCCAAGGCGGAGGAGCGGCTAACTCGCGGATTCATCTCGATCACGATCATCCGGCCGGTCTTCGGATGGATTGCAAACTGAATGTTCGAGCCGCCGGTCTCGACGCCGATTTCGCGAATCACGGCGAGCGAAGCATCGCGCATCCGCTGATATTCCTTGTCGGTCAATGTCTGCGCCGGCGCAACCGTGATCGAATCGCCCGTGTGAACTCCCATCGGGTCGAAGTTTTCGATCGAGCAGATGATCACGACATTGTCGTCGATGTCGCGCATCACCTCCATCTCGTATTCTTTCCAGCCGATGATCGATTCTTCGATCAACACTTCGGTGATCGGCGACGACTCCAGGCCGCGGCCGACGATCTGGTCGAACTCGTCGCGGTTGTAGACGATGTTCGAGCCGCTCCCCCCCATCGTGAAGCTCGGGCGGATCACGCAGGGGAGGCCGACGTCCTTCATCACGCGCCGCGCTTCCTCCA
>DASRSE010000202.1:0-16336 GCA_035656655.1 Pirellulales bacterium
ACGGCGCACATGCAGATCACAATCAGGTCGCCCAACAAATGCTTACGATTGATATGGCAGCGTGGATCTTCCAGAGTGGCAAAGTCATCCATGATTTGCCGAATGTCTTCTTGATCGACTTGCATGACGGCGGCTCCGCTTTCCTGTCCAAGGGCTGAAAGCGTTTCGTTCTACCCGAAGTCATCTTATCGCGCCAGCCCAAACCCCCCAGAGTGCGCGCTCGCCGTGGGAGTGTAGTACATCTCGCCTCCTTGACCAACGACGATACGCTGTGGTCCTGGACCTGAGACACCAGGGGTTGGATGAACGTACTCCCTGTAGTAGCCGGGCGGCTGGGCTGGCAACTCCGGCATTGCCCGTCCGGGCAAGGGCCTGTTTTGGAAGATGCTCCCGTCGTTGCGATGGGGAAATCGGACGCCGGAGTTGATCCGGTCAAGAGTTGGTTGAAGATCAACGGTTCCGGTCAGCGTCCTCCCTGTCCGTGCGTCAGTAACAGTCACGCCTTGAACAAATCGAGTGGGCTGCCTTGGCGCAACGGTCTGTGGAGCATCGTCCTTTACTACCGGATCATTTTCAATCGTTGCCGGGGGCTTCGGCGTCGCGAGTTTTGGCACCGCTCTGGGCGGCTCTGTTTCTATTGGCTTCGGACGCAGGTTTGTCGGCGCCGGTTCAACCACTCGCGGCCGGGGTGCGGGGGGCGCCGTTTCGACCGGCCTTGGTGCCGGTTCAAAGGGCGCGACATCCGCCCATCGCGGCTCGGGAAACGCTTCCGGCGGCCCTTCTCAAACGCCTGAATACGGTATCACAAAACCGCCGAGAGCGAGAATTAAGTCGTTGAGATTTCCTTCTGGGTTGAAGAATAGAGCGAACATTCGGCCATCAAAGCCATTCGACGCCGCCATATTATAACGGAGCCAATACGCTTGCTGCCGCTCCGCCGGCGTCAGATCCGCCCCCGGGCAAAGAAGGAAGCTTCGCCGACTTTCCGCCGCCACGCTCCACAGGCCGAGTGCATACCCCTTGGCGGTAAGCCACACGTTTGCCGGGTAACTCTTGATTGCACTGCCGAGAATCGTTCCTTCGCCGCGTCTCGAATCGTGTTCGCTCTCGACCCCCTCCTAGTTTGAGATGGCCGCCAGCATGACGCTCTACCCGGCAAGAAAGAAGCTGTGCATGGCGGAACGGACACGGAATGGTTGAAACGAACATTCGTTAATGGGCGCACTCGAACATCTCTATAACAGAGTTGCTGCGATAGAATCAAAGCCGTTGTTGCGAGCGTAATCTAACGCCGTATAACCTTCGTTCGACCTTAATGCGAGATTCGCTCCACGATTAACTAGAAGCCGCACAACATCTGCATAACCGAGACTTGCTGCACACATGATCGCCGTTTTGCCTTCGGCACTTTGACGATCAATTTCCGTACCATTTTCGAGCAGCATCGTCGCAATCGTTATGCCGTGATGAATCGAAGATATTAGTGGGAAGGTTTTGTATGCGTTCGGATCCGCACCGGCTTCTAAAAGCATTTGAATGATTTCAACTCGACCGAAACGCGCGGCAATGTAAAGTGGAGTACAACGACGATCATCGGTCGAATCGATCCTGGCGCCTGCCTGTATTAATTCGGCCGCGCAAGCTCCGTTACCGGAGCTAGCTGCATAATGAAGCGGTGTTTGGCCCCATTTTGCGCGCGATTCAATCCAGGCGCCATTTGTCAACAATATGGCGACAGTATGACGAGTGGGAACAACGCAGTTGCTACCAATGGCGCGAGTGGCATAATGTAATGGCGTCTCCTCGTCTTCATAGCGCTTTGCGTTGACATCTGCCCCGTTGGAAAGGAATAAGGGGATAAGATCATCCCTGGCATGTTCAGCCAATAGATGGAGAATTGTCGTTCCTTCTTCGTCTGCTAAGAGAGAGTTTAATCCTTTATTCAAAAGGAGTCGAATATTCTCGTGACCACACTGTCTAGCAATGGCGAAATATACTGGGGTTCCATTGGGGGCAACGCTGTTAACATCCGCATGATGTTCTAACGCCAGTAATATTCCCTCACGCCAGTCACTTCCGCACGCGGACTTCAACAACTGATTTGCAGAGTGAAGTGTCGCACCACGATCTAACATGAATCTTGCTAGTTCGATGTGTCTTCGGTCGAATGCAACACTCAAGGGTAAAAACCCATTGTGATCAGGCTCATTAACCGCGGCCCCCTGAGCGAGAAGCAAAGTTACTTGCCTAAAATCACCATTCCTAATGGCGTCACATAGTGCGTCTTGCTTCTGCAAATTGATGTTCATAGTACGGTAATGCGGCTTGGTAAATACATATCCTCAAGTCACATTTAGGGGAGAAGCTGCCTTCGAGCCACCATTCTGCGATAGCCCATTACTTTCGGATACCGGCGGGGCGGAGATTTACGCCGCTGTGGCCGGAGCGTGATCGGCTTCGAATTGGTTCGCGGACTGGTCGCCGAGCGTCTGATGCAGACGCACGGTATTGTAGAACAATTCAATATATTTGAACACGCTCCGCTGCGCCGCTTCCAAATCAGCGAAGCATTCGTGCTTGGTTCATTCGTGTTTCAACGACCAGCAGAAGCGCTCCATGACGGCGTTGTCGTAATAGTAATCCGTGCGACTCATGGAACCGTCGATTCCGAGCGTCTTGAGGATCATTTGATACGCTCCGCTCGTGGACTGACAGCCCCGATCGCGATGGTGCAACCTTTGCACGCCGTCCGGCCGCCGCGCTTCGACGGCGCGACGCAGGGCCGTGCTGACCAGTTCGGTCTGGAGCGATGTGCTGATCGCGACGGCGATGGGAAACGAGCCGCGGTGTTGGCGGATCCAAGCGTATTTCACTGCAACTCACGCGCGAAATATGCCGTGGCCTTTTTTAAAATCTCGCACTTCAGCTCGGCCCGCCGCAGTTCTGGGCGGAGCCGGTTGATCTCTTTGCGCAGTTCGTCGCGCGTGGCGTCTTCCCGCACTCCGCCTGCTTGGGCGCGAACCACGCTGCCCGTGCCGCAAGGTCTGTTTTGCTCTCATTCCAGCCGCGGCCGCCGTCTTCAATGCGTATCCCTCGCTCAAGACCAGACGCACCGCGTCTTGCTTGAACTCCTCCGAGAATCCCCGCCGCTTCGGCGCTGCCTGGGAACCGGTCTTGTTCATCGTTCGGACTTCCTCCTATAGGAACCTTATCCGGTTCCCGCCGGTTTCCGAAAGTAATGGGCTATCGCACTTGCGTAAAGGCAACCGACACCGACAATTCGACCTCGTTGCCGTTTGCACCAGCGTTTGCACCAAATGCTTTCCAGGCGGTACAAATCCAGTCCCTTGTGGACCCAATCGTCGTTGCGGCGCGAGAGACAGTTGAGGCTCGTGTTGTTTGCGCAAGTCCTTGCCTAGTCAAAACAAAAAACCCGCTGACATCGGCTGTCAGCGGGTTACAGGAAGTGGAGCGGAAGGGAGTCGAACCCTCGACCTCTGCATTGCGAACGCAGCGCTCTCCCAATTGAGCTACCGCCCCCCACTGCTGGAACGCTCGTTAAAACGTTCACCGGTTGATTTTAGAAAGGAGCGCGCGGCCTGTCTAGCCGTTTCTGATCGCAAGCGGCGAGCCCGCGCGGATTCGACGCGGGGCCGCAGGATAAAATCGCCAGCGGGCGGTTTTCTGAAGGGAAGCGAGCCGCCCAGGAAAACGAAGGCAGTTCGGCTCGCGCAGCGCGGCCACGGGCTGGCGGGCGAACTATTCGGCCGGAGGAGGCTCGAATTTCGGCGCGGTCGAGTCGTCGCCATCGTCGATCGGGTTGTAGTTCGACGGCCGGCGGCTGTAAGAACTCTCCGGCGTGCTGCTCGAGGGGCTGTCCAACAGAGCGGACTTGAACTCCCGTTCGACGTGGCTCATCCCTTTGCGAAACTCGGAAAATTGCTTGCCGAACGAACGGGCGACTTCGGGCAGACGGTCGCCGTACAGCATGATTGCGATAACTGCGATAATCGCCAGATGCGCTGGGCCCAGACCGAACATCCGCCTACTCCTTCACGGGGGCTTCTTCTTTTTTGGGCTTGGGGGCGGGGGCCAAATCGTCTTCTTCCGATTGGTCCTCGATGCCCGCCACTCCCTTTTTGAACTCGGTCACGCCGCGCCCGAGATTGCGCATCACGCTCGGCAGCCGGTTTCCGAACAGCAGAAACACAACCACCAGCACGATCAGCATGTCGTAGCCGGCAAAGAGATTTGCGAAGAGGGGATTCATGTTGTGGACCTTTCCTCAGATTGGTCTTCGATACCCGCCACTCCTTTTTTGAACTCCGTCACTCCCTTGCCGAGATTGCGCATCACGCTCGGCAGCCGGTTGCCAAACAAGAGAAACACGACCGCCAGCACGATCAACATGTCGTAGCCGGCAAAGAGGTTCGCAACGGGCAAATTCGGAAACAGAAGATTCGCAACCAGAAGATTCACAGTGGGCCTCGGTTCGGGAACGGTCCGAAGTAGGGAACGACGTCGCGACGGCGATTCTCACAAGGAAGCGCCCAGGCGTCAGGCGGGGGCGAAATCGGTTCGCTCGCCAACCGCCGTGGCGGGCGCGATGGCGAATCGCCCCTCGACCATGGCCCCTGGTGCGCCGACTCCAGCTTTCATCAATTGTACCGACAGAAAATCGCGAGTCAAACCGACTCGGCCAATTGAGCGGAATTCCGCCATTTCTTGCCGCCTGTGCTCGCTATAATCGGCGGCACGAGCATTTTTTGCCCGGTTTGCGGCCGCGGCAGTTCGCGAATTCCGGTCTGGCAAGTATGCTGGACTTCACCGCTTGGCAGCGGCCAGCGGACCGGGTTGGCGGACAGTAAATAGGCAGCAGTCGGGCCCGGCGACGCGCGCAGGATTACCTCCATCCAATTAGAAAGCATTCATGTCCGCATTGGCGATCGAAAACCATCTGTCGCTGGCCTTGCTGGAGGTCGCCAATCTCGCGCCGGCGCTGCTGGTCGCCGACCGCTGCGTGAAGGGAAGCAATGTGCGAATTCTCGGCATCGAGAGCGCCGACTCCGCCGCCCAGTGCATCAAACTTGTCGGCTCGGCAGCCGATGTTCGTGAGGCGGGCGAGCTCGGGCTCGCGCTGGCCAAGCAGATGGGCTCGGCCGCGTCGCTCGCGGTGATGGCCGGCCCGTTGCCTGAAACAATCCGGTTGGCCGATGCGCCGCCGGTCTACAGCCCCCTGTTAGGTTCTTACGACAACCGTGTCCCGAAAGAGGAATCGATGGCAAACTCCGACGCAATTGGACTGTTGGAAACGCAAGGCTTGGTGGCGTCGCTCCATGCGACCGACGAAATGCTCAAAAGCGCGGCCGTCTCGCTGGTCGGCAAAGAGAAGATCGGAGCGGCCTATGTCACGGTTATGATTCGCGGCGATGTCGCGGCGGTGCAATCGGCGATTTCGACCGGCAAAGCGACCGTGGAACGGCTGGGGGGAAAACTGATTCTGGCTGACGTCATCGCGCGGCCGCATCCCGATCTGGCGGCGCTGCTGCCGAAGTAGCGGGGTAACTTGAACCGGCTGCGATTCGCCGCTCGATCAGGCCTCCCACCACGAATGGGCCAAATCGGTGGATCAGGTTCCCCAGTCGCGCGCGTAGCGAAAGTCGCGGTCCATGGTCCGCTGTGACAGCTTGGCGATGACCGGCAACCGCCGCTTGTAATGATTGCGGCGGACGATCGCGACGACTTTTTCCACGAACGTCGGGTCGAAGCCGGCGGCGAGCAGTTCATTGGCGCGCCAGCGGCGATCGACCATCAGCACCAGCAACCGATCGACTTGCTCGTACGAAAAACCCAATTCGCTCTCATCGGTTTGGCCGACCCAGAGATCGCCCGTGGGCTCTTTCGAGAGGATGGCCGCCGGCACGCCCAACTGCCGCGCCAGTACCCGCAACTGCGTTTTGTACAGGTCGCCGATCGGGTTGAGCGCCGAGGCCATGTCGCCGAATTGCGTGCCATAGCCGAGCAGCAACTCGGTCTTGTTGCTGGTCCCCAGCACGAGCCCTTGGAAGGCGACGCTCTGATCGTAGAGAACGGTCATCCGCTCGCGGGCGCACTTGTTCGCGCGGCGCAATTGAGAGGCGTCCGGGCATTGCTCGAAATAGGCATCGACCTGCGCGGTGATCGGCGCTTCACGGGTTTGAAGGCCGAGCGATTCGATGACGGCTTGACTGTCGCGGCGCGTGGCCTCGCTCGACGTTTTGTACGGCATCGTCACCGCCAGCACATTTTCCGGCCCCAGGGCCTGCGCAGCCAGAAAGGCGACGACGGAAGAGTCGATCCCGCCCGACAGGCCAAAAACCGCCTTGCGGAAACCGGTGCGATGGATTTCGCTGCGGATGAACCGGAGCAAAATGGCGGCCACCAATTCGGGATTGATCGCCAGGGCGGCGGCGGCCAGAGCTTGAGGATCGGTCGGCATAATGACTCAACGCGCAAAAAACACAGAAAACATTGCCTTCAAACCCAACAGAGAAAGCTCGCCCAATCACCCAAAAAACGAAAAACGACTCGCCCGCTCTCCCTTATCCATTTCGCCTTTCGCGTTTTGCATTTCGCGTTTCGCCCTCCTTCCCCTATTCCGCATACCGCTCGCATTTAATCCGTTCCAATTCTTCGATCGTGAGCAGCAGTTTCTCGTCGCGCGTCAGGGGCGTGATCAGCCGCTGGCGGCGCAGCTCGGCCGGATCAAAGCTCGCGATCGTCAGCGCCTCGTCGAACGGCGGCGCTTGCGCGAGGGTGTTTCCCTCCGGCCCGACCGCCTGGCTGCCGCCCCAAAAGCACAGGCCATCTTCGAAGCCGACCCGATTCACGACGACGACGATCGCACCGATGAGCTGCGCGTACATTTTCGCCATTCGATCGTAAACTTCGGCGGTGCGAATTTTTTCGCCATCGACCCCGCGCGCCGGTGAATTGGCGATGCAGATCAGCAGATCGATTCCTTCGGCTTGCAGGATCGCGGCCGCCGAGAGATGCCACAGGTCTTCGCACACGAGCAAGCCGACGCGGCCAAAGCGGGCCGAGTCGAACGCGCGAATCCGTTCGCCCGCCGCGAAATAGCGCTGCTCTTCGAACAGCCCATAGGTCGGCAAATAAACCTTGCGATGGATGTGCAGAAGCTGTCCGCGTTCGGCGAACAAGGCCGAGTTGAAAAAACGGCGATCGGATGACTCTTCGACAAAGCCGGCGACCAAGGCCGCGTCCTCGGCCGCGTCAATCAGGCCACGGAGCTCGTCGGCATCCGCCGCCAGCGAGACATCCGGCACCATGTCGCGAAGAAAATAGCCAGTCAGCGACAATTCGGGAAAGACGATCAGGTCGGCCTGCTGAGCGCGAGCGGCCGCGATTTGCCGCCGATGCAGTTCGAGATTGCTTGCCAGATCGCCCAATTTCGGCGCGATCTGGGCTAAGGCGATGCGAAATTCCGGAGGAGCATTCATGCAAAGTCACTCGCTGCGAGCCATCGAGCCGCGCTGCTTTCGAACCGGTAAATTGGTCGTTCTCGCGGTTCTACAATTCTGGCGAGCGCGCCGCCGAGACCGGCTTTTTATGATTTAATTGTAGCTTGAAACGGATCGCTTGTTGCAGTTCGCGGCGCGTCGTTCGGCCATATTCGATGTCAAACCAGAGAATCTTTCCGCCGGCGTCGAGCAAATAGAGCCGCGGCAGTTTGGCCGTGGCGACTTGGTCGAAGTATTCTTTTTGCGGGTCAAGCAGCACCGGAAACAGTTCGCTCGCGCGCTTGGCGGCGGCGCCGATTGTTTCCGGCGCGTCTCCCACGTCGATCGCGATGATCTGCAAGCCTTGCTCGTGATACGGCTTAAACACGAGCGTCGCCATATCTTCGAGCGCTTCGTGGGCGAACAACAGCTTTTCCGACCAGAGCAGGACCAGCGTCAATTTGGAGCCCTGCAAATCGGCGAGCGTGTGTGTTTGGCCGCTCAGGTCGTGGAGTTCAAAGGGCGGCAGCGCATCGCCTACTTTCACGCGGCAAGTGGCCGCTTGGCCCACGCTCATCAGCACGCGCGGCATGGCGTCGATGGCCGGCTCTTCGATTTCGACCGCGTGGATTTCCGCGAGCGCGTCTTGCTTCGGGCGAAACCGCCGCTCCGTCTTGGCCTTGGCGTCGGCCGACTTGGGCGCTTCGGTGACCGGCTTTTTGGCTACGGTCTCGACCGGCGGATGCTCGACCGGGGGTTGCTGCACCGCTTGCGGTAGCGCCGGTTGGGGCGCCGGCTGCTGCGAGCAGCCGCAGGCGGTCGCGGCGCATAACGCCAAGCTAAACCAAGCAGGGCGAGCTCGCATCATGGGTCAAGTCCTTCTGACGGAGGGAGAACAGGGCCGCGCGGGTCGCGAGCCGAGAGGATGGTTTTTCGCCTGAAAAAGAGGGCCGGCGGAGGGTACTCCTTCACACGTTGAGTTTGACCCCGAGCTCGCGGAGTTGCTTCGGATCAACACTGCCGGGGGCCTCGGTCATCAGGTCGGCGGCCTTTTGCGTCTTTGGAAACGCGATGCAGTCGCGAATGTTGTCGAGCCCGCCAAATAGCATTACCCAGCGATCGATCCCGAGCGCGATTCCGCCATGCGGCGGCGCGCCGAATTGGAGGGCGTCGAGCAAGAAGCCAAACCGCTCGCGGGCCGTGTCGGCGTCGATGCCCAGCAGACTGAAAACTTGCGACTGTAGCGTTTGATCGTGAATGCGGATCGTGCCGCCCCCTGCCTCCGAGCCGTTGATCACCAAGTCGTAGGCTTGCGCTCGGCATTGGCCCGGATCAGTCTGGAGCAATTCCAGATCTTGCGGCCGCGGCGCCGTGAATGGATGGTGCATTGCGGCCCAGCGTTTTTCCTCGGGGTCGAACGCAAACATTGGAAACTCGACGATCCAACTGAAGTTCATCGCGGCCGGATCATAGAGGTTCAACTCGCGGCCGAGCTTTTTACGCAGGCCGTGCAGCGCTTTACAGGAAACTTCGAACGAATCGGCGATGAACAGGAGCAAGTCGCCCGGCTGGGCTTGAAATCGCGCGCCAATTTGCGCGAGCAGCTCGGGCGCGAAGTTTTTGGCGATTGTCGAGGCGAGTTTTCCGCTCTCTTCGACTTTGAACCAAGCCAGCCCCTTGGCGCCGGAATCTTGGCAGACGGCGGCGGTCAACTCGTCAATGTCCTTGCGCGAGTATTTCGCAGCGCCGCCGGGCGCGTTGATTCCGCGCACCCGCCCGCCCCCTTCGGCCACGCTTTTGAAGACGCGGAAGTCGCATTGCGCGGCCAGATCGGTGATATCGGTCAACTCCATGCCATAGCGGAGGTCGGGGGCGTCGTGCCCGAACCGCTCCATGGCTTCGTCATACGTCATACGCGGCAGCGGGAGCTTCACGTCCAAGCCCAGCACCTGTTTCGCCAGCCGCTGCACGAGCCCGTCAATCAGCTCGATCACGTCGTCGGCATTCACGAACGACATTTCGACGTCCAGCTGAGTGAATTCCGGCTGCCGGTCGGCGCGCAGATCTTCGTCGCGAAAGCAGCGTGCGACCTGGACGTAGCGGTCGAAACCGGCCACCATCAAAATCTGCTTGTAAAGCTGCGGCGACTGCGGCAGGGCGTAAAACTTGCCATGGTGGACTCGGCTCGGAACCAAATAATCTCGCGCCCCTTCCGGAGTGCTTCGCCCGAGCATCGGCGTTTCCACATCGATGAAACCGTGCTCATCAAAATAGCTCCGCATGCCTTGAATGATTTTGTGGCGCTGGATCAGCGTCTTCTGCATTTCAGCGCGGCGCAGATCGAGATAGCGGTATTTCAACCGCAAGTCTTCGTTCGGCAATTCCTTGCCGCCGGGTTGCAGCGGGGGCGTCGCGCTTTTGTTCAGCACGGTGAGCTTTTCGACGCGGACTTCGATTTCGCCGGTCTCCAGTTTGGGATTGGCCATCCCCTCCGGGCGGCGCTCGACCTGGCCGGTGACGCAGAGGACAAATTCGGTGCGAACGCTCTTGGCCAGTTCGAGAACGCTCTGGCTCATCTGCTCGCTGACAAACACTTGGACTTTGCCATAGCGATCGCGGAGGTCGATGAAGACGCCGAGGCCATGATCGCGGTAGCTATCGGCCCAACCGCAAATCGTAACCGTCTGACCAACGTGGCCGGCCCTGAGTTCGCCACAGGTGTGAGTTCTTAACAACGCCGCCGTCCTTTTTGAGCTGGTTTTTCAAGGGGTCGCTAGAACCCATCATAATAAACCGGCGGCCGCGGGTCCGAAAGGTCGCCGCGGAAGACTTTTGCGCGCTCCGCCGCCGAGAATTTTGGCAAGCTGAGCAAGGAAGATGGCCCACGCAGAATGCGCGCGGGCGGATTCGACAGAGCGGCGGACGCCGCATGGGCGTAACTCATTCGCCGGCCCGCAGGACCTATTGAATCTTCAAATCGCGCCAATCGGCCGGCAGATTCTTCTTCGTATCGCTCAGAATCTCATAAATCGCGCGCCGGTCCGCATAGGACAAATGCTGATAATTCCTCCGTTCATCGTGCCCCGCCAGAACTTCGCCCAGTTTTTTGTAGAAAGCCTCGAGGACCGGGGCAGGCAAACGATCGAACGAGGCGGAGTAAATGAGGTAGCTGCACGGGTATTTGAAGAGCCGCGTTTGCAGATCGAACTCGCGCAACGAACGGCCGAGGCTGTCCTTCGGGCCCAGCGCCGAAAAATATTCCGCAAACCGCGCGGTCCCTTGGACCGGATCGGTCAACTTGGGTTCGCCGACAAACAGAAAACAGCGCAGCAAATCGTCCGCCGCCGAATCGAACCGCCGCTGGATGCTCGGGCTGCGCGGCGCGGCATGATCGCCGTCGAGTTTTTTCAGCGCGGCCTCGTCGCGCAGCGCCAGCCGCCCTTGATAATTGGCTTGGGTCAACCGGTTGTGCGCCGTCACTTGGTGCTCGAGCACCAGCAGCGCGACCAGGTCGCTATGCGGCGTGAGATAAGGCGACACGTCAAAGAGTTTGCTCAAATCGGTAATGTTCGCGCCGGCATCCAAGTCGAGCTGGGCCGTGTCGCTCGCGCTTTTCAAAACCACATTGCCCATGTGGCGCAGTTTGCCATGCGTGCCAGTCACATACCAGCCGCCCCACCGCTCTGAGAAGGGGCTGCGGTCGGTCGTGTGATACGTGCCATGCGACAGGGCCGGCATGCCGGTCGCGTCAGGAAAGATCGAACGGATGAGCAAACCGGGCACGTCGTTGGTCGTCGAGGTCGCGTGGCATTGCAAACACGAATCGGTCTGGCGCACCAATTCGCACGCATCCTCCGGATGTTGCGACATCGTAAAGAACAAGGCCCCTTGCTGCGAGTCGATCGCCGAAACCTCGATCACATCTCCGCGCAAACAATAGCCGAGATACGTGTCGTCGTTGAAATAAAGGGCGCGCGGCGATTGAGGACTAATCTTGCTGCGCTGAAAACTGGTCTTCGAGAAGACCAATGCCTGCGAGGTCGCCGAAATGTGAAATTGCTTTAACAGCGCCGGCAAATAGCCGAATTTATCATCATACGGCAGCTTGAGCGCATGTTTTTCGAGCTGTTCTTTCAGATGCGAGGCGGCGTCGTCGAACGGCGGCTTCGCATAGTGAATCGGCGGCTGCTCATATTCTTGCTCTTGTTGGGCCGGTGCGAATCGCGGTACGGCCAGCAAAAATGCGAACAGCAGCAATGCCCCTGCCGCCCGAGCGAACCCACCGCGACCCAGCGAACGCGCGCAGACTACGACGACTCGAGCAACACGACTCGAATCGCCCTTCGAGCTAATCGACATGGCTTTCTCGGCCGCTCTCCGTTTTCCGCATGGCTCGAGTCCGAGGCCGCGCAGCGCGTCCGCGAGGATCGTCGCCAAGCTCAAAAAACGGCAGAGGGAAGGGGGGTGGGATTGGAACGCGGTAGGACGGCAAGAATAAAACAATGCGATTCAAACGCTGGACCGCCCGCTTGGCTCACGGCCGAGCGGCAACGCCGCCGCGCGGCAACTTATTCAAACGACCGCGCCGGCCGATCGAACCGAACGCGGGAGTTATTTCTTCTGCGGCGCCGCGGCTTCGACGCCAATCGAAATGAAGACCTGGTCGCCGATATCGCCGAGGCCCGTCTTCATGCCAAAATCGCTGCGCTTCAAGCTGAACTCCGTTTCAAAGCCAACCCGATTCGTCCCTTTGGGGAACTCGACGACTTTGTCCCCCCCGTGCAGCGTGAACGTGAGCGGCTGTTTGACGCCGTGCATCGTCAGGTCACCGCTGACTACATATCCCCTGGGGACTGCCTTCACGCTGGTGCTTTCAAAGGTCATCGTCGGAAACTGCTTCACGTCGAAAAAGTCGGCCGCTTGCAGGTGCGTGTCGCGGGCTTTGTTGTTGGTGTCGACGGTGTCAATCTTGATGGTCATCGAGAAGGTCGATTTGCTCGGGTCGTCTTTGTCGAGGACGAACTTGCCGGAATAGTCGTTGAACCGGCCATGGATCAGGCTGATGTGCGCGTGTCCAATCCGAAACGTCACCGACGAGTGCACCGGATCGACCTCGTAATGATCGGCAGCCCGCGCCGTGGAAGCCGTGACCAGCAGCGAGAGGGTCAAGAGCGCACCGAGGCGAGCGGCCCGGGCCAGCGCAGTGCGGCAAGCGGCGATACGACCAGAAATCCAGTTCATCACGGAGCGTCCTTCAAAAGGGTAATTTGGCGGCCAAGCTGCCATTTTAACCTTCGGCGCACGAAACTCCAGCAAAAAGTACCAGTGAGAAGAAAAGCCACAACCCGGCCGCGGCGCAGACGCATCCGGCTCGCCGCTGCGGGGCGAGCGAGCCGGATGGCAATGCTGCACTCGAAAGAGTTACGGGTCTTGAGGGACTTCCAAGACCCGGGTGGGCGGGCATGCGGTCGAGAGGAATCGAACCTCCACGGATTTCTCCACAGGCTTCTGAGACCTGCGCGTCTGCCAGTTCCGCCACGACCGCGTTGGCGGTTGTTGGCCGCACCTTGATTGCACAATTCGGCCTACTGCCGCCAGCGAACGCTGCCGCCAGCGAGCACTACCGCCAGCGAACGCTGCTGCCAGCGAGCACTGCTGTGCAAATCATCTTCCCTCAAACGTCGCGGCGAACCCCTTGCCGGCCGAAGGCGGTTGGGCGCTTCGGCGACGATCCGTCGTCACGTTCAAGGTATTCTTCTTATAGGCCGCGAGCGCCAAAAAGTAAAGCATCTCCCGCGCGAAAATGCGAGTCGAGCGCGGCGGATTCCCGGCGTGGCGACGGTCCGCCGCCGCGCGGCCCTCCGCCAAAGAAATCGATTCCGAAGCCATCGAGCGTGGCCCCGGCCATCTGTCCTGGTGGCCGCGGGGCCGCGCGAGCGACGCTCGGCCGCGATCGGGTTCGCTAATAGCGCGGAACGCTAGAATCAATTTCGAGCGACCATTGGTCGATCCCGCCAGCCATGCTTTGCGCGTCCGGAAAACCCTGCTCGCGGAGCCACCGCGCCACCCGCAGGCTGCGCCCGCCGTGGTGGCAATGGACCACGACCTGTCCTTGCTTGTGAAAGTCGAGTTCTCGGAGCCGGGCGGGCAATTCGCTCATCGGGACGAGCGTCGCCCCTTCGATTTTGGCAGCCTGATACTCGTCCGGCTCGCGGCAATCGAGCAAGAAAAAATCGCCCCCCGCGTCAAGCTGCGCCTTGACCGACTGGCAATCGATTTCCAAAGGAAGTGGCATAAAAGGTGAATCAGGGTTGAAAATCGGCTCGCGGACCGTCGGCGTCGTCAACATGCTGCTAGCGGGCCGGCCAATCTCAGACCTGCCGGCTGCTTTCGATTAGAACAATTCTCGGCCGGCTTGCAACCCGGTTTGGATTGCGCGGCGGCCCGCGAGTTTCCCAAGCCAATCGCGGCGTCCTACAATAGTCGCAACTGAAGTTCCGCTTCTGAATCCGCCGGTTTACCATTCAAAAAGATTAAGTTCGAGCCATGCCCAATCGCCTCGCCGACGAATCGAGCCCTTATCTGTTGCAGCATGCCCATAACCCGGTCGATTGGCAGCCGTGGGGCCCCGAGGCGCTCGCCCGCGCCAAGGCTGAACAGAAGCCAATCTTTCTCTCGATCGGCTATTCCGCCTGTCACTGGTGTCATGTGATGGAGCACGAGAGTTTTGAAGACCCGCGGATTGCCGCGCTGATGAACGAGCATTACATCTGCATCAAAGTCGACCGCGAGGAGCGGCCCGATCTCGACCAAATTTACATGCAAGCCGTGCAAATGATGACCGGGCGCGGCGGTTGGCCGATGTCGGTCTTTTTGACCCCTGACTTGCAGCCCTTTTATGGCGGAACCTATTGGCCGCCGACGGCGCGGATGGGGATGCCCGGCTTTGATCAGATTCTGGCCGCGGTTCAAGACGCATGGCAAAACCGCCGGCCGCAAGCGTTGGCCCAGGCCCAAGAATTGACCGCGCACCTTCAACCGGCCGACTCCGGGACGGACGCATCTGCGCCGAGAGACGCGGGGCCAGGCCGCCCGGCCCGCAACGCGGAAGCGGGCGGCGACGGCACCTCGCTCGATCGCGATTTGCTCGTGCATGCCGGAGTCGTTTTAGAGCGCGCGTTCGATTTTCGGCATGGCGGTTTTGGCGGCGCGCCCAAATTTCCGCACCCGATGGATTTGCGGCTCTTGCTGCGGATCTGGCGCCGCGCGCCGCGCGACGGCGTGCTGCAGATGGCGACACAAACCCTCGACAAGATGGCGGCCGGCGGGATTTACGACCAACTGGGCGGCGGTTTTCACCGCTATTCGGTCGATGACCGCTGGCTGGTGCCCCATTTCGAAAAAATGCTCTATGACAACGCCCTCTTGACGAGCGCTTATGTCGAGGCCTTTCAAGCGACGCGCAACCCTGAATATGCGCGGATCGCGCGCGAGACGTGCGACTATGTTCTCCGCGACTTGACCGATCCGGCCGGCGGATTTTACAGCACCGAAGACGCCGACAGCGAAGGGCACGAAGGCAAATTCTACGTCTGGACGCCGGCGGAGATTCAGGCGGCGCTCGAGGCCAATACGGCCGAGTTGTTCGAGTATGTTTACGATGTCTCGCCGGCAGGCAACTTTGAAGGCCAAAACATTTTGAACCTGCCGAAAACGCTCGAGCAAGTCGCCCAGCTCAAACGGCTTCCGCTAGCCGCGCTGCGTGACCAAATGAGCGCGGCCCGCGACCAACTGCGGCGGGTGCGGAACCAAAGGGTGCGGCCGGGGCGCGACGACAAGGTGCTGGTCAATTGGAACAGTCTCATGATCGATGCCTTGTCCCAAGCCGCCGGCCCGCTCGGCGAGCCGCGCTATGCGACCGCCGCGGCCCGGGCCGCCGATTTCATCCTCCAAAATCTGCGCCGCCCCGACGGACGGCTTCTGCACACGTGGCGCGGCGGCCGCGCCAAGCAGGACGCGTTTCTGGACGACTATGCCGGCCTGGTCAATGCCTTGGTTTCGGTCTACGAAGCGACCTTCGAGCCGCGCCACGTCGACGCGGCCGTTCAGCTTGCCGACGCTCTGCTCGCGCATTTCAAGGACGACAAATCCGGCGGCTTTTACTTCACCGCGAACGATCATGAACGCTTAATCGCGCGGCAAAAAGATTGGCAAGATAGCTCCGTCCCCAGCGGCAATGCCCTGGCGGCGACCGGCCTGCTCCGGCTCGGAAAGCTGACCGGCCGCGGCGACTATCTCGAGGCGGCCCGGCAAACGCTGGCGGTCGCGGCCCCGTTGATGAAGGCCTCGCCCAGCGCCGGCGGGCAGTTGCTGTTGGCGCTTGACATGCTCATCGGCCCGACGCCGGAGCTGGTTTTCTGGGGCGAATTTTTGGCAGCGGAAATGCAGCAGGCGCTGGCCGATCTTCACCAGCGCTACCTGCCTAATAAAATCGTCGCCGCCCGCTCGGACCAAACCAATCGGCCCGAACCGTCGCCCCATCTGATCGCCCTGTTTGCGGGCAAGCAGGCCTCATCGCAGCCGGCGCTCTACGTGTGCGAGCATTTTTCTTGCCAGGAGCCGAGCTATGGGCTAGCCTCGATTCGCGCCCGACTCGAGGGCCTCGCTCCTTCAGTTTTGCCTCGTCCAGAGGCATGAAAGAATGCAGGCGTCCCTACGAAAAAGAATGGTGGTTGTCACGTGCGTCGAGGCGTTGGAAGACGCCTTGCGGCGCGGACGGCCGGAGATCTTCAATACCGATCAGGGAGTGCAGTACACGGCCTCGTCGTTCACGGGTC
>DASRSE010000203.1:0-11804 GCA_035656655.1 Pirellulales bacterium
TTTTGGCCGCCTTGACCGCGATCGTCGTTCCGCGGCTCGATTTCCTCAAGGCGCAAGCCGACCATGCCTCGGCCGCCACGAATCTGGCTGATCTGACTTCGCTCCTGCAAACCTACAAGACTTCGAGCGGCAAGTATCCGGCGATGGATTTGTTGGTTGACTCGGCAGGGACGGCCTATACGCAGATGTGGTCGTTCGACGGGACCTCGCCGTTTACAGGGACGACGATCACGGGTCCTGGCGCGCCGGGCGCGTCGGATTGGTATCGTTCGTTTTTGGAAGGGGGCTTGGCGACCGGTTACTACAATGATTCGACCGCGACCGACGCGACCAATGGCAGCGATACCGCCTCCGATCAGGTCGATTTGGTGAATGGCGCCGCGGCCGGCAATTTGGTCGTCGCGGAACTAACGACGAGCAGCACCAACCCGTATGTGCCGGCGATTTTTGCCAATGCCTTTCCAAGCACCAACGGCGTTCCGCCGGTGGGCGTGAAGCTGATCGCGATGGGCATCGGAGCGCGCAACGGAATGAACGGCAGCACCATGCTCTCGACCCCGGTGCAAGCCGATGATGACTCGACAACGGCGACTTACTGCCGCTATATTGCGATCTTCGCGATCTATCAAGATGGAACCGCGGCCCAGTTGAAGACGGTCGTTGACCATCGCTTGAAACAAATCGACAAGCAGATCGATCAGTTCAACAAAGGTGGCCCGAGCACCTAATCAATTCGCCGCTTCGCCGCCGGTTGCAGATTTATTTCGCGGCTGGCGCGTGCCGGGTTGAAACCGGTGATGGAGAACGGAGTCGAGCGGTTCGTAAGCATGGACGGAGCCCCGCCCCGCCGTCATCCGCGGATGATGGCGGGGCCTTTTTTTATCGCCAGCGGGTTAAGGTCGGAGCGCCGGAGTCTGCCGCGCGGGCGAAAACGGGCCGTTCGATTTCGGCCGTTCGATTTCGGGCATGCGACAGCCCCATTCTTAAATTGCGAGAGGATTTTCATGCGACGCTTGATCATCGCCGCCGCCGTCTTGGCCCTTTCCGCGGGCTCCGCGCTGGCTCACTTCGCCTATCTCGTGCCGAGCCAAGGCAAGGTTCAGATCGTGCTGAGCGAGAACCTAAAGCCGGACGAAGATGTCGATATCGCCATCTTGGAACAGGCCCGGTTTTTTGCGCGCGACGCGGCCGGCCACGAAACGCCGTTGGCACTGCACAAACAGGATCACGCGCTGGAGTCGCAATATCCCGAGGTCAAGACGGCGCTGCTGCACGGCTCGTGCGAAGCGGGGGTCATGCAGCGTGACAAGATCAAACCCTTTCTGATTCGATACTATCCCAAATCAATCGTCGGCAATCCCTTAGCGGCAAAGACCACGCTCGGCGGAGAGACGCCGGTGGAACTGATTGCGGTCGGGACGCCCGGCGCGCTGAAATTTCAAGCTTTAATCAAAGGAAAGCCGGCGGGCAAAGTCGATGTCACGGTGCTGCTTCCGGACGGCAAGTCGCAAAAAGTCGTCGCCGATGCCGAAGGCATGACCGCGGCCTTTACCGCACCGGGCCAATATGCGGCGTGGTTTAAGACAACCGAACCGGCTGAAGGCGAAGCGGGGGGCGAGAAGTACGAAGAAATTCGCACCTACGCGACCTTGGTCATCACGGTCCCCGCGCCCTGACGCGGTGCGCCGCCGTCGGCGACCTTTCCCATGGGCGGGAATCGCGCGGATTCCCCTCTGACCCCCGCGGCAAGCGAGTCCTTAAGCGAAGATCTCTTTCACGACGCGGTGGTGTTCCACCCCGGTCAGTCGTTGATTGAGTCCTTGAAACGGGTAGATCAGTTTTTCGTGATCGAGGCCCAGCGCGGCGAGAATCGTGGCATGGAAATCGGAGACGCCGACGCGATCGACGGCCGCTTTGAAGCCCAACTCGTCCGTTTCGCCATAATGCACGCCCCCCTTAACCCCTCCGCCGGATAGCCATGCCGTGAAGGCATGCGGGTTATGGTCGCGGCCGGGCTTGTCTCCCTTTTGCGCAATCGGCAGCCGGCCAAATTCACCGGCGCAGATGACCAACGTCGAATCCAGCAAGCCGCGCTGATGCAAATCGCTCAAAAGTCCGGCGACGGGCTGGTCGAGTTCGCGAGCAAAACCGCGATGATTGCCGATCAGATCGAGGTGGCAGTCCCAGCTTTGCTGATTGTCCATCCCGCCGGAATAAATCTGGACGAAGCGGACTCCGCGCTCGACAAAGCGGCGCGCCAACAAACATTGCTTGGCGAAATGGGCGCAGTGCTTTTGGTCGGTGCCATAGAGCTGATGGACATGTTCGGGCTCGCCTTTCAATTCCAGCGCTTCGGGAGCAGCCGTTTGCATGCGGTACGCCAGTTCGAAGCTTTCGATGCGCGCGTCAAGTTCGCTTTCCGCGGTCGAGCGGGCCGCCTGCGCCTTGTTCAGCCGGGCGAGCAAATCGAGCTGCGCCCGCTGGCGGCTGTCGCTCAGGTTTTGAGGGCGGTCGAGATTGTCGATCGGCTCGCCTTGCGGCTTGAGCCAAGTCCCTTGATAGACGCTAGGCAGAAAGCCGGCCCCCCAATTCAACGCATTTCCCTTCGGCAACCCGCGATTGAGCGGGTCGGACATCACAATAAAGGCCGGCAGGCTCTCGCTCTCCGAACCCAGCCCATACGTCACCCATGAGCCGACGCACGGATTTCCCATCCGCGTTACGCCCGTATTCATCATGAACAGGGCGGGGCTGTGGTTGTTGGAGTTGGTGAAACAAGAATGGATGAATGCCATCCGATCGACGTGCTCCGACAGGTGCGGAAACAGATCGGAGCCCCAAGTGCCACTCTCGCCGTGCTGCTTCCACTCAAACGGCGACTTCATCAGCGCGCCGACTTGGTCAGGAAAAAAACCGGTTTTGGTGTCGAAGCCCTCAAGCGGCTGGCCGTCGTGCTTGGCCAGCTCGGGCCGATAGTTCCAAGTATCCACCTGGCTCGGGCCGCCATTCATGAAGATCCAAATGACGCTCTTGGCCTTGGCCGGAAACATCGGCGGCTTGGGGGCCAGCGGGTTCAGGCCGATTTTGGGTGCGGCCGCCAGCAACGATTTCGCCGGCCCGAGCATGCTGCCCAGGGCCAACATCGCGCAGCCCCCGCCGGCGCGCTGCAACAGCGCCCGCCGCGTGAGGCGATCGATTTCACGGAGAATTCCTGGGTCGGGCTGGGACATCGGCGGAAGGGGAGCGAGAAACAGGCGGGTCCATGCGGCGCGCCACGGGGGCGCTGGCCAGCATCGACCAAGGGATGCTTGCAGGGGATGCGCCGAGCGGGCGGTCTCCTCTCCAAGATAAAGGGAGACCGGTGGCGGAGCAAGCGAAAAAGGATGCTGGCCAAGGGCGCAAAACCGCATTAGATTAAAGCCATGCACCTTTTCCCTCTGCTTTTCGCGTGGCCCGATCGTCTTGACCTTGCCGCGACCGCGGCTTTTGCGTTGGTGGCGATTGCCTTGCCCCTGACCGGCTATGTCTTCATGTTTCTCGACTTTCGAGCGTGGCTGAAAACACTCGGCCGGATGTTGATCCACGTCCGCGATTATGCCCCGCACATTCCGCAATGGGCGCGGCAAGAGACGCCGCGGCAACTGCAAGTTTTTTCGCTCCGGTTGCCATGCACGGAGGAAATGTTGCTGCGCGCCTATCGCCAGGAGGTGAAGAAATTGCATCCTGACCGCGGCGGAGATAAACGCCGTTTCATGGTCCTCCAAACCCATTTTGAACAAGCCTTGAAATTTCTGCGCGAGCTGGAACAGCAGCCAGCGACAAGTTAGATTCACACAGCGCGCGAGGCGGTTTCCTTGCGCTTGCTTGGTCCCACAACCCTTGGCGAGAACGCTATGAAAACGCTCGTTTGGCCGTTCGTGTTGGCGGCTGTCCTCGGATGCGCAGGCCTAGGCGAATGCCGGGCGCAAGGCAAGGCCGACGCGCCGACCGATAAAACCGCTCCGCCGGTCGTCGAGGTTTGTCATCCCCTCGTGCGCGACGTGACCAACTACGTCGATCTGCTGGGCACGACCGAGCCTGCCGCGAGCGTAGTCCTGCGGCCGCGCGTGAGCAGCGCGATCACGCGGATCAACTTTCAAGCCGGTGATCAGGTCAAAACAGGTCAAGTCCTCTTCGATCTCGACGCGCGGCTGCAACAAGCGGAAGCGGAAAAGAGCCAAGCTCAGCTCGTCGCGGCGGAAGCCCACATCGCGAGACTCGAACGCGAACGGGAGCGGTTGAAAGCTCTGGCCGCCAACGCCGCGGTCTCTCATGAGGACCTCGACAAAGCCACCGGCGCGCTGGACGAAGCCAAGGGCGAGTTGCAGGTTGCGCGGGCCTCGCTCACCGTGGCGCGTGTGAATCTCGAGTTCACCAAAGTAGTCTCTCCGGTCGATGGCACAATCAGTCGACCGGCCTTGTCGGTGGGAAATATCGTGAAGGCGGACGAAACGGAACTTGCCCGCGTCGAGAAATTGCACCCCTTGTCGATTAGCTTCGAGGTCGATGAACGGACCTATCTGCAGTTGCGCCGCGCGGCGCTGAAGTCAGGGAACACGATGCTCGGCGCGCCGATTGAAATCCGCTTCGCCGATGACAGCCCGACCGAAAAGCCGCGGACGGGCGCCGTTTCAGAAATCGGCAACCGGATTGATCCCGACAAAGGAACCGTTGTCTGGCGCGCGACGCTCGCCAACGAGCAGCAAGACCTCTTGCCCGGCATGTTCACGCGGATTCGCCTCACGACCGGAACGACTAATGGGGCGCTGCTGATTCCGCCTAGCTGCCTCGTCGAGCAGGTGGCCGGCGAGCCACTCGTTTTCAAAGTGAAAGAGGACGCGATCAAGGCCACTCCCGTCAAACTCGGCGCTCTGCATGACGGGCTCCGCGAAGTGACCGAAGGGATCGAAAAAACCGATCTGCTCGTCATCGATGGCGATTCGGCAAAGGCCTTTGCGGCAGGCAAGATCAAGCCGAAGCTGGTGGTCGTCAAAGGGGCGAAGGCGGATGCCCGCGGAAAATAGGCTTCGCTGCGCCGGATCTGTCCGGTTCTCGGCTCGACCCAGTTCGCTAGCATCGCCCGTTTTGTCCAAAGCAAACTCCTCTGGACCCGATTCCGCGATTCGCTATACTCCGCGGCCGTTTCTCGCTGGAGGACCACGGAGGGTCGCGCGAAAACGGACGGTCGGATGAACGGATTCATTCGAGCTGGTCGATAGGCCCGTGTTCAATGAGGAGCACGCGATGCGCGGTATTGCTATGCGTCCGAGGATCGTTTCGCAACTTGCCGGCGGCAGCGCAAGCTGGTTGTTGCTGTGCGTGCTCGCTTCCGCGCCGGCTCCGGCCGCCAACAATTCGGCCGATGCCGATGCACGGCCGGCGCGCATCGCCGATCCGGCCGCGATGGTCGAGAACCCTGCGCATCTCCGCGGCGACGCGCCTCCGCCGACGAGCGCTGCCAACGGTGGCCGCCCCATCAGCTTGGCGCCGTCGATCGACGATGCTCCGCCGGAAGCGATTGTCGCCCCACTGCATACGGAAACGGTCCAATTCAACGGCATTCAGCCGGGTGTTTCGACCGTCGACGACCTCTATAGCTGGGGAGACCCGCGGGCCACGCGCGCCAAAGGGGCCGGCGAACTGCGAGTGTATGACCAGAAGAATTTCAAGCGGGTCGAGGTTTTGGTCGCCGATCGCCGCGTGCAGAGCATTGTCGTGCACTTCGAACGCTATTACCCTGCCGAAGCCGTCGCCAAGCAACTCAAACTCGGCGCCGTGCGGCCGGTCGCGGTCGTGGATGACTCCGGCACTCCGATTGGGCTGTCTTATCCGGAACGCGGCGTGACGCTGACCTATGCGCGCGACAAGCAGCCGAACCAAGTTGCGCAGATTTTATTGGAAACGATCGATTCGGTGCCGTTTGTGCTGCGTGCCGAAAACGATTTGTATCTGCAGCCCAAAAGCGCGTTGAACGACCTGAACGAAGCGCTGTCGATCGACCCGAAATTGGACCACGCCTTGTGGCTGAAGGCCGAATTGCTGCTCAGCGTGGGGCGCTATAACGACGCTTTACGCTCGATTGAAGATGCTTTGGCGGTCGATAGCGAAAGCCTCGACTTTCGTCTGACGCGCGCCCGGATTCTCGAAACCAAAGGAGAGCGCGAGCGGGCTCTGCTCGACCTCAAGCAAATTCTGGCCATCGATGGACTTTCGGCGTCGGCCAAGGCCCAAGTGCAACTGCGGTTAGGAAATTGCACGGCGGCGGGCGCCAAGGCCGATTATGCACGCGCCTTGCAGGCGCACATCGCGGCAATCAAGCTCGGCGAATCGCTGATCAAAGATCCCAATGTGATCACGCGCCGCACCGCGAAACAGATTCTGGCCGACTCGTATCTGGGCGCCGGCCAAGATATCTCCTGGGGAACGTGGCAACAAAAGGCGAAGATCGTGCCGCAGTGGCTCGAAAAAGGAGGAAGCCAGATCGAGGACATCGTGAATCGCGAGGCCGGCGACGTGGAATTGCGCCTCCGCTATTTCGATCGCGCCTTGCTCGCCTGCGCCGGCGATGCGGCCGAAATGAACGGCGACGAATTGCTCAAGCGGGCTCTCCAAACGGGCCAAGACCTGCTCAAACAAACGGACGACCCGTGGCGCAAACAACGCGTTCAATGGGAGATGGGGCTGGCGCTGTTTCAAGCGCACGAAATCGCCCAAGGCCGCGGGCAAACCGCCAAGCTCGGCGAATACGCCGAACAAGCCATCGGCTATCTGGAAAAAGGAGGCCGCGAACGCCAGGTGAGCCGCGACGAGGAATATTCGCTCGGCAAGCTTTATTATCGGCTGGGGGCGATTCAAGCGGTCCAGCGCAAGGACCATGTCGCGGCGATGCGATGGTACGAGAAAGCCGCGCCGCTCCTCGAACGGCCCCTCGACGACCTTGTTCCGAGCGATTTGGGGCGCTATGGTGAAATCTTCGTCAGCATGGGCGTTTCAAATTGGGAAGCCGACAAAAAGGACGAAGCAATTCGGCTTACCATTGTCGGGGCCCAAGCCATGAGCCAAGCGGTCGATTCCGGTTTGTTGTCGAACTCCGCGCTCAGCGTCCCGTACGGCAATCTGGCCAACATGCACAAAGCCGTCGGCAATTCGCATCAAGCCGAAGAATTCCAAGAACTTGCCGAAAAAGCCGCGCCGGCCGGCAGTCCCAAGCGGAAATAGCGGCCCGGTAGGGTGGGACCCATTCGCGCAGCGAATGCAGGCCCATCAGCGAACGATGATTTCGCCGAGCCCTTTGGAAATGCGACAAGCAGCGCCCATAGGGTGGGACCAATTCGCGCAGCGAATGCAGGCCCACCAGCGAACGACAATTTCGCCAATCCGTATGGAATGGGACAAGCAGCGGCCTGTAGGGTGGGACCAATTCGCGCAGCGAATGCAGGCCCACCAGCGAACGACGCCGCTGGCAAACACGCGCGGCAACCGTGGGCGCCAACTCTTCGCCGAATCTGCGCCAAATCCTCGCGTAAACCGCCACGCCGGTAAATCAACTTGCACGCGACCTCCGGCGATGGTGGGCCCGCGCACGGCTTTCGCCGTGCTTGTCCTACCCTATGATTCGCCAATCCCGATGGCCCTGCTTGTCCCGGCCGACGATTTCGCCAATCCGTATGGAATGGGACAAGCGGCCCGTAGGGTGGGACCAATTCGCGCAGCGAATGCAGGCCCACCAGCGAACGACGCCGCTGGCAAACACGGGCGGCAAGCATGCACGCCGAATCGTCGCGTAAACCGCCGCGGCGGTAAATCAACTTGCGCGCGACCTCCGGCGATGATGGGCCCGCGCACGGCATTCGCCGTGCTTGTCCCACGCTACGATTCGCCAATCCCGATGGCCCTGCTTATCGCACCCGACGCCTCGCACCAGCCGCTTTTTCGTCCGGCCCCAGTTCGTAATCGGTGCGGGCCGAGAAATTGGGGTTCAGAGGCGGACGGTTCGCGATTCTTGGCGTGCCCCTCTATAATGGATCGGACGAAACCCGAGCGCCGCGCCGGGTCGAATTCGGAACCTGAGTGGGCAGCAATGCCGATGATCGCCCCATCGAATTACTCGTGGAAACGGCTTTGGTCTCAGCGGCCGAGAATAGGCACATGGCTGGTCCTGCTGCTCGCCAGCGCGCTGTTGCTTTTGGCGAACCTACCTGGTGAGCGCGATCGATTTACTCAATTCGAGCGGGTTACGCACGGTTGGCCATGGTGGTTTGTCGAGCGAACCATGGTGCGCGATGACAACACTGGCAATTCGCTCGACCTCTGGTCGCTTGGCGCCGACGTGGTGTCGTTCCGCAGTGGCATGCTAGTCCTTGATTTGCTCGTGGCGGGGCTCATTTTGCTGGGCGTGATCCTGACTTGCAAAAAGCTGTTTTGGCGCAAACCGACTTGGCAATTTTCACTTCGCTCGCTGCTGATCGCGAGTTTTGTGGTGTCGCTGCCGTTGTTCTGGTGGGTCGTTCAAAGAAATCAAGAAACCGCTTACATCCACTGGGTCCAGACCAATTTTCAAATCTGCGAATGGGCTCCTCGAGTTCCGGATTGGCTCCGTGAATGGCTCGGAGGCGATGCCTTCGACTGGCTTCCCCTCCATCGCATATCGCCTAAGTTGTGGTTGGGCAAGGAATCGGACCCGGCTGAATCGTCTTCCGAAGCAAGCAGTTCCGCCGAGCCCCTCTCGGCTCGGCTGACCAAAGGACCGGACCTTGCCGAACTCCAGCGCAAGACCGGCTGGAATCCCGAGGTCGAAATTGTCGCACCGGCGGAAGCGCTCTCGAAATTCGCCGCACATGCAACGGAACCCAGCACTTTCAGGAAACTGAATCTCATTGGACCGACTCCCGAGTCGATTTTGGCCCTCAAAAGTTTTCCGCAAGTGGAGGTGCTGCAAATCGGGGCGGCTGTCGATTTTGTCGGCCGACCCGTGGCAGATTTTTCTAGGCCAATACTCGATTTGCGGCCTCTCCGCGAACTGGTGCGATTGCGCCTGCTGACGATTGAAACTTGGCCCGTCAATGACGAATCGATCGAAGGTTGGGCTGGGCGAATGCCGCTGGAATCGCTGACGATCGGCCAATCGAGAATAACGGATCGCGGCCTGCGGGCGCTTGAGAAGTTCCGCGGCCTGAAACACTTGGAGATTCCCGGCGCATGGTGCACCGACGAAGGGTTGAAATCGATTGGCAAATTGTCGGAGTTGGTCGAATTGAATCTTTCGCGCACGGCGATTCATGGACCTGGCTTGGCCTCGCTCGCAAATCTAACCAAACTCCGGAGTTTGGTTCTCGATGACACGGACCTCGATCCGGACGGGCTGAGATTCTTGCCAGTCCTTCCGCACCTGACGCGATTGAGTCTCCAGGAGACACGGGTGAACGAATCGGCCTGGACTGCGATCGAGCGATTGCCCGAATTGCTTGAACTCAATTTGAGCCGAACGGCGATCCAAGAGTTGAAATTGAAAGGCCCGGCAACTTTGCAGAATGTTCTGTTGAGCGGCACGGCAATCCCGTCAGCGCGAATGGCCCAGTTCCAAATGCAGCATCGGGTGATCGCAATCGAAGGTTCACCCGAACCTCGTTTAGCCGACCTGGTCATGGCGACCGCTGCCGGCACGGCGCCGACGAACGCTTCATTGCTGCAAACGGTCGATTTTCACGCCACGCCGCTCACCGACGCCCTCTTCGCAAAGCTATCGCCAGACCCGAAAACGCGTTGGCTCATATTGAACAGAACCTTTCTAACGGATCGTTCGGTGGCGCTCATTCATTCCATGCGCGAACTGAGCGAGCTCGATATTGCCGCGACATTGATTTCCGGCGCGAGCTTGAAACGGTTGGTTGATCTGCGGGAATTGTCTTGGATTCACCTCGATAATCAGCAAGCCCACAGCGCCTTGGACGCGCTGAAGCAAATGCCGAATTTGCAGCGAGTCTATCTTCGCTATGTCAAAGGATCGCCGACGCTAAACGAGTGTGGCGACGAGCTTCGACGCGCCTTGCCGAACGTGGAAATCGAAATCGAATACGATTAAGCGCGGCCAAATAGGCCTCCGGCGATGGTGGGCCCGCGCACGGCATTCGCCGTGCTTGTCCCACCCTGCGATTTCGCCAATCCATATGGCCGTGCTTGTCCCACCCGACGATTTCGCCAATCCGGATGGAATGGGACAAGCGGCCCGTAGGGTGGGACCAATTCGCGCAGCGAATGCAGGCCCACCAGCGAACGACGCCGCTGGCAAATACGGGCGGGAAACATGCGAGCCGAATACGGGCGGCAAACATGCGCGCCAAATCTACGCGTAAACCGCCGCACCGGTAAATCAACTTGCACGCGACCTCCGGCGATGGTGGGCCCGCGCACGGCTTTCGCCGTGCTTGTCCCACCCTACAATTCGCCAACCCCGATGGCCGTGCTTGTCCTACCCTACGATTTCGCCGTTCCGATGGGCGTGCCTGTCCCAACCCGAAGCTGCGCACGCGCCGTTTTTTCGTGCGGCCCCAGTTCGAAATCGGTGCGGGCCGAGAAATTGAGGCTCGAAAGCGGGCGGTTCGCGATTTCTAGCGGGTCGCTCTATAATGCGATTCCGCCAACCTCGGCATCCTGTCCTGCCCACAACCGTGCCATGAAAACCGATCTTGCTCTTCGTGCGGCAATGCGGCGGGCGCTTACCGCGCTCTGCCTAATCTCAGCAATGTGGCAGGTTGCCCCGGCGGTCGCCCAGCGCGATAAGACGCCGCGCGAGACAACGCAGGCCGAGACGACGCAGCCCGCGCCACGGCAGCGCGACACGACGCGCGGAGATCGGCTGTTGAAAGACTATTTCGCGGCCGAGACCAAGCAACTGGCCGGCGCGTGTCTGGCCGACGTGAAGTCGCTCGACGATTGGAAGGCGAAACGAGAACGCTATCGCCGGCAACTCTTTGACATGCTCGGCTTGAATCCGCTGCCGGAAAAGACAAACTTGAATCCACGCGTGACCGGCACGATCGAGCGCGACGACTTTCGCGTCGAAAAGCTCGTGTTCGAGTCGCGACCGAAACTGTACGTCACGGCGAATTTGTACTTGCCGAAGGACACGAGCCAGCCGTGTCCCACGATCCTTTATCTTTCCGGCCACAGCCGCGTCATCAAGGACGGCGTCTCCTACGGCAACAAGACCGACTATCAGCAGCACGGCGAATGGTTCGCCCGCAACGGCTATATTTGCTTGATCTTGGACACCATCCAGTGGGGCGAAATCCTCGGCAGCCACCACGGCACCTACGACGAAGGGCAATGGTGGTGGAACAACCACGGTTACACGCCAGCGGGGGTCGAGGCCTGGAACTGCATCCGCGCGCTCGACTATCTGGAGACTCGCCCGGAAGTCGATCGGCGGCGGTTCGGCGCGACGGGCCGATCCGGAGGCGGCGCCTATTCGTGGTGGATCGCGGCTCTCGACGAGCGAATTCGCGCCGCCGCGCCGGTCGCCGGCATCACCGATCTCGAAAACTACGTGGTCGATGGCTGCGTTGAAGGTCATTGCGATTGCATGTTCTTCATCAACACCGAACGCTGGGACTATCCGCAAGTGGCCGCGCTCGTGGCGCCGCGGGCGCTGTTGATCGAAAACACGGATCGCGATTCACTCTTTCCGCTGGAAGGAGTCGTCCGGCTGCATCACAAAGTTCGCGCGATCTACCAGCTCTATGGCGCCGAGGACCAGCTCGGCTTGC
>DASRSE010000204.1:0-9831 GCA_035656655.1 Pirellulales bacterium
GCCGCTTGAAACAAACGGGCGCTCGGTGGGTCATTGCCAACGCCAATCGGATGGCCAACTTAGGCTCCCTGACCTATGCCGATCAATGGGACGACTACTGGGCAAACGCCAACTGACCCCCATAATCCGTGATCGTACCCAGGCGATTGACCTGCTTGCAATTCGGCCGGCAAATTGCCAAGTTATAGCGAACCGCGGCCGGGGTCGGTTGCGCCGAGCTTCGGCCGCGCGAGCTGACCGGGCGAGGTGGGGTCGCGGCGCGAATTCTTGCGCCGGTTCTGAAATCTCTGTTCTGGATGAAAGCAATTCATGGCCAAGGCCGCCCCGACTCCCGACGCCCGCAAAAAATCCGCCGGCGACGACGGATTTCAGCCGTACGTGCCGGCCGACGCGAAGATGAAGGAGTTCACCTGGCCGGCCGTGCTGATGGGCTCGCTGCTCGGCATCGTGTTCGGCGCCTCGTCGCTCTATCTCGTGTTAAAGGTCGGCTTGACGGTCTCGGCGTCGATCCCGGTGGCGGTTCTATCGATCACGCTCTTCCGGCTGTTCTCGCGCATGTTCGGCATGCGCACGGCAACGATTCTCGAAAACAATATCGTGCAGACGACCGGGTCGGCTGGCGAATCGATCGCATTCGGCGTCGGCGTCACCATGCCCGCCTTGATGTTGCTCGGATTCGAGATGGATGTCGGCCGAGTGATGGTCGTTTCGGTGCTCGGCGGAATTCTCGGCATCCTGATGATGATCCCTTTGCGGCGGGCCTTCATCGTCAAGCAGCACGCCACATTGAAATATCCAGAGGGGACCGCCTGCGCGGATGTGCTGATTGTGGGGGAGCAAGGGGGCGCCAGCGCGCGAACCGTGTTCATCGGTTTTGGCATTGCGGCGGTGTATCAATTTCTGTGGACCGGTCTGAAGCTCTGGCGTGAAGTTCCCGAGCGGGCGCTGAGCTGGTTTAAGGGAGCGGTGCCGGCAATCGAGGTCAACCCGGCGCTGCTGGGGGTGGGCTATATCATCGGATCCAAAATCTCGTGCGTGATGGTCGCCGGCGGAATTCTGTCGGCGTTTGTGCTGATTCCGGCGATTCGTTTATTCGGCGATGGGCTGAATCAGAAGCTCTTTCCTGGCCCGGAATTAATTGTCGCGATGAGCAACACCGAGATCTCGCACAATTACGTTCTCTATATTGGCGCCGGCGCAGTCGCCGCCGGCGGAATCATCAGTCTCTTTCAGGCCCTGCCGTTGATCCTCGGTTCGATTCGATCGGCAGTTCGCGATTTTCGCGGCGGCAATTCCGGCGAGAGCAAGGCGGCCGAGCTGCCGCGGACCGATCGCGATTTGCCCCTCTGGTTTGTCGGGGCGGGATCCGTCGTCCTGGTTCTCGCCATCTGGGCAACCACCCCCTTGCACCAGCTATTCCATTGGATTCCGCAAATGGAGATGAATCTGTGGGGTGCGCTGCTGATCGTGCTGTTCGGGTTTCTGTTCGTCACGGTTTCGTCGCGCCTGACCGGCGAGATTGGCTCATCCTCGAATCCGATTTCAGGAATGACCGTCGCCACGCTGTTGTTGACGTGCCTGATCTTCTTGGTGATGAAGCAACTCGACCCGGACGGAAAATTTCTCGCCCAGGATGTGCGTTTGACGGCGTTGTCGATTGCCGCGGTGGTCTGCATCGCCGCTTCCAATGGCGGAACCACGTCGCAAGACTTGAAAACGGGCTATCTCGTCGGCGCCACCCCCAAGTTGCAACAATTGGCGATTGTGGTGGGCTCGGTGACCTCGGCGATGGTGATCGGGATTATCCTGATCGTGCTCAACAAAACGAGCACGGTTTATTCGCCCAAAGACTTGCCCACCCTACGGCAGCCGCTGGACGTGAGCCAGCTATCCGAGACGGAGCAGGCGCCGAACGACAATACGGTTTACCATGTGTGGTATGCACAAGAGGGAAACTCGGAGCTGGTCCCGCAAGGAAAGTACTTGGTGGATGATCAGGGGAAGTTGAAATACCTGGTTGATCCCGGGATCAACGGCAAATTGCATCGCCGGCCCGATGGGACCGAAGTACAAAAGTATGACGCCCCCAAAGCGCGGCTGATGGCGCTCATCACCGATGGAATCTTGAACCAGAAGCTGGAATGGACGCTGGTCTTGCTCGGGGTCTGCATTGCGCTGGTCTTGGAGTTTTGCAACGTCCCTTCGTTGCCGTTCGCGGTCGGGGTCTATCTCCCCCTGTCCAGTTCGACGCCGATCTTTGTCGGCGGGCTGGTTCGGTTTGCCGCGGACCGGTGGCGACGAAAAGCCGAAGGGACCGCCTATTCGGAAATGGATTCGGATATGAGCCCGGGGGTGCTTCTCTCGACGGGCTATATCGCCGGGGGGGCAATTGCCGGCGTGCTGATCGCCTTTTTGTCCTTCAATGAGACGATTCCCAAGTTTCTTGGCGTCTGGCAGTACCGCCACGCGGCGGTCGAAAAGACGGAATCGTTTCAGCGGCTATGCGAAGATTTAGCGCGGAAGGAGTTGCACATTTCGCCCGCTCCCAACGAGGCTGATGATGAAAAGGATTTGCAGTCGATTACCAAGCTGATGCACGACGAAATTATCCGCGCCGCGCAGAAGCCGAAAGATTACACCCCTAACGCCGATCAGTTGGACCGGCTGTATCATGATCAAAAGCGTTTGTTCCATGCCGCGGGGGTTACCGACCAAGATAAGGAATGGCACGACCGGCTCAATCGAACCGCGTCCATCGTGGCCAAGGCGGCGGAAATCCGCGAGCTGAACGAGGATCTTCTGCCGCAGTATGTGCAAGTTGGCAAGGGGGCCAAATTGAAACTGCCCGACGAGCAGTTTCACGCGGTCAACCAAGATAAAACGCTAGGCGAAATCGCGCAAAAATTGCTGGGCAGTCGCGACAAGGCCCAGGAGTTGTTAGGTTTGAATGAAGACACGTTGAAGCTGCCGAACGAGTTGCCGCCAGGCGCCGAATTAAAGGTGCCGCAGCGCCAGTGGCCCGCTTTGGTCTGGTTTGGAGGGCTCGTTTTGTTGCTGGTGTCGGTGGGAATGGGATGGGTTCTACAAACCCCTGCCGCCAGCGCGCCAGAAAAATAGCCCGGCGCGGCTGGTTGTCCAAATATCTTTTCACGAAAGGTTCTTCTCGATAATGCGCGCCTCGATTGCCTTCACCGCAACGCTCCTTTTTGCGAGCCTCATCATGGTTACCGCTGCTCAGGCTGACGAGGGAATGTGGCTGTTCAACCATCCGCCGACGAAGTTGCTCAAGGAAAAGTACCACTTCGACGTGACGGCCGATTGGCTCGAACATGTCCAAAAATCCTCGGTCCGATTCAATAGCGGCGGGTCGGGCGAATTTGTTTCGTCGAATGGGTTGGTTATGACCAACCACCATGTCGGAGCCGACTCGCTGCAAAAGCTCTCGCCGCCGGGCAAGAACTATATCCAGACCGGTTTTTATGCCAAGACGCCGAGCGAGGAGCTCAAGTGCGTCGATTTGGAATTGAACGTCCTGATGAGCATCGAGGACGTGACGGCGCGGGTGAATGCCGCAGTCAAAGCGGACATGTCCAATGCCGATGCGCAACAGGCGCGCCGCGCGATCATGAACACAATGGAAAAAGAATCGCTCGACAAGACAGGCCTCCGTAGCGACGTCGTGACGCTCTACCAAGGCGGCCAATATCAACTCTATCGCTATAAGAAATACACGGACATCCGCCTCGTCTTCGCCCCTGAAAAGGACATCGCCTTTTTCGGCGGCGATCCGGATAATTTCGAATATCCGCGGTACGATCTTGATATTTGCTTCTTTCGCGTTTACGAGAACAACCAGCCGGCCAAGATCGAGAATTACTTGAAATGGTCGCCGCACGGGGCAGCCGATGGCGAACTGACGTTTGTCTCGGGGCACCCCGGCCGGACCGACCGTCTGAACACGGTGAAACATCTCGAGTATCTCCGCGATATTTCGTATCCGCTGCTGCTCGATAATCTGCGGCGCCGAGAAATCCTGCTGAAGAACTATGCCGATCGCAGCTTGGAGAATGCGCGCGAAGCGCAAGAAGAATTGTTCGGCATTCAAAACAGCCGCAAGGCGCGGCTAGGCGGGCTGGCCGGATTGCAAGACCCGGCCATCTTGGCCAAGAAACGGAGTGAAGAAAAATCGCTTCGCGGCGCGATTGCCGCCCAGCCCAAGCTCGAAGCCGCCGCCGGCAAAGCGTGGGACGAAGTCGCCGAGACGCTCGTCGCCTGGAAGGGAATGCAACTGGACTACAATCTCTACGAGCGCGGCGTGGCCTTCAGTTGCACGCAATTTCACCTCGCGCGCACGTTGCTCCGGCTGGCTGACGAGTCGGCGAAGCCGAACGCCGAGCGGCTGCGCGAATATCGCGAGTCGAATCTCGAGTCACTGAAGCAGCAGTTATTCTCCGCAGCGCCGATCTACGAGCGATTGGAGATTGCTCAATTGGCCGACTCGCTGGGCTATCTCATGGAGCAAGCCGGCGCGGAAAACCCGTTTGTGCTGAAGATTCTCGATGGCAAGTCGCCACAAGAGCGGGCGGCGGAGTTGATCCACGGTTCCAAGCTGGCGGACGTGGCGGTCCGCAAACAGCTCGCCGAAGGGGGCCAAAAAGCCATCGCCGCGTCGCCTGACCCGTTGCTCGCGCTGGCGAAATTGATCGATCCCAAAGCGCGCGAGCTACGCAAAGCGTATGAAGAGAAAGTGGAAGAGCCGCAACGTCAAGCCTACGCGAAGATCGCGCATGCCCGGTTTGAAGTGCTCGGCCCCGACCAGTATCCGGACGCGACATTTACGCTGCGGCTCGCATTTGGCGTGGTCAAGGGCTATCAAGAACAAGGCCGCGCGGTCCCGCCGTGGACGACTATGGGGGGAACGTTCAAACACGCCGCAGAGCACGGCAGCGTCGAGCCGTTCGCCTTGCCGAAGCGATGGCTCGACCGCAAGGACAAAATCGATCCCGAGACCCCCTTCAACTTTGTCAGTACCTGCGACATCATCGGCGGCAATTCCGGCAGCCCCGTGATCAATCGCAAGGCGGAGTTGGTCGGGATCATTTTTGACGGCAACATCCAGTCGCTCGTCCTCGATTTCGCGTACAGCGACGTGCAAGCCCGCGCCGTCGCGGTCCATTCGTCGGCGATCGTCGAAGCCTTGCGCAAAATTTACGATGCCGGCGCCTTGGCCGATGAGCTCGGCAAATAGCCTCAGAACCAGCGCAGACGCCTCGGCGCACGGTGGTTCCACTCACGCGCGAAATCAACCGCCCCATTCGCCAAGTTGGCTCCCGCCGGGACTTATTTTGAAGTCTTGAGCCGCTGCGCCAATTGTTGAATCCGCGGATCGGAGTCGGTCCGGCCGAGTTCTTCTACCCGCTGACGCAGGTCCGGGTCGGAGCAACTCGCCATGACTCCGGCCGCGGCAAAACGCACGTTGGGGTCGGCATCTTGGCTCAGCGTCATCAGCCACGGCTTCGCATCGACGCCGTTCATCTTCGGCAGCGCCTCGGCCAATTGCGCCCGCACCGCCGGATTCGGATCGTACAATGACCGAGCGATTTCGATCTGCTGCGGAGTAAAATTGCGGCGCGTCAATTCGGCTTTTGCATTTTCTACGACGGCCGGCTGGCCGCTTTGCAGTTGCTTCATGAGCTCGCTCACTTCGCCGATCGAAGTCGCGCTCACCGGCGACGAGCCATTCGTGCCGCTGCCGTTGAGCGAGACCGGCTGCGCCTTCAGCGGAGTCATTTGCGGCGCCAGTTCGGAAATCGTGCCCGCGTTCCCGTTCAAGCTGGCCGCGCTGTTCGCGCCTTGTTCCGGCGGCCATGCCGGACGGGGGCCACCCGGGGGATTGTGGTTGGGATCCGTGGCGAGCGCTCCGTTCGGGCCGCCGGCATGGGGACCATTAGCCCGCGGTGTGCCGGTTGGGGCATTGCCATTCAAGCCGTTGCCATTTGGGCCATTGCCCACGTTCAGAAACGGATTAGAGGAGGGCGGCGCGGGTTGCTCGTTTTTCAAACCGATGCTGTTGCCGGCCGGAAGCGATGCGCCAATCCGATTCGGTTCGCTGCTGTTGGGTGCGACCGGAAGATTTCCGCCGGGAAGCTGCGACATGCGGACGATATCGGAGCCTGGATTCGTCATCGGCGCAAAATTGTTGCGACGGTCGGTCGTGTCATCTTTGGCAAAGCCGGAACCTTGCGCCCAGGCCGGCCGTTCGTTTGGCGTGGTCATGCTGTTCTCATGACTACGCAGGTTGTTGTCCGCTGCGCGGGCGGTTGTCTCGTGGCGCTCGTCGGTTTGCGCGAAGGTCGAGGGATGCGTGCTCCCTTTGCCATGCGGACCGGACAAACCATCGGGCGCCGGACCGATGCTCGCGCCCGCATGGTTGCCATTGAAGCCAGCCGGGTTCGAACTCGCGTGGTTCCCTTCGTTGGACGTGTCGCCGTAGTTGCTGTTGGTGTTAGTGTTGCGGGCGAAAGCATTCGTCCCCGGCAGCGATTGGCCTTGAGGAAACAAGCCGCGATTGCTCGCCACGCTGGCGGACGCGCCGTTGCGGCCGGAGACGCCCATGATTTTGGTGCACTCGGCCAGCAGCTCCGGCTTGTTCGCTTGCTCGTCGAGGCCTTTCCATTCCGTGATCCGCATGGCCACGTCATAGACCGCGTCGTGGGCTTGCGAATGAAAATGGGACGATTGCTCGACCATCTCGCCGACCAGCTTGTTGTATTTCGGCGCGGCGGTTCGAGCAGGCAGCATCTCCCAGCCGTTCATTTCGTCGAGCAACTCCTTCCGCGCCGCGGCGATCACCCCTGGATGCGGCGAGCTCAAAGCCTCCACCAACACCGGCATGCCGTAGTCTTTCAGCGCGGGCAAACGATGGACCGCCTCCAGCGCCTCCTCTTCGCCTCCCTGCTCGATTTGCGATTTGTAATACTCGGCCAGATAGATGCTCTGTTGGTCGGGCCACAGCGCATAGAGCACGATCAGAATGAACGCCATTCCAGCGGCGGCCCAAAGCATGACGGTGGCCTGTTGTTTCGCGGTTTGCGGCAATGGAGGAAATGGCGGCATGGACCTACCCTGGCGGTTGAGAATCTTCCGTGAATAACCGGCGGGGATTTTGCTGATTCCGACCGATTCGGACAAGGCCAAATGGCCAAGCGAGCCGGATAAAATCGAACCGCGGGAATCTCGACCGGAGCGACAATGCCCCGCTTCCGCAGCATCGAATCGCCGCAGAAATCTGGAACAAAGAGTCCCGCTAGCACTTGGCCGAAGGGCCTGCAAGGCGAGCCGCGCGTAATCTGCGGTAGCTGGGTCCGCTACGCTGCCATCGCAGAAAGGAGCGAAGCAGCCAGCGCGCGTCGCTTCTTCTCGATTCGGTTTTTTGAACTTGCCCGGCAAGAAAGGACTCTGGCTGCGCTTTGAAAATTCCAAAAAAAAACCCCTGCAAGATTGCTCTCGTAGGGGTCGATGGGGGCGTGGGGCAGGAACGCCCTCCACTGCCTCAATCATACTCTTTCTTATTTCGAAGGCAAGCAAGTTTCGCAAATTTTTTCTCAGCGGGCCTCATGTGAATCTTTTTTGATTCATCTATTATTGAATTAGACAACACGCCAGATGCGACTGATTTTGTGAATGCAATTCGTACCCGGCGTAAGGTTTAACCGCAGTTGCTTCCGCCCAGAAAAAATTGAAAAAGACTACGGAAAAAATCCGCGTGCGACTTTCGCAACGAGAGTCAACACAAAACGTCTCAAGGACAGAATTCAATCCATTGAGCCGTTTCTCTGCGGATGACGACCGACTCGCGGACGACCGCAAGCGACTTCTTCGCGTCCTCAACCGAATCGCTTTTTTCAACGCAGATCAAACCACAGCGCGGCGAAACACGTCGCAGATGGCATGCCCCCAGCTTTGAATGCCGATGAACACTTTTCGCGGCTCGCGGCGCTGCTCGAACTCGAGAGCCACGCGCAAGCGCGGCGCGGCGCCGAACAAGCGCGGCGTTTTTCCGGCGCGGCGGCCGAACGGACCGGAAACTCGCTCGTCGAACTCCGGATCGCGGATGAGAGCGCCGGATTGGGCGGCCGCTATGTCCTCCGTCTCGTCAAGCAGCGCCGCTCGCCGCTCCCTTGGACTCGGCTCGACGTGGGAAGCCCGGTCGTTCTTTCGCCGGACGGCGAACGCCCTGCGCACGAGCGCCAGGACCACTCCGCGCGCGGCGTGATTTGTCAGCGTGACGACGAGGGAATCTCGCTCGCATTGGCCCAATTTCCTGAGCATCTAGCCGATTTCGAGACGTGGCGCATCGATCTCGGCGGAGACGATGTCGCCGCGCAGCGGCAACGCTTGGCGATGTTGCGCGCCAAGAACGCCCGCGGCAATCGGCTGGCGCAGCTACGCGATGTGTTGCTCGGCTTGAAACCGCCGAGATTCGATGCGGAGCCACCCCTCACGCCGCTCGATGCGGGTCTCAACGAAATCCAGCAAGGCGCCGTTCGCATGGCCTTGGCGGCACGCGACGTGGCCTTGATCCACGGACCCCCAGGAACGGGCAAGACGACGACGGTCGTCGAGTTCATCCGGCAAGCCGTCCGCCAGGAGAAAAAAGTTCTCGCCTGCGCGCCGAGCAATTTGGCGGTCGATAACTTGCTTGAGCGCTTGTTGGCCGGGGGCGAAAGGGCCGTTCGGCTGGGTCACCCCGCGCGGGTGCTCCCGCAACTGCGTGCGAATACGCTCGATCTCCTCGTCGAGGAGCATGCCGACGTGCGGTTAGCTCACAAGCTTGTAAAAGAAGCGATGCAACTCTTTCGCCGGGCCGACCGGTTCACGCGCGCCCGGCCCGCGCCGGGCGAAAAACGCGAACTGCGCCATGAAGCAAAAAGCTTGTTGGAGGACGCACGCCGCCTGGAGTATCAGGCCGTGCAACAAATCCTCGATCAAGCGGACATCCTCTGCGCGACCACGACCGCGCTCGATGACAGCTTGCTCGGCGATCGCCGCTTCGACCTCGGCGTCATCGATGAAGCGTGCCAAAGCATCGAGCCAGGCTGTTGGATTCCGCTCGGGCGATGCGACAAGCTGGTGCTGGCCGGCGACCACTGTCAGCTTCCGCCGACGATCTTGAGTCGCGAGGCGGCCGCCGGCGGTTTCGGCGTCAGTTTGTTCGAGCGTTTGATGAGCGCCCGGCAGCCGGAGATCGCGCGGCGCTTGACGGTCCAATATCGGATGCATCAGGCGATCATGGAATTCTCCTCGCGCGAGTTTTACGACGGCCAGTTGCAAGCCGATTCCTCGGTGGTGGGTCATCTCCTGACCGATCTGCCGGGGGTTGCGCCGGCCATCGGGACGGATTCGCCATGCGAGTTTTTGGACACGGCCGGAGCGGGTTTCGATGAGGAGCTTGAGCCCGACGGCGAAAGCCGTCGCAATCCGCAAGAAGCCGAGTTGGCGATTCGCACCGTGCAGGCCCTGATCGAGCGGGGCGTTCCGCCGGCGGCAATTGCGGTGATCAGCCCGTATTCGGCCCAGGTCCGGCTGCTCCGCGCGAAGTTGAATCTGCCGGCGGTCGAAATCGACAGCGTGGACGGCTTTCAAGGGCGCGAAAAGGAAGCGATCGTAATCTCGCTGGTTCGCTCGAATCCGCAGTGCGAATTGGGCTTTCTGAGCGAATTGCGGCGGATGAACGTGGCTTTAACCCGGGCGCGGAGGAAACTGCGGATCATCGGCGACAGCGCGACGCTGGGCGGCGATCCGTTCTATGCACGGCTGCTGGAGCACTGC
>DASRSE010000205.1:0-3707 GCA_035656655.1 Pirellulales bacterium
CAGGCGCGATCGCAACGATCGCGGATAGATTTCAAAGTCGGCGCGGTTGCCCTTGGCGCGGTTGACGGAGATCAGATAGTCGTACTTGAAACGATTGCGAACGGCCCACTTCGGCACGGCGAGCATGTGTTCTCCGGCCCGCAACAGATCGATCTCGACGAGATGCGCGTCGCTCTCGCGGACCTCTTTTTGCTTCAGTTCGTAGCTGATGCGGCCGGGCCCGGCGGATTTATTGCCAGGGCTGAGAACTTCAATGACGGTGACGACTTTTTCGCCCGAATGTCGATCGATGATGTTGATATACGATTCGTGGACTTCGATTGAAGTCTCTGGGGCAGAAATGACCTCGGGATCGTCCAGCGCCAAGACGGCGACGCCCGCCGATTCGCCCACCGGACGCCATTCGCGGCGGAGCGACACGTCAGGGATGATCTCTCGGTCGGGCCCTTCGACAAAGACGCGCTCCTCGACCGCGGCAAAGTAGCGCGGACGAATCTGCGATTGCAGAGCATCCGCGATATAAACGACTAGCCGACTATGAACTCCGGGCCAAAGACTCGGATCTTCAAGATAAGGGTCCATCCCTGGAAAAATCATCGCCATCGGGTGCTCGAATAAAAAGACGCAAAGTCGGAAAGGGCGGTCCGCCGGGGCCACGCGCGCCTTATTATATCACCGTCGAGGGGGCCGAAAACACAAGTTATGCCGGCTTTGACTCGCCCAAAGCCGGCTCTCGAGCGGAATCGCCGCTCCGCCGCTTGACCGGCGTTTTAACGGCATGATACAAGTAAAGGATATATAGGCCAAAATACCAAGGAACGAGGTCGATCGCGCGGGCCGGACGGGAATCAGACCCACGCCGCCTGCCGATTCGTAGCGTTTTGTCGCGAGTTTGCTATGGCCGTGGTTACATTGAGGATCATCGACGGCGCCGACCGTGGTCGCGCATTCGATGACATTCCAACGCCCGTCACAATCGGCCGCGAAGAAGGGAACACCATCCAGCTCAACGACGAGCGGGTGAGTCGCTTCCATCTCAAAATCCAAGAAGACCGCGACAAGGTCGTGCTGACCGATCTCGAAAGCACCAACGGCACGAAAGTCAACGGCGAGGACGTCCAACTGCGAATCCTGCGCTATGGAGACGTTGTCAATGTCGGCCGCTCGGTCATCCTCTTCGGTTCGCGCGAGCAAATTGCCCATCGCCTGGCAAGTCTACGGGGCGAGGTCGAAGACCGCACCCACACGCTCAGCCCCGATGAGGCGCTCGTTTCTCCGCGCGCCCAAAACCTTGACTACGAGCTGAACTGGAGCGCGGAGATCGACGATCAGGCGACCCTGCACGCGCTGATTCCGCCCGACCTGCCGGAGGGGTTGAGCCCCGGCCAAGCCGCCCAGCTCTCCGAATTGCTCGAGTATCTGCATTTGCGGATTCGCGATTTGCTGGCGAGCGTGAAACTGAAGGGTCCGACCGATCGCGTAAACCTAGAGACTCGGCAGTGGCAAAACCTGCTCGACATTCAAGCGCGCCTGGCGACCTATCTGCGCGATATTGGCGATCCGCAAGGCTAAGCGGCGTCTGCGCTTCCGGGCCGAGGGATACCATTCAAGCATGTCTGCTGAAGCCAATCCGCTGGCGTGGTTGACGGCGGAACTCGAGCGCCTCGATCAAGGCCACCTGCGCCGGAGCTTGTCCACGCATGGCGGCCCGCCCGGCCCCACGCTTTTGCGCGGCGGCCGTTCGGTGCTGAACTTCGGCTCCAACGACTATCTCGGATTAGCGAACGACCCGCGCGTGACCGCGGCGGCGCGACACGCAATTGAGCAATTTGGTTGGGGCGCCGGCGCCAGTCCCCTGGTCGTCGGCCGCTCGGAACTACATGCACAGCTCGAACAAGAATTGGCGCGGTTTGAATCGACCGAAGCGGCGCTCGTCTTTCCTTCTGGATTCGCGGCCAATATCGCCACCGTCGCCGCCTTGGTCGAACGGGGCGACGTCGTCTTCAGCGACGAGAAAAACCACGCCAGCCTGATTGACGGCTGCCGTCTCTCGCGGGCCGAAGTCCGCATTTATCGGCATGGCGACGCGGCCGACCTGCAACAGCAGTTGCTGCAAGCCGGCGGCTTCCGGCGGCGGCTGATTGCCACCGACACCTTGTTCAGCATGGACGGTGACTTCGCCCCGCTGGCGGAACTCGCGCGGCTGGCCGAGCGCTGCGATGCCATGTTGCTGTGCGACGAAGCGCACGCGACCGGCCTGTTCGGCGCGAAGGGGCGCGGAGTCGCGGAACTAGCCGGGCTGGAAACGGCGAGCCTGATTCGCGTCGGCACCATGAGCAAAGCGCTGGGCGGCGTCGGCGGCTTCGTCGCCGGCAGCCGAGCCCTGATTGATTGGCTGACGAACCGGGCTCGAGCGTATGTCTTTTCGACTGCGTCGCCGGCCCCATCTGCCGCGGCGAGTTTGGCCGCGCTCGAGATCGTGCGGACCGAACCCGCGCGCCGGACCGCGTTGCTGGCTCGCGCCGCTGACTTGCGCCGACGGCTGCGGTCCAATGGTTGGCAGCTCGGCGGCTCGGCGAGCCAAATCATTCCGCTAATCATGGGCTCGGCCGAACGAACGCTGCGCCTGACGGAGGCCCTGTTGGCGGAAGATATTTTCGTGCCTGGCATCCGGCCTCCCTCCGTGCCGGAAGGCGCGGCGCTGCTCCGAATCAGCCTCTGCGCGGGTCATACGCCCGCGATGGTTGAGCAACTCGTGGCCGCGCTCGAGCGCTGCCGAGCACAAATTGACACGGGGTGACGAGCCCTGCCGGAAGAGCCGGGCACGAACGGTTGAGCAGCCCGCGGCCTATGCGCTCGCCAGCGAATCGACGTTTTGCCGGTGTTCAGGCGGCCGTTTCGTCGGCCATCCGCAACCGTTCCGAAATGGGCGGATGGCTATGAAAGAGCAGAACTTCAAGCGCCGGGGGGGACGGATCTTCCTTGTTCAACTTCGCCAGTTTTTGAAAAGCCGACCGATACGCGGCGCGAAGGCCGGTCCGCCGCAAGGCATAGCGATCGCATTGGCGCTCAAAAAAACGGCTGATTGTGTTTTGCAGCGGTTGCATGACGGTCGAAAAGCCGGTCGTCCACAGCAGAAACAGCGGCAACGTGTAGACCGGCAAGTGTTGATAGTCGGCCGGCTCAAACCGTCCTTCGCTCGCGCGGAGCCAACTTCGCAACACCCAATCGCACAGCCAAAAACCGACCGCGCTGAACACCAAACCGATTCCAATCAGTTTCGGAATGTGCCGATGGACATGATGGCCAATTTCGTGGGCCAAGATCACTTCGATCTCGTCGGGCGAAAAGCCGTCGAGCAGCGTGTCGCCCAAAATCACGCGGCGCGTGTTTCCTAGGCCGGCGAGCATCGCGTTGGCCTTGACCGTTTCCGCGCTGAGCTCCATCCGATAGAGGCCATCAATCCGCAAGCCGGTGCCCGCCGCCAGCCGGCCCATCCGCTCGCCCAGCGCCGGGTTGTCGAGCGGCGCCACTTTATAAAACAAAGGGAGAATGAGGACCGGCATCAATTGGCCCAATACGATGCTGATGATGAAAAAGATGCCGGCCGTCCATGCCCACCAAGCTCCGCCGGTCCAATGAATAACCCCATATAGGCCGAGCATCAATGGCAGGCCAAAGCCGACGCCCAGCAAGTTGCGCTTCAC
>DASRSE010000206.1:0-7788 GCA_035656655.1 Pirellulales bacterium
CTTCACCTTGTCGCCCGGCACAATGCGGATGAAGTTTTTGCGCATCCGGCCGGCAACGTGCGCGATCACCTCATGGCCCCCTTCGATTTGCACGCGGAACCGCGTGTTCGCCAATGCCTGGGTGACGACTCCCTCGACCTCCAGGCCTTCTTCTTTTTCTTTCTGCGCCACGGACCGGCTCCGAATTCGAACAAGAGATTGTGGGCTGTTTCACCAGCGACAAAAAACGAGCAAGGCGAACACGAACGAAATAAACGCGACCAGGAAAAGCAGATGACGAGCAGGCAATAAGTGAAAACACGAGTGCTCGTCCGCGACAGAACCCACCATTGTACCAGCCCGGTCGCGGCAGTCCAGAGCACGAGCCAAACCGCTTGGTTTTGGGGCCTCCCGCGGGTTCGCTTACACTCCGGCCAGGCCTTGTTCGATGCTGGCAACGACGAACTCCGGCGACTCCGTGCCAATCGACAGCCGAATCGTGCCGCCAAAGATGCCCAGCTCCGCGCGCTGCGCCGCAGTCAGGCTGCGATGGCTCGTCGATTCCGGATGGCTGAGCGTCGTGCAGAGTTCTCCGAGCGACGGGCAAAAGGGAATCGACCGCGCCGCCGCAATAAATCGCTCGGCGGCGCTCGTGCCCCCGCGCAAGGTGAAGGTCACCATGGCGCCGGACCGCGAGCCGAACTGGCGCTGCGCCAAGCGGTGGTCCGGATGCGCCGGCAAGCCGGGATAGTGAACCGCTTCCAGAGGTCCGCCCGCGATCTGCGTCGCGAGCCGTTCGGCGGCTTGTTGCGCGTTTGCCGCCGCCCGTTCCATGCGCAAATGGAGCGTCGCCAGGCCGCGCGCAGCCAGCCAGCACTCAAACGGCGCGGCCGTCAGTCCCCAACTCGACAGCGCGCTTGGCACGCGTTCCCAAAGCTCCGCCTTGCCGCACAGCAGCCCGAGCACGGCGTCGCTATGTCCGTTCATGATCTTGGTCAAACTTTCCATCACCAGATCGGCGCCAAAGTCAAAAGGCCGGCAGACGGCCGGCGAAGCAAATGTATTATCCACGAAGAGTTTCGCCCCATGTTCATGCGTGATGTTGGCCAGACCGGCCAGGTCGCTCACGCGCAGCAAAGGATTGGTGATCGTTTCCACGACGAGCAGTTTCGTATTCGGCCGAAAGGCAGCGGCCGTGGCGTTCAAGTCGGATGTATTGGCACGGGCGTGGACGATGCCAAACCGCGCGCACTCGGCGGTAAAAAGGGTCAACGTGCGGCCGTACAGTTGATCGCTGACGATCACATGATCGCCCGCCTTTAGTTGCGACAGAATCGCCAACGCCAACGCGCTCATGCCGGTGCTCGTGACGATTGCCCGTTCGGCCCGATGCAACTCGCGACAGCGCTCGGCGAGCAAGTCGCCGTTGGGGTGGCCATCGCGGCTGTAAACGTAGCCCGGCGTCTGTCGCGCGAGCATCGCGTCCGCTTGCTGCGGGTCGGCACACTGATAGACCGACGACAGCCAAATTGGCGTTGCCAGAGGGGCGGTGGGCTGGGAGGGCAGCACGTCGGGGCGCGGGCAGAGATCGTCAATCGGATTGGACATTGAACTTGCGCCAAGGGTGCGAAGAGCCTAGACAACGCATAGCAAGGAAGTGGCCGCCGAATCGGACGCCGCGGCACGCCCTCCGCCAAAGATAGCCGATCCGATTTCGGGTGGCTACCGCCGCGCCCCGCCAACTGAGCTCAGCGCCCCGCCGAAAGCGCGACGAGTTGGACACGAACTGCGGCCGGAGCGGAGTCTCGCCCGCCCGAACCTTGCGCTGCCGATTTTGGCGATCTGGATCGCGCGCTCGGGGGTCATTGAAAGTGATTGCGGGGCTGGTCAAAACGATTGCGGAGCGTGGCTGAGTGAGGACTGCTTTACAGATGGGCGGGGGAGGCTGCATAATGGCGGCCGCGAATGGCTCCGTGTCGTCCCCTCCCCCCTGCTCGCCATCTCGAAAGGTCCCGCATGCGCCGCCCTCTTCTGCACGGCACGATTCTCATCCTCGGCGTTTTGCTCGTGAACGGCGGCTGCAATCAGCCGACGGACAAAAATGGAAAGGCCGATCCGAACAAGCAAGCGCCCGAGAAGAATCCGGCGGATAAGAGCATGCCGGATAAAACTGCGGCGGGCAACGCGGACAAGACTTCGGCCGCGGATAAAGGGCCGGCGAGCGACAAGAGCCTGACTGCCACCCCTGATGCCACTGAAACTTCTCGGAGTCCAACTATCGTGAGCGCGAAAAAAGAACCATTTGGCAAAACGCCCGACGGCGAAGAGGCCAGTCTCTACACGCTGATCAATGCCAACGGGCTCGTGTTGAAAATGACCGACTATGGCGCGATCGTTGTCTCGCTGGCGACACCCGACAAAAACGGCAAGAACGCGAACATCAACACCGGGTTCGACAACTTGGCCGATTATCTCAAGTGCAGCTCGCACTTCGGCGCGACGATCGGCCGCTACGGCAATCGGATCGCCAAAGGTAAATTCACGCTCGATGGCGCCGTCTATGACAAGCTCGCGCTGAACAACAACGGCAACCACTTGCACGGCGGAGTCAAGGGTTTTGATCGGGTGATGTGGAAGTGCCAGTCAGTCAATGGGCCGAAATGGTCCGGGCTGGAATTCAAATATCTCAGCAAAGATGGCGAAGAAGGCTACCCTGGCAATTTAGATGTCACCGTCGTTTATTCGCTCAACGACGACAACGAACTCAAAATCGATTACACCGCGACGACCGACAAGCCGACCGTCGTGAACCTGACTAACCATTGCTATTGGAACTTGTCGGGCGCCGGCAATGGAGACGTGCTCAATCACGAGTTGAAATTGATGTCCGATCAGTATTGTTTGGTTGACGACGGGTTGATTCCGACCGGCAAACTCGCCGACGTGAAGGGGACGCCGCTCGACTTTACGACCTTTCACAAATTGGGCGAACGGATTGCCGAATTGCAAAAAGATCCGAAAGGCCCCAATGGCTACGACCATTGTTTCGTGCTCCGCAACCAGGACCCGCATAAGCTCGCCTTGGCGGCCATCATGAAAGACCCCGCCAGCGGGCGCACGCTGGAAATTTCCACGACCGAGCCGGGCATCCAGCTTTACACGGGCAACCATCTGGACGGCTCGAAAGAGAATGCCGGCGTGAAGCAATACGGGGCGTTTTGCTTGGAAACGGAGCATTATCCGGACTCGCCGAATCATCCGGAATTTCCTTCAACCGTGTTGCGGCCGGGTGAAACGTATCACACGACGACCGTTCACAAGTTTGGCGTCGAGAGCAAAACGAAGTAGAATGCGCGCAGGGAAAGCGTTCCATCGGAACCGGAAACCGCAGGGTGCGCCATGTCTGCAAGAAGCTCGATGTTACGCGCGGGGGCATGCCTCGTCTGGGCGCTGGCTGCCGCGGCACTGCCGCAGCCGAGTCGCGCCGCGTCGCCGTTTTATCCGCGCCAGCCCACCGACGAAGATTTTGCCGAGCACGTCGCCAAGCTGAAGAAAGAGCAGATTCCCAACGACCGCTTTTCGGTCGTGGTGCAGCGCCCCTTTGTCGTGATTGGCGACGAATCGGCGGAGACCGTGGCCCGCCGCGCGAAGGATACGGTGCGCTGGACCGTCGAGCATATCAAGAAGCAATACTTTGCGCTCGATCCGACGTCGATTATTGACATCTGGCTGTTCGCGGACAAGGAATCGTACGACAAGTACACGAAGAGCATCTTCCACGACACGCCGACGACCCCTTATGGATACTATTCGCCGCAGCACCGCGCGCTGATTATGAACATTGGCACGGGCGGCGGCACCTTGGTCCATGAGATCGTGCATCCGTTCGTGGCGGCCAATTTTCCCGCTTGTCCGGCCTGGTTCAACGAGGGGCTGGCCTCGCTTTATGAGCAAAGCGGCGAGATCGACGGCAAGATCGTGGGCTATCCCAACTGGCGGTTGCCGGGCTTGCAACGCGCGATCAAGGCCAAGGCGGTCAACCCTTTTGAAAAGCTCTGCGCCACGACGACCAGCGAATTCTATGGCGATGCGCGCGGAACCAACTACAGCCAAGCTCGCTACCTCTGCTATTACTTGCAAGAACAAGGGCTGCTCGGCAAGTACTACCGCGAGTTCGTCAAAAACCAGCATGACGATCCGACCGGCTACAAGACGCTGCAAGCGGTCCTGGGCGAAAAGGACATGGACGCCTTTCTCAAGCGCTGGGAGGAATACGTCCTGAAGCTCGAGCAATAGGCGGTCGCGAAACGGCTCCTGCGGCTCAGTTCATCTGCATCGCTTCGTAGAGAAAGTAGCAGCCTCCCAGCGCGATCGCCGCCGATCCAAACTGCCGAATCCGGTTCATCAGCCAGACCCGCGGCTGCCGGGCATGAAATCGCTTCAGCAGTTGCAAGAGGGTGAATTCAGGCAGGATGACGCACTGATGGCCGAGTTCGACCCCTAGGCTGAAGGCCAGGAGCGCCAGCCCAATCGCCATGGTCGGCAAATCTTGCATCGCGTCTTTTAATCCGCCGGCAAAGCCCAGCCCGTGGAACAGGCCAAATCCGAAGGCCACGGCGAGCCGGCTCCAGCCGGTGCTCTTCTCAGGCCAAAAGATATTTTGCACGGCGACAAAGATAATGCTTGCCGAGATCACCGGCTCAACCAGCCGCTCGCTGATGTTCACGATGTTGAAGACCGCCAGCGTCAAGGTCAGCGTGTGGGCGCAGGTAAATGCCGTCACGACCTTCACCAAATCCCACAGGCGCGTGGCCGCGAGCACCAGCGCCGTGACAAACAGCAAGTGGTCGTAGCCGGTCAAGATATGTTCGACGCCATGCCCAAGATACTCCCAAAAAGTTCGCCACGGATCGATTGTCGTGCGAATCGAGCTGGCGTCGGCTGGCGTCGCATCGGCCGGCCACTCGCAGGCGAACGCGTAGACTTTTCCGCGCTTCAAAAGCGAGGTGTCGAAGGCGTCCTGGTCGGCGCGGCGAATCCGCAGCACGCACGGAGCGGTCCAAGCCGGAAAGTCGATCAAGAAATCTTGCTCGATCGTGACCTGCTTCGGCGGCGTCGGTAATGGATAGTCGAGTTGATAGGCGTACATCGGCGCCGTGTTGGCCGCGGCGGCGTCGCGGTCGATTTGCATCGGGTCGCCGACCGGAATCGCCTTGCCGGAGAGCAGCTTTCCATCGGCCCTGAGCCGGACATGCCGCAAGACATAGTCGCCGTGCGACTTGATTTGCTGTTGCACCTGCTCTTCGGTTGGCGCTCGGGCATCTTCCCCTGCGGCGAGCAACAGAATCTCCTCTTCGGAAATCCGTGCATCGATCACAATGCGATCGCGCGCGATAACCACGTCGAGCGCATTTTCCAGCAGCGGATGCGCCGTGCCGGCGCTCGCCCCGAGCAGCGCGAAGCAGAACCCGGTGAGCGCCGCGCCCGCCGCCCAGCGACCAAACGTGCGCAGCGTAGAAGTCAGCAGAATGGCGATTTGCGGCATGGGAAGCGGGCCTGAGGAAGTCAATTTTTAGGGCTGGCAAACCGGGTCGCTTGCTATCGCGCGGGCGGGAGTTTACATTCGTCGGATGAACTAGCAGCCAAGTGAAACCTGCAATTGGTTGCCTGATCGCCAGGAGCCAAGGGCAAAATGACGCGCTTGTCGTTGTTTTGCGCGCCGCGCGGGGCTGTGCCCTGCGCTGGGCGAGGTTGAAAAAATGTCACGGCGGCATTTTCACACGGACTGTTAGGCGATTTCCTTTCCCCCCGCTACTGCCATCCGAGGAGTTCCCACCATGTCGCGTCGTTTGGCCCCCGTGCTCATTCTGCTGGCAAGCCTGTTTGCCGGCGCTTCCACTCTATTCGCCGCCGATCCATTGCTCAAGACCGGAGACTATGTGGCGGTCGTGGGCGATTCGATCACCGAGCAAAAGCTCTACTCGATGTACATCGAAGACTATCTGCTGATGTGCCAGCCGGCCGAACATTTGAAAACGACGCAATTCGGCTGGGGGGGCGAAACGGCCGGCGGGTTTGAACGCCGTATGGAAAACGACATGCTCCGGTTCAAGCCGACCGTCGTCACCACGAACTTTGGCATGAACGACGGCGGCTATTCGCCCATGAACCCCGATAAAGCCCGCGGATATCGCGAGAACCAAACGAAAATCGTCGAAAAGTGCAAATCGGCGGGAGTCCGCGTGATCGTCGTCGGTTCGCCCGGCGTAGTCGATTCCGACACGTTCCGCAACGATCCCAAGATGGCGACGATGTACAACAAGACGCTCCACGACGAGCGCGAAATCGCCAAAGAAGTCGCGACCGCCCACAACGTCTACTTCGCCGATGTGTACGGCGCGATGATGGACGCCATGACCAAAGCGAAGGCCAAGTATGGCAACCATTACGCCTTCGCCGGCGGCGACGGCGTGCATCCGGGGCCGAACGGCCATATCGTGATGGCTTATGCCTATCTCAAGGCGCTCGGTTGCTCGGGAGACATCGGCAAGATCACGGTCGATCTGGCGAGTGATAAAGCGGAGGCGACCGACGGACACAAGGTCGAATCGTGCAAAGGGGGCGTCGTTGAACTGGAAAGCACGCGCTATCCCTTCTGTTTTTATGGCGACCCGGCCAAATCGGACGCGACCAGCGGCATCATCGAATTCTGCCCATTCAACCAGGACCTGAACCGGCTGACGCTCGTTGTGAAAGGCGCCAAAGATGGCAAGTACAACGTCACCTGGGGCAAAGTCACCAAAGAATTCACCAGCCAGCAATTGACCGCCGGGATTAATTTGGCGGCTGAATTTTTGAATAACCCGTTCAGCGAGCCGTTTCAGGCGGGCGAGCGGGCAATTCGCAACCAGCAGAACTACGAAACGCCGCTGGTGAAGGATCTGCTCAACAAGCTGCCGACCTATCGCCAGATGTTGCCTGATCAGGCCGAGTCGTTTGAAAAGATTGCCGCGGCCGCGGTTCACAAGGACAACGAATTGGCGGAGTCTTCCAGCGCCGCCATCAAACCGGTCAAGCATACGCTGAAGATCGAAGCAGCCAAATAGACGCGGCCTTGGTGAATTCCGGCGCGCCGTGTTTGTCCCACCCTACGATTTGTGCCCGAAGCAAACTTGCTGTGGTGCGCGACCCGGTGTAGGGTGGGACCAATTCGCGCAGCGAATGCAGGCCCACCAGCGGAAGGCGTGGCCGGCAAACGCGGTCGGCGAACCGTCGCGCCCGAAAACTGTCGCGCCCGAATACGTCGCGCAAATCAATGCGCCCGAAAATCCTCGCGCAAATCAGCGCGCGGGCCAACCTTCACGCACACCGGCGCGCCGCCAAATCAAGCTGCCAACTACCTCAAACGCTAGTGGGCCCGCACACGGCTGCGCCGTGTTTGTCCCACCCTACGTTTTGCGCCGGCAGCAAACTTGCTGTGGTGCGCGACCCGGTGTAGGGTGGGACCAATTCGCGTAGCGAATGCAGGCCCACCAGCGGATGACATGGCCGGCAAACGCCGGCGGCGAACCGTCGCGGCCGGAAACCGTCGCGCCAGAATACTGTCGCGCAAATCAACGCGCCCGAAAACCCTCGCGCAAATCAGCGCGCGGGCCAACCTTCACGCACACCGGCGCGCCGCCAAATCAAGCTGCCGGCTACCTCAAACGCTGGTGGGCCCGCACACGGCTGCGCCGTGTTTGTCCCACCCTACGTTTTGCGCCGGCAGCAAACTTGCTGTGGTGCGCGACCCGGTGTAGGGTGGGACCA
>DASRSE010000207.1:0-42165 GCA_035656655.1 Pirellulales bacterium
AGAAATGAGCAAGTTGGCCGACCTGTTGGCCGCCGCCGGAACGACGGCTCAGCAAACGATGTTGCTGCACCTGGAAGTGCTCGAGGAGTTGGTGCGGGGCCTCGGCGCCCGCAGCGCGCGGCATGTGATGGCGCGGGCCGATTTGCTCGTGCTCGAAGTGATGATTCATCTGGCCGAGTGCTATCGGCGTCAGGCACGCACGGAAATCTCGACCACGCCGGGAAAACAGCAGTTGCTGCCGGGCTTCATGCCTGACTCGCGGACGAGCGCCGACGCCCCAGCAATTCGCGCCGACTGAGGCGGCGCGGATCGCGCGCGGCGGATTGCTTCTCGTCATTCTCTCCGGCGAAAGCGACCGCGCGCAAAGGGGGCGCGCGCGATATTGACACGCGGCAATCTTCCGCTGTCATTCCCGCGCAGGCGGGAATCCAGAGCGTTATCGCAAGACACAGCCGTTCGACAGCGCGGCATCCCAGCGAGCGTCTCCGACGCATCCCATATCGTCATTCCCGCGCAGGCGGGAACCCAGGGGATTATCGGAAGACCCAGCCGTTCGACAGCGCGGCAACCCCCGCGAGCGCGGGAATCCATGAAGTGGCGGCACACGGTGGCAGCGCGCTGGATTCCCGCCTGCGCGGGAATGACGATAGGGCGCACAGAGGCGGCGCGCTGGATTCCCGCCTGCGCGGGAATGACGATGGGAATATGCGTGAAGTTATCGAGCTCGGATCGCGGTCCTTTGGCTGCCAAGCACGACCTACGATCGCCACTTCGGCCACGCGACTTGACCGGGAACATTGACCCGGGTGGTAAAGAGCGTCTTGCCCGCCGTGACGTACAGCGTTTTGCCGTCGAGGCCGCCGAATGTCAGGTTCGTGAGCACATCTTCCGGAATCGGAATGCGCCCTTGCAAGGTCCCGTCCGGCGTGACGAGGTAGATCGCCGGCGGAACGTCGTCGGTTTCAAATGCATGGCGCGGCGCCATGATTCCGGCCGCAATGTAGAGCGTTCCGGCGAGGTCGAGCCGCAGGCCGTCTCCCCCGCGGCCTTGGCCAAAATCGAATACGAGTCGTTGGCCGTGCGGGTTTCCGTCGCGATCGAGGTCGAAGGCCCAGATTTTCCGATTTCCGCCGGGCGTGGGACAACTATCCACGACATACAGCGTGCGCGAGTCTTGGGTCGCGGCAATCCCGTTGGGTCGATCGATGAGCGGCTGGGCGAGAATGCGGTGGACTGAACCATCGAGGTCGATCCGATAGACCCCTTCGATTTTCATCTCCATATCGGAGCGATCGCCATAGCGCGGGTCGGTGAAATAGACGCGGCCCAAGCCATCGACGCAGATATCGTTCGGCGAATTGTATTTCAAGCCGTCATAGTGCGAAGTGAGGACCAGATATTCGCCCGTGCGAAGATCGGTGCGAGTGACGCGGCGGCCGCCATGCGGGCCGAACTCCGCCCCTTCGCAATGATAAAGGCGGCCTTGCTGATCGAACGTCTGGCCGTTGGTGCGGTGACTCGGCTCGCGGAACACGGTGCGCGTCCCATCGGGAGCCCATTTCCAGATGCGATTGTTCAAGATATCCGAAAAATAGACATTTCCCTGGTCATCGACGGCCGGCCCTTCCGTAAAGGCCAAGGAGGTGGCCGGCGCGACGCGAAGGGGAGCCGGGACAGAGAGAAAGCGAGCCAGCGGCACAAAAGGTCCTCGGGCAAGGGGTCTCGGATGATAAAATAGCGCACGGCGCGCCGCTTGCAAGCCTGCTGGCTGCGCCCCGACTATTCTACAATCAAACGAATCGCCGCAGGAGGAGCAGCATGCCCCGAGCGCAAGTTCTCATCGTGGGCGCGGGTCCGACCGGGCTTGTGCTCGCGCTCTGGCTGACGAAATGCGGCATTTCGGTTCGCTGCATAGACGCGGCCTCCGGGCCCGGCACGACCTCGCGCGCCATGGTCCTCCATGCGCGGAACCTCGAGTTCTATCATCAACTGGGGATCGATCAGGCGGCCATTCGCGAGGGTTTGAAATTCATCGCCCTCAACCTCTGGGCCCGAGGAGAAAAGAAAGGCCGCGTCGCGTTCGGCGAAGTCGGCAAATCGCTTAGCCCCTATGCGTATGTCCTTATCTACCCGCAAGACCTCCACGAGCAGATGCTCGTCGCCCAGTTGCACACGCTGGGAGTGGATGTCGAATGGAATGTCTCGCTAGTCGAATCGGCGGAGCACGACGCGCGCGTGTCGGCGACGATCAAAACGGCGAGCGGGGCCGCGGAGTCGATCGAGGTCGACTATCTCGCCGGCTGCGACGGCGCGCATAGCACCGTCCGCGAGCAATTGGCAATCGGCTTTCCTGGCGGAACCTATGCTGAAACCTTTTATGTCGCCGACATTCGCGGCCGCGGCGCGGTGCTCGACGGCGAATTGCACGTCGATCTGGATCAGGCCGATTTTGTGATCGTGTTTCCCATGCGCGGGACGGGCCGCGCGCGCTTGATCGGCACGCTCCGCGAGGACGCGGGCGAAGAATCTCAACTCGAATGGGGCGATGTGAGCCAGGCCATCTTGCAGCGACTGCGACTCGAGGTGGATGAAGTGCGCTGGTTTTCCACCTATCGGGTCCATCATCGAGTGGCCGATCATTTTCAGCGCGGCCGCACGTTCTTGCTCGGCGACGCCGCCCATATTCATAGCCCCGTCGGCGGCCAAGGAATGAACACGGGAATTGGCGACGCGGTCAATTTGGCTTGGAAATTGGCCGCCGTTCTGCGCGGCGCCGCGCCTGACTTGCTCGCGACGTACGAAGCGGAGCGAATTGGGTTCGCGCGAACCTTGGTGGCGACCACCGACCGGGCCTTTTCATTGGTGACCGCGCGCGGTCCGATCGCCACCGGCGTGCGGCAACGAATCGTTCCGTTTGTCTTGCCGCGGCTGTTCCAGATCGATTTCTTGCGGCGATTCTTTTTTCGCACCCTCTCGCAATTGGCCATTCACTACCCTGACAGTCCCTTGAGCCAGAGCCTTCCAAGCCCCGCTGCGGCCGGCACGACCGGCGGCGGCAATCGGCTCCCTTGGGTATCGCTGGGAGAAGAAGGAGCGAGCGGCGACAACTTCGCGCCGCTCGTTTCGCGCGACTGGCAACTCCATCGTTACGGCGATGCCTCGCGGGGCGCGGAGGCGTGGTGCCGCGAGCGCGGCCTGGCGCTGCATTCGTTCCCTTGGTCCCCCGCCGCGCAAGAGGGGGGCTTGGCTCACAATACGAACTACTTGATTCGCCCCGATGGCTACGTTGCGATTGGCTTGGCGGGGTCGGATTTCGGCCCCATTGAGCGCTATCTCGAACGCTGGGAAATTGCTCCGGGACAACAAGCCGGCTGAGATGCCTACCAGGGGACGTCCATGACCTCTTCGCCGGCGCGGGTCGAGAGGGCTTGATAGAGCTTGAAGTCGATATCGTAATACAGGGAGCGGACGGCGCCGTCGGCGAACAAGAACAAGCACTGGCCGGGGTGATAGCTCCAATTATGATAATTGTGGTTGCCGTCCGCTTTGCCCGGCGCGAGGCCATATTTCGTGGCGCAGAGATTGTCTCCGAGGCCCGAATTGACCCCATTTTCGAGCAAGCCCGCCCCGCAATAGGGCCAGCCGTAGACAAGATCGTTGGGAATTCCGCGTTCGCCGGCGATGATCGTTTTCGAGCGGCCATCCGTGATTTGCGCTTGGCGGATGGCCACGACCCCCGACATCAAGATTCCATCCTTGGCCTCGGTCGAGGTGCCGAGCATTCCCTCGTAGTTGGAGCAACCATAGCGGCCGAAGATCGGATCGGAATAGATTCCGCCGCCATTGGGATCGTCCGGACAGATCTCGTACGGCTCGACCCGATTGTTGGGGTTTTTGTCCGGCGTGACCGAGATCGTAAATTGAAAACAATCGGCCGGATAGTTGAAATTGATCAGATCGTAGACCGGACGTTCATCAAAATAAGGAAGCAGCCGCGCTTGGTAGCCCCACCAGCAACCGGCGCAAGGATAAGCCAGAAACCCATTGCTCATTTTCAGCACGTTGCCAATGGGATAGGCATTGTTGTTCGTGTGATAGGTGTTGAGCGCGATTCCGTACTGGTGCAGATTATTGCTGCATTGCAACCGGCGGCTCGCTTCCCGAACGGCGGAGAGCGCCGGCAGCAGCAAGACGGTCAGCATCCCGATGATCGTGATCACGACCAACAGTTCGACCAGCGTGAACCCCGGTCTAGCGGCGCTGCTTCGATGCATGAAGAGGTCGATTCCGCCACGGAGCAAAGCGATAATTGGGACAGGAAAAGGACGCGGGGGGAAGATTCTTAATAAGGATCGGATCCCCGCGCGGCGCGACCTCAAAAATAGCAACTTTTAGGCCGCCGCGCCAAAAATTGGCGCCGCGGTTGGTTCGTCAACAGTTTTCCGGCGATCCTTCTTTTGCCAGAAAGACCGGTTCACATTCGCAGTCGGTTTCAGGCACGCTGTCTTCACGGCGGCACCGTGAAGTCGTATCGCAAGCTGCCATCGGGCTTGATCTCGGTGGCCATGGTCCAATCGGTCTTGAAAAATCCTTCGTCCTTTTCGTTCGGCTCGATGTTCTTGGAGGCGACGCGGCTCTTGAGCAACCGATTCATGTCCTTGGGCAGGACCCGCTTAATCGTCACGAGGTGCGGTCCCGGGGTCGGACCATCCGCCCGCTCGAATTCGTAATGGCCGTCCACGAGCGAAGCAACCGCGGCCGGACCGGTCTGGCCTTGATCGGGCAAAAAGATCACCGCTCCGCTAAATTTCTCGCCATTGGAAAGGCTCACGGTGCCATACAAGGGAAGCCGGCCGTTGCCAGAGCCGCACCCGCTTAGGACGCTCAGCAGGGCCACATTCAGAATTGCGCAGGTCGCTTTGGCATCGAGACAGGCGGATCGAGGCCAACACGTTGGTTTCAGCGGATCGGATCGTCTGGACAAGCCGATCTCGGCCTGCGGCTCTGGCTGCGACATTTCATGTCCAAGGCGAGTCGAACGGCAAAACCGCCGCGGCGAACGAACTTCAGGAAATGATAACCGCATTATATCCCGACAGGTTGAAAACGCCACACGGGGGCGAATTCATTCTGCTCCCCTTCGCGCGCCGAGCGGCCCGATTGACCCGCCTGTTTCCGTGGCCTAAAGTGAGGGCTTGGACGGCGGCGATGCAGTCGGCGGGACTGGCGACGGTCGGGGCGATTCAACGAAGATCAATGGGCCATTCGGCCCTCGAGAACATGCTGGCAAAACGTGTTATTCCCTGTCTCGATGTTGATAAGGGGCGCGTCGTCAAAGGCACGAACTTTTTGCAATTGCGTGATGCGGGCGACCCGGTCGAGGTGGCCCGCCGGTACGAGGCCGAAGGGGCCGACGAACTCGTCTATCTGGACATCACCGCCAGCCACGAAACCCGTGCCATTCTGCTGGATGTCGTCCGCCGCACGGCCGAAGTGATCTTCATGCCGCTGACCGTCGGCGGCGGAATCCGCACGATCGAGGATATCCGCGCGCTGCTGAACGCCGGCTGCGACAAAGTCTCGATCAATTCGGCCGCGCCCCAAAATCCGGATTTCGTGCGCGAAGCCGCACGCCGCTTTGGCAGCCAGTGCATTGTCGTCAATATCGACCCCAAGCGAGTACAGCGCGCGGGGCGCGAGTTTTGGGAGGTTCACATTAACGGCGGCCGCCTTGGCACCGGCCTCGAGGCAGTCGCCTGGGCGCAAGAAGTGGAACGCCTCGGCGCGGGCGAAATCGTCCTCACCAGCATGGACGCCGACGGCACCAAGAATGGCTACGATCTCGAAATCACCCGCGCCGTGAGCGACGCCGTTTCTATTCCGGTTGTCGCCAGCGGCGGCGCCGGCCGCCCCGAACATCTGGCCGATGCGATTTTACTGGGCAAGGCCGATGCGGCTCTGGCCGCCAGCATTTTTCATTTCGGCGAGTACACGATCCAACAAACGAAACAAATCATGGCCGAGCGCGGAATCCCAGTCCGGTCGCTCGGCGAACCGGCACGGTCACTCGGCGAACCGGCCCGGTTAGTTGCCGGACCAGCCGAGTCACCTGCCGGAGGAGCCCTTCCTTAGCCGGAAGCGGGTTCCGGGGCCGGCGCCCCTGTTTACTCGAAATTCTTAACTTTTCGCAAACACGCGTAATTTCTGCCGATGGCCACCGTAGACAAAAACAAGCTGGCTGAGCGCTTCGTCCACAAGCAAGAAGAGTTGGAGATCGACAAGATTTTTCGGGCGGTTGTGAAGCTCGAAGGAAGCGACCTGCATCTCAAAGTTGAAAAGCCCCCTTACGTCCGCGTCAAGGGCTCGTTGCGGCCGTTCAACCGCGGCCCGATCGACGATGACGAAATGGTGCGACTGTGCGTCCCCTTGATGGACGAGCGCAACCAACGCATTTTTGACGAGTCCGGGGGGGCCGACTTCGCCCACGTGGTCGATGTCGACGGCACGCGCTGGCGGTTCCGCGTCAATCTCTTTCAACAGATGGGGCACATGGGCCTGGTCGCACGCCGCGTGAGCAGTTGGATTCCCGACTTCAGCGGGCTCAATCTGCCGCCGATCATGGAAGACCTTTGCAAATTCGACCAAGGGATGGTGCTGCTGGCAGGCGTGACCGGCTCGGGCAAGAGCACGACGATCGCCTCGATGCTGAACTACATCAACCGGAACTATCGCAAGCATATTCTCACGCTCGAAGATCCGATCGAATTTCTGTTCACCGAAGACAAGTGTTTGATCAACCAGCGCGAAATCGGCAACGACGTGAAGGATTTCGAGATCGGAATGAAGCACGCCGTCCGCGAGGACCCGGACGTAATGCTGGTCGGCGAAATGCGCGATCAAGAGACGTTCATGACGGCGATTCACGCGGCGGAAACGGGCCACCTCGTGTTTGGCACGATCCACGCCTCGAGCGCCGCGACAACGATCGGCCGCATTCTCGACTTGTTTCCCCCCGAAATGCACAATGCGCTGCGCAGCGCGATGGCCTTCAACATGCGGGGAATTGTCGCGCAGAAGCTGCTCCCTTCGATTAAAGAAGGGGTCGGCCGCGTTCCCACGGTCGAGGTGATGACGTTTTCGCCGTCGGTCAAAAAGCTGATTCTGGAAGGGATGGACGAAAAGCTCCCGGACCTGATTCGGATGTCGGCGAATGTCGGCATGCAAGATTTCACCATGAGCTTGAAGGATTTGGTCGACAAAGATTTGATCGATCGGGCCACGGCCTTTGAGGTCGCTCCGAACGTCGACGCGCTCAAAATGGCGCTCAAAGGCATCAATGTTTCGCAACCGGGAATTCTGTGATGATGTGGCCGTTTGATCGATATTCCGCGCGCCGCGGGGCGGAGCAACCGTGCCGAACGCGCGCCGGTTGGGACGGCGCGGAGGACCGCGGGTTTGCTTGCGCGGAGGACCGCGGGTTTACTTGCGCGGAGGACCGCGGGTTTGCTGGCGCGGAGGACCGCGGGTTTGCTTGCGCGGAGGACCGCGGGTTTGCTTGCGCGGAGGACCGCGGAGTTGCTGGCGCGGAGGACCGCGGTGCCGATCCAAACCGGCATGAACCATCTCGCCCGGCTGCCGGCGCCGCGCGGCACGCACGCGCGCGGATCGTCGCCGTCCTGTTCGGCTTGGCGGCGTGGTGCTGCGGAGCGTCGGCCTGGGCCACTGATAGCGCCGCCTGGCCGAATCCGTCGCAGCCCTTTTATCGAGGGCCGGGCGAGTACCTCAGCCCGGTCAAAATCGGCCTGTTCGTGGTCCTGTTTTGGATCTGGATCAAGTCGACCGAGTGGATCAACGAAGACTGCATCGCCATCCGCTGGCGCTACCGCATCTGGTGTCCGATCGTCGTGTTCACCTTTTTTGCGGCGACGCTGCTGCTTTTTCTGTTGCCCTCGTTCGTTGCGGCTTACGGCTTATTGCTCGTTAGCTGGATCGCTCCCTTGGCCACCTACATCGTCCTCCGCAATCGCCGGGTCGAAGAGCACGAGCGGGTCCTCACCCGCGACCATCTTCGCCATCTCCTTGCCGATCGGAGCAAGCTGTTCGGAGTCAAGGTCGCCGAGAAAAAGAAGCTCCCACAAGACGCGGGGCCCGCGGTCAGCATGCTGCCGGTGGGGGGCGTCAACGACGGCGCGAACCAAGCCACGTTGATTCTCGCGCGGCAGTCGCCGGGCTTCGTCCCCGTAAAAGAATTCATCGCGGAAGCGATTGGCCGCCGCGCCGAAGCGATTCAATTTGAAAGCTCCGCCACGCAAGTGGTGCTCCAACATCAAATCGACGGCGTCTTGCAGTCGGCCCCGGCGCACGAGCGAGTAAGGGCGAGCAATGCTTTGGCTGCCTTGTCAACTTTGGCCGGGCTAAATGGCAAGGATCGCAAGCAGCCGCTATCGGGCCGTTTCCACGTGGAGTTTGAAGGCGAGAAGTACGACGGCCGCTTTTTGACGCAGCCGACGGCGACGGGCGAGAAGGCCGTGCTCCGCTTGCTCGACAAAAAACTCCGCTTCAACAAACTCGAAGAAATCGGCCTGCGGACGAAACTCGAAGAGCAATTGCTGGAAGTCTACAATCGTCCGGCCGGGTTCATTTTGTTCTCGGCCCTCGCCGGCAATGGACTGACCACGACGATCGACGTTTTTTTGAAGACCCGCGATCGGTACATGCGCGAACATGCGGCGGTCGAGGACCAAGATCGGCGCGAGCGCGAGATCGAAAACGTGCACGCCACGCTGTACGATTCGAGCAAGAAAGAATCGCCCGCCACCGTGCTTCCCAAGCTGGTGCGGACCTATCCGAATGTGATCGTGGCCCGCGAGATCCCGGATCTCGAAACCTTAAAGATCCTTTGCCAACAGCCGGCCGACGAACGGCTCGTTCTGGGCGCCGTCCGCGCGAAGGATTGCACTGAAGCGATGCTGCGGATGTTGATGCTCAAGATTCCGGCAAAAGAATTTGCCGCGGCACTTACCGCGGTCGTCAATCAGCGGCTAATTCGCAAACTGTGCGACAAGTGCAAGTCGAGCTATGTGCCGACCGCCGAATTGCTGAAGCAGCTCGGTTTGCCCGAGGGGCGCGTCAGCACGATGTACAATGCGACCGTCTATCAACCGCCGCTCGCGGGGCAAAAATCCAAACTCAAGCCGTGCGAGCAGTGCGGCGGCAGCGGTTATTTCGGCCGCACGGCGATCTTTGAACTGCTGGTCGTGAATGCCGCGGTTCGCGAGGCGCTCGTCAAAGCGCCGAAGCCCGAAATCATCAAGGCGACCGCTCGCAAAGCCGGCATGCGGACCTTGCAAGAAGAAGGAATTTTGCTCGCGGCGCGCGGCGTGGTTTCCATCCAAGAGCTGCAGCGCGTCCTGAAACAATAGCGGCCCGGATTGCCGCCCCGTGCCGATTTCACCTCGAGAACCATCAACCTGCCATGTTTCAAATCGCCCTCTTTGCCATTCTGTTCGTGTGCGTCGCGATGTTGTTCAGCCGCGGACTGTGGCGGAATATGATCACGCTCATCAACGTCATTCTGGCCGCGTTGCTGGCCACCAACTATTTTGAGCCGTTGGCCGAAGTCTTCAAAGGGAAGGCCCCTTCGTTCGATTATATGTGGGATTTTTTGGCGATCTGGCTCCTCTTCGCCGGATCGATGGGGGCCTTGCGGGTGATCACCGATCGGCTGTCGCTGGTGCGCGTCCGCTTCATCAAGCAACTCGATTTGGCCGGGGGAGTCGTGTTCAGCCTGTGGGCTGGTTGGATTTTGATGTGCTTCACCGCGATGACGCTGCACCTCGCGCCGGTCCAGCGCAATGCGGTCGAGCGCTCGCCGAGCGCGTCCGATTTCATGTTCTCGCCAGATCGGCTCTGGCTCGGTTTCATGCAAGCCCAGTCCTACCGCGCGTTGGGGCGAGCCGCTTCGCCCGACGACGCGGCTTACGTCTTCGATCCGAAGAGCGATCTTATTCTGCGCTACGCGGCCAGCCGCAAGCAGTTCGAGGACCATAAAGAATTTCGCACCGATAATCCGAAAGGGCGCGCCAGCAGCTTATGAAACCGGCCGACCCTCCTCGTCGCTCTGGCTTTCGCACGCTGCTCAAGCTCTGCACAGCCTTGTGGCTCGTGTCCTGCGGCCTGCTGGTCTCGTTCGGCTTGGCCTTCGGCGGGTTGGCAATCTCCTGGCTGGTCTTGCCGCCGGTCTGCGCCGATGGATCGGTCTTGGACCCGGCCGTCGCGCGACGCGCGCTGGCCGTGGCGATCGCCACCGGCATGGTCGCTGCGCCCTTGATCTTGCTCGGGCGGCAATATCTTGATCGGGCCGCCGACCGGCTTGCCGAACTGGAGCGGTTTGAACATCACACTCCGCCCTGAGCGCAGCCGCAGCATGAGCGATCGTGAGCCGACCTTTGAATCGTTTGTTGGCGAACAGCCCACCGGCTATCGGCCGGTCAGCGCTTGGACGATCGTCTCGGCACTGCTCGGGCTAGCGGCCCCGGTCGCGCTATTGGATCCGGTTTTGACGCTCGTACCGGCCGTGGCAATTGGCGCCGCCGCATGGACGCTGCGCCGCATGCGAAATCAAGAGATCGCGGCGACGGGGCGGCCGTGGGTGCTGGCGGGCCTGCTGGCGGCGCTCTTCTTTCTGACGGCGGCGCCGGCTCGGTTTATCGTCCGCCGCCGCGCGCTGCACGAGCGCGCCCTGGTGTTTTGCGACCAATGGCTAGCCGCCTTTCAACGAGGCCGCCCTGATTTGGCGTTTGCGCTGATGCGGCCGGGGTTGGGCCGCCCGGCGCTCGACACGCCCCTCTCTGAGTTGCTCAAGAATGAGTCCTTCAAGATGGGTTACAACAAGTTTCTCGATCGAGATTTGGTCCAGCGGCTGATTGCCGGCCAAGAAGGGCTGCAATGCCGCTTCGACCATGAGCTCGCGATGCAGAACTTGCCTGACCGGACCGGTTTGGTCGAGGTCTACGAAGTCCGGCTGCCAACCGCGATTGCCCCGCGGCCGCTTTGGCTCCAGTTTTCGGTGCAGCGTTCGCTGAGCGACGAGTCCGAGCCGGTCGAGGAATGGGCCGTCATCAACGTCGGCGAACTCCCGGTCGCCGAACGGCAGTAGGTTCGGCAGAGCTTGAGAGGCGCGCGGCAAGGGGGCGTCGCCGAGCCGACTTAGCCGCCTGTGGAGGCAGGCAGCACGTTGTTAGGTTAGCGCTCGGCCGAGATCTGTTGCACGCGATCGGCGGCCGCGTCGCGTTGCAGTTGAAGCAGGCGGCGATGGTCGGCGCGATTTTGCTGGAGCGCGCGCCGCGCGCTGTTCAATTCGTCGATTCGTAGCTCGGCCTGCAAGGCGCTCCGCTGCGCGCTCTGGAGCGTGGTCAGAAAGGCGCCGGAATATTTGAAGGGACTCTGGGGGCCAACCTCGGCGATCCGCCGCTGCTGAATCGCCAGTTCCGCTTCGGCGAGGACGATCTGATGGTCGATCTGTTGGAGCGCCTGAGGAAACTCCACGCGATCGTATTGGCCCAATTGCAACTCGGCGATTTCCAGTTGCCGCTCGGCGTCCGCTCGGCGGAGGCCTTGCTCGCCGGCCGGCAGCGGAGCGGCCCAGCCGGCGCAGGCGGAAACAAACAGAGCGAACACGAATCGTTTGGCGCGCATGGAAGACCTCCAAAGACGAGAGCAGCAGCCGCTATTTTCCAGCCTAATCACCGCCGCGCGGCAAGGCAAATTTTCTTTTCGCCGTTTCGTGGCTGGGCAATGCGTGGCTGGCGCTGCGCGGGCGGAAAGCGGCGTGCCTTTGTCCGGCCGCCGCGCTTTTGGCGATTTTTGGCCGTTGCCGGATCGCGGCGCCCAAGAACGGGCGAAATTCTCGCGTGCCAATGAAAAGCGGCCGGCAGGCAGCGCAGCATTCGCTCCGCCGCCCACCGGCCGTGGGAGCGCCGGGGCCGTGGCCTAAGTCGTTCCCGCAACCGCTAACGCGCTTTGGCCATTTTGCCGCGGCTCTTGGCGGGGCGCGCGGAAGTCTCCCCTTCCTCATCCGCCGGGCCTTCCGCATTGACGTTGATCTGTTCCGCGAGCTGGGTCAGCTTCTTGTCGGCATTTCCTTCTTCGTCGAGCGTTTGCTGGAGCAGTTTGGCGGCCGCGGCTTCGCCCAGCAGTTGAGCATACGTGCGGACACAGCCATAACCGGCCATTTCGTAGTGCTCGACGCGCTGCGCGGCCGCAATCAGGCCGGCATCCAGCACGTCGGGCTCGGCGTCCTCTTCGAGCATTTCCTTTCCTTCTTCGATCAGCCCTTCCATCGCCTTGCACTTTTTCCCCTTGGGCGAACCACCAAGCTTCTCAAAAATCTGCTCAAGCCGATCGACGTGGCCTTTCGTTTCTTCGAGGTGCGACTCGAACGCTTTTTTCAATTTCGGCGAGGTTGCGGCCTTCGCCATCTTGGGGAGCGCCTTCACGAGTTGGTTTTCAGCGCTGTACAGATCTTTCAACTCGTCTACGAAGAGGTCACGGAGCGTTTCCATTTCCATGGCGGAGGTCCTTGCTGATAGGAGAATACGGAGAGGGGAGACGAAAATTCGGTGAGCGGAAAGCGCGGTGGCCGGAGATCGGATAACGACGCGACCGCGCCAAACGTAAAGAACTCAGCAGCCTAGGACTGAAGCGTGGCAGTGGCTGCTGAGTTCTCGAGACGATGGGCGCGGGGAATTACGATTTTCCTTGCGCGGCATCTTTGACTTTGTCAATCGCGTGATCGATTCCTTGTTTCGCTTTCTCCACCGCTTGCTTGGTCTTGCCGGCGGCTTGATCTTGCTTGCCTTCGCGGCGCAGCTTGTCGTCGTTGGTGACCGCGCCGGCCGCTTCCTTCGCGCGGCCTTTCAGTTCTTCAGCTTTTCCAGCCATGATTCGGTTCCTTTAAAGGGGTAATGGGGGCACGTTCAAAACTTCCGAAAATTCAAAAACCGCTTATTTGTTGGGCTCGCTGTTGGGTTGATTCGCGGCCTTGTCGGCGCGGCGTTCTTCAATCTTTTCGCGAACTTGCTCGCGATCCACGTTCACATCCACGCCCCCTTGCGGTCGCACGTTCACATCCACCGCCGGTTTTTCGGCCGGCTTGGCGACGTCCACGTGGGTCCCGTTTTGATCGACTTGCACGTTCGCTTTGGTCGGAGGAGTGATCGGCGCGGTGGGAGGCGAATTGTAGGGCCGGTTTGAAGCGCGATCGCAGCCGCTTTGCACGGCCAAGAACAGACCGAGGCCGAATACGAAAAACAGTCTTGAGCCACGGGTCAGCAGTCGAATCATGGTGTTGGTCCTCCGAGCGGAATAAAATCTTGTGGTCGAGGTCATGTTCGAGCGGAATAACTCGAATGACTTCTCTGTTCCATGCCTTGCGAGGAAAGCACTACAGCATCCTTTGTGCCAAAGCGCGCAGATCAAAGCTCAACCGTCTTTTCAACCGGCCCGCTCTCTCGTCATTCCCGCGCAGGCGGGAATCCAGCGCGCCCGGCTTTCAACCGGCCCGCTCTTCTCGTCATTCTCGCGCAGGCGGGAATCCAGCGCGTGCTACTGGCGCCCGGGCGATGCGGCGGCCCTACTAGATTCCCGCCTGCGCGGGAATGACGGCAAGGCTATCGCGGCGCAACCGAGCGGCATACGGGACCCAGACCTCGTCATTCGCGCCCTGCGATGCCCGTCGCACTCTGCCACGGCTTGCCATCGGTCGCCCGAGCGTCGGCGCGCATCCGCGATGAGATCGCCGCGCAAGAAAAAAGACCAGCGCGACAGCCGCGCTGGCCTTGAACTTCTTGAGTAGCCGAGCCTCGTAAGACGTGCTACACGCGTCCCATGAGCACGAGGATCAGAACCACGAGCAATACCAACCCGAGGCCGCCGCTAGGATAATATCCCCAACCACCGCTGTAGCCCCAAGTAGGCAAAGCGCCGATCAAGAGCAGGACTAACAGAATCAACAGAATCGGTCCCATGATAAACTCTCCCTTAATAGAGCGCTGCGACGGCCTCCGGCCGAGCACAAGCGATCCTTATTTTTTAGAAACCTTGATCTTCATATCGACCTTCGTGTCCGCTCCGGTCTGCGGATGGGCCATGACTTGAGCCGTGAAATCTCCCACGGCGGCGTCGGCTGCCGCATCAATATTCACCTTCACTTCTTTGTCGGCCTTCGACAACATCGCGGTCGCCGGACTGACCGTGACGCCGGTCGGCAATTGCATAAAGCTCAAACTCACGTCCTGGTCAAAGTTCTTGCCGCGCGAGATGGAAATCGTGGCCGATTTCGAATCGCCTTGGTTGAGGCTTTCGTTCGGCGCACTGATGGTGAACGAGTTTTCTGCCGTTCCGACCATCGGTTTGTTTTCCGGGTTGGCGTTAGGGCCCCCCGGAGCGCTCTTGTTGTTGCAGCCAACCAGAGCTACGAGTCCGCAGACGAGCAAGCTTGCGATCGACTTTTTCATGATGTTTCCTTTTGCGTATGTATCCTGGTTATTGACAATTTATAAAAAGAACCCAAACGAGGAGGTCCAGTCTCCCACTCCGTATTGCGCTGATCTCCGCCAAATTCGCCGGATCAGAGCAAAAGACCATGCGCGAAGCCGTCGGCTGCGTGCTCGGCCTCCTCCTTTTTGAGTCCATAACGTTCTTGTAGAAATCCGGTCAACTCTTCGCGTCGTCCGCCGATTTGGCTGAGATCTTCTTCGGTGAGATGGTCCCACCGCTGTCGGACCTTGTCGCGGACAAACGGCCAATTGCCTTCAACTTGGTTCCAATTCATCGGAAAATCCTCCTTCTCTGAGCCGCGGGCCGCCGCGTGAAGTGGCTTAACGGCCAGTGCCCAAATTCGGGGCCTCGATTCCCAGCGCCGTCGCGAGCGAGATCTGATGATCTTGCTCTTGCTTGAGAATCTCGCGGATGTGTTCGGCCATCGCATACTCGCCGAGCGATTCGCACTGCTTCACTCGGGCCCGATAGTTCAAAATGGTCTCATTCTCGTTGTCCAGGTCGAAGCGCAGCATGTCCTTCGCCTTTTCCGAAGTTTTGACCGGCTTCGGGGTAACGGCCGGCATCCCCCCGAGATAATCAATCTGATTCGACAGGATTAGGGCATGGGCCAATTCTTCGCTCGCATGCACTTTCAGTTCGGCCGCGATGTTCATGTACTCGGCCCCCTTCAGGACCTGCGAATAGACGGTGTAAGCGATGATCGCCTGATACTCTCGCTGCAGGTCCTCATTCAACAGGTCGATCAATTGTTCGCGCGTGACGTTGGTGGACTCCGGCGCGGGCTCAGCGGGCATGGTTTTGGTTCCGTTGGAAGAGGCGGGTTTCGTGGACGTAGACATGTTGATTTCCTTGCTTGAATTAGTTTTTGAAGTCAGTTTGTTTGCGGGCAGCTTTTTAGCGGGCAGCGGGGCTTGCCATGGCCTTGCGCCAGTTCAATGGTTCTGAGCCGTGGGTCGCGGCGCCGGCACTCCCCCGAGTTCGCGAGTTAGATCATCGATCGCATCGGCGACCGGTCCGCCCCATTGGGGATCGAGCGACTTGCTCACGACATTACGCACCGTGGACATCAAGGTGCCGACGGCCATTTGCTGCAAGTGCTGGGCATGCGGACCGAGCACCCGCGTGAGCCAATCGCGCGAACTGGCCAGCGTCGATTTTTCTTGGCTGCCAGCGGCGGCAGGGGACGCCTCATGAGCGGACTCGCCCGAGGCGCTTGCGGTACCGTGATCTGTCGCCGAGGCGAGGCGCAACGAGGAATTTGAGCCGTGCCCATTTGAACCGTGCCCATTGCTGGAGGCAGCGTGGTCTGCGTCCGCGGAGCGAGCGCGTCGCGGCGCTTCAAAGAAGCGATCGAGGCAATAGCCGAGTCCCACGGCACCGCCGACCATCAACCACGGATGGCGATCGACTTGATGTGCCAAGCTCAGATTCTCGCGCACGGTCTCCACGGTGGTATGCACGGTTTGTTCGGTCGCGCTCACGGCGGCTTTCACCGTATCGACCGCGCTATTGACACAAGAGGTTGCCTTCTCAACGGTCCCGCCGATCGCATCGTTGGCGTGTTGCACCGTGTCGGTGACGCGCGTTTCGAGCGTTTCGAGCTTCTCCGCGAGCGAGGCGCGAGTATGCGCCATCTGCCGTTTTATGGTTTCGTTGTCGGTGTCATACATTGGATATTTTCCTTAAAAGCTTGAGCCGATTCGATAGGAAATGCGTGCACGCTTTGAAACTTCTTGACGGCGACGAGAATGCATCCGCCCGCCGCAATCGCTAGAAGGCCAAACACGCAGGTGAAGCTGGCCCACAGCGGAAAACTGGGGAACGCAGCATTGAGTCCAAAGCCGAGCGCGAAAATGAACGCGACGCTCGACAGAATCGCGATGGCGGCCCCGGCCGCGAGATAAAGGACCGATTGAATGGCGCGCGACACATTGGCGCGAATCTCTTGGCGCAGCAAGGAAAATTGTTGCTCCAAAAGTTCGCTAAAATCGGACACGATGCCCGACAGCAGCGAAGTCAAACTTGGCTCGCGGTGATTGGTATGGGGCTCATCGACGGTTTGCGAATAACGATCCATGACAACAAACTCCTTACGACCTTTATTAGCTCGAGCTTGCGCTCGTCGGAATGATGGGGGGAGGGTTGATTCAAAGGTTTGAAGGACTGGTTTCGATGGGTGCTGAACAAAGCCACGCCAAAGCTCAATCGCGTTTTGTGACGCGGGCTACCAGGAAGCCAACCCCCAGGGCCGCGAAAATCGCCGGCACCGGATTCTTGCGAATGACCGCCGTGAGTTCGCCCGCGATTCCGCTGATCCCATGCTCTTCGAGGTATTTTCCGCTCGATTTCAAAGTCGAAGCAATTTGTGTCGAGGCACTGTGGAGAACTCCGGATTCTGGCCCGAGATGCTGGATGCTGGCGCTCATGCTCTCGAGCCGCCGTCCTGCAAGGTGAGCATAATCGTCTGCCTTTTGCACTGCCGAAGAGGCAAACCCCACCGCGGCTCGCGACATCGAATCCGCAGTGTCTTGGACCTTCTCGGCAGCGTTGCCAGCGGAGGAACTGCCGCCCGCGTTGGAACCGCTGCTTGCTGTGGAACTGCCCTCTGAACTTGCGCCCCAGCGAGCGTTGGCGGCCGGCGATCCTTCGGGGATGAAGTCTTCCATTCGGTCTTTCGTGATATCCATAGGGAGAACCCTTTAGCTGCATGAGAACGAAGTGCGGAAACGGCCTTCGAGTAGCCAAACTAATCTGTTTCGCGTGAGCGAAAGCCTCAATCCGACAAGGATGGTAGCAAATCGCTTGCCGAAAATTAAAAACGCGAACGGGTCGGCATAATTCCTGATGACATCGCGGATTACGGCCATTTTCTGGTTGAGGCCCAACCAAAGTGGTTGAATTCGGTTCAAATTACACACCATGCCGCTAGAAGTTTGTTCGAGCATCGCCAAGCAGGATCGCGCCTCGGCAGCGAACCGAGTCAGAATAGGTCAAATGGCTACGCACTTGGCTAGCGGACGAACTCCGCGGGGCGGCATGTTCTTTGCATTTGCAAGTCGATGGATTGTCAATTGAACCGAGTGCATGCCGACGACTTGGCTGGCCGGTTGCTGGTCGCGGTCGCTGGAACCTCAACCCCTCTTTCTCGAAAGGCTCCTCCCATGTTGCGCTATTTTTTCTTCGTCGCGGTGGCGGTTTTGGTGAGCTTCGCAACCGCATCTGCTCAGGCGCTGGCCGGGCCCGAATCGCATACCGGCGTCGTCACCGCGGCCGAGTTAGGCAAGCTCGGGATCACCGACGATAGCGGCGCACCCCACACCTTCTCGATCGACGACAGCGTGATGATCACCGTGAATGGACGGCCGGGCAAGCTCAAGGACCTGAAGAAAGGAATGCATGTCCGTGTGATTACCGACGCGCAAGGCAAAGTCCTCACTGTGGCGACCCGCGATTCGACCAAAGGGACAAAGCTTTTCGACTCGCGCACGGCTAACAGCCTGATGGATGCGTCCGCAGGCGGCTAAGCCAGCGCGCGGAGGATGCCAGCCGGAAGCGGAGTCAGGTGGCATTTTCCCATTGGAGGGCGCGCTGGACGGCATCGTTCCAGCGCGCCACGCGGGCAGCGCGATCGGCCGGTTTCATCCGCGAGTGAAATTCTCGCTCGATCGCCCAATTTCTCCCGACGTCGGCCTGATCGTGCCAAAACTCGACTGCCAGGCCGGCGAGATAAGCGGCTCCTAAGGCGGTCGTTTCCGCCACGACAGGTCGTTGCACGACCACCTCGAGCAGATCGGCCTGAAATTGCATCAGGTCGTCATTGAGCGCCGCGCCGCCATCCACTTTCAAAGTCCGCAGCGGCACGCCCGAGTCACTTTCCATTCCCGCCAGCAAGTCGCCGGTCTGAAACGCAATGGATTCGACCGCGGCGCGGGCGAGGTGGGCGGCGGTCGTTCCGCGGGTCAGGCCGAAAATGGCGCCGCGCGCATAAGGATCCCAGTAAGGCGCGCCGAGGCCGACAAACGCCGGCACGAAATAGACGCCGTCGGAGTCGGGGACGCTGGCCGCCAATCGCTCGACATCCGCCGAGGTTTTGATGATGCCTAGCCCATCGCGGAGCCATTGCACGACGGCGCCGGCGATAAAGATCGAGCCCTCGAGGCAGTACGTTATCTTGCCGCGCAGCCCCCAGCCGATCGTCGTCAACAGGTTGTGCTGCGAGTGGATCGGTCGCTCGCCCGTATTGAGCAGCAAAAAGCAGCCGGTGCCGTAGGTGTTCTTCGCGCTGCCCGGTTCAAAACAGGCCTGGCCGAACGTGGCCGCCTGTTGATCGCCGGCGGCTCCGGCAATCGGAATCGGGTCGCCGAACCAAGCCGGGTCGGTCGCGCCATAGACTTCGCTGGACGACCGAACCTCGGGGAGCATCGCCCGCGGAATATCGAGAATGCGCAGCAGTTCGTCGTCCCAATCCAGCGTTTGAATGTTGAAGAGGAGCGTGCGGCTGGCGTTGCTGTAATCGGTCACGTGCCGCGCGCCGCCGGTGAGCCGCCAAATGAGGAACGAATCGACCGTTCCAAACAAGATTTCGCCGCGAGCCGCGCGCGCATGCAGATCATGCTTGTCCAGCAGGTATTTGATTTTCGTGGCCGAGAAATAGGCGTCCACCACGAGCCCTGTTTTTTGGCGAATAAGCGGTTCGTGGCCGGCGTTCTTGAGCGCCTCGCACAGCGGCGCGGAGACGCGGCTTTGCCACACGATCGCGTTGGCCACCGGTTTGCCCGACGCTCGTTCCCACAAGATCGTTGTTTCGCGCTGATTCGTTACGCCGATCGCGGCAATCTCGGCGGCCGACAACTTCGCTTGGGCGAGCGCCTGCTGGGCGACGGTCAACTGGGACGTCCAAATCGCCTCGGGGTCATGCTCGACCTCGCCCGGCCGAGGGAGCAACTGTGGAAACTCCTGCTGCGCCTTGGCGACCGCGCGGCCGGCATGATCGAACACGATGGCGCGGCTGGAGGTGGTCCCTTGATCCAACGCAAGAATGAATTTGTTCATAAAACGTGCTCAACGAGGGACAAGAGAATTCGGTGCGACCGCAGTTTCTAACTGAGATTTCGGCCGAAATGCGTGCTGAGCCGGATCGCGTAATCCTGAACGGCGGATTCTCTGTCGTCCGGAAAAAGACATTCCGCTCGAATCAGATCTTCGGCAAGCTCGTACAATACGGTCCGCGACAAGCGCTGATGATACAACAACATCAGCCGCCGTTCGACCAAGTCTTCGAGCGTCTTCGCCCACTCTTCGCGCAAGACCCAACCGACCATTGCGCGCGGCAGGTCGGTGCCGGTCAAATTCTCGCGCGCATTCGCCGCGGTCGCAAACTCGGGCGGGAATTGTCGGCATTGGCTGCCGAAGAGCGACCAGAGTGCCGCTCCTTGGGCGCGGGTCAAGCCGTGTCGCGCAGCGAACTGCGCCGCTTCGGCGGCCAGCTCGGCGGCCGTGGATGGATAATCGGCTCCGCCGGGGATCGGCCGAGTGCGCGAATTCCTTTGCGGGCTTTGTCCGAGCCGCGCGAGGACTCGTTGAACTGATTCTTCGGCTAGCGACCGGCACGTCGTCAGCTTGCCGCCGATGACCGAGAACAGAGGCAGACTCGCGTCGCGATGTTCGTGCAGTGCATGCCGCCGCGTGATCGCCGCAGTCGAACCGGCGGACGTGTACGGCAACGGACGCACGCCGCAGTAGTGCAAAGCGAGATCGGCCCGCGTCAAGCGCACGTCGGGCAGGGCGGCGTTGACCGCGCCGATTAAATAGTCAAGTTCCACCTCGGTCGCGAGCGCCTGCGCCGGATCGCCGGAGAACGGTTCGTCGGTGGTTCCTACCAAGGTTCCGCTGGCAAACGGCAAAATAAACACGGGGCGGCCGTCGGCCGCCTCCAAGTAGAGCGCGCGCCCGTTCAATTTCTTGCGTAGATTGGACTGGTGCGTGAGAAAATGGCTCCCTTTGGTCCCGCCGATCAAGCGCTCCGCCGAGATTTTCAGCGTGGCCAGAGTGCGATCGACCCAAGCCCCGGTCGCATTGATGACGGCGGCCGGTTCGATCAATTCAACTCCGGTTGCCGCAGTGCGCAGCGAACGAATCGCGACCTGACTGCCGGCGAGCGCCGCTTCATGATAGGTCAGCACGCGAAATTCAACCCCGTTTTGCTCGGCGAGCCGCCGCGCGTCTTGCAGCATCTCGACCGTCAATCGCTCGGGATAAAGAACCTGCGCATCCATGTACGAGCAGAGCCAGCGATAGCGTGATTGATCGACCGGAATCGCGGTCGGGTTGCCGGCCCGCAAGACATGACTGGCGCGCAACTGCCGATCGCGCGCATAGCGATCGTAGAGCCAGAGCCCGGCCCGCACGGTCGCCAAGCCGCGCGGCCGGCTCAAGTGCTTCGCGGCGCGCCGCTTTGGAATACGAAAAAAGGTTCGAGCCGCGCTCCAAAAACCGCCGAACCAATTGCCCACCGGGATCATCAGTTCCAGCGGGCGAACCAAATGCGGCGCGAGCTGCAACCACCGCGTCCGCTCGCCGAGCGACTCGCGAACCAAGTCGAACTCGCCATATTCCAGATACCGCAGGCCTCCATGGATCAAGCGCGACGAGTAAGCGGTCGTTCCCGACGCAATGTCGCGCCGTTCAATCACCAGGACTGGCAATCCGTTCAAAACCAACTCGCGCGCCAAGGCGGCGCCATTGATTCCGGCGCCCAAGATGACAATCGGTGCAGGCATGGCGGTGATTCGCGCGGCGGGATGAGGATACTAGGCGGTGATGCGAAAAAAGTGGGTTGCGACCGCGCTCCACGTGCCGCGTCAATCCGAGCCGCACGGACGAAATCGAGGCCGGTGCGAAGCGTGCACCGTTTTACCATGCCAGCGCCCTTCGGATTCGCGCGGCTTCTGAAAATTGCGCCTCGTTTTTGGGCAATGAGGACAAACGACAAGGGCGCTGAGCACGAGCGAAAAGGCTGTTGAACACGAGCGCAGCGGACGGAAAGCCGCAATCGCGTTGCGGTTGCCGACGTAAGTTGAGAAGGCTGCGTGCTTTATCGACCTTGGCCAAATCGAGGGGCCGCGCCTGTCACTAGGACTCGCCGGGGCACCCGCGCGTTCGCCGAAATCACCGGCAGGACCGCTCTCGCGTCCCTCCGGCGCTCGGTCGGCGCGGCGCGAACCGGCGTTGTGAGGGGCTGGCAAATCTCGTAGACTTCCGCCCCGGATTGGGTCGTTTTCTTCCTTTGCGGAACTTGGAATGTCGCAATCGGCCCGCTATCAATGGACCATCGGCTTGGCGGCGGCGCTGGTGTTCTTTACGAACCTCGGCGGTCCGAAGCTGTGGGATGCCGACGAGCCGCGCAACGCCACCTGCGCGCGCGAGATGCTGGCGCGCGGCGATGTGATTGTGCCGACGTTCAACGGCGAAGTCCGGACCGATAAGCCGGTGCTCCTGTATTGGCTGATCATGGGAGCTTATCAAGTCTTTGGCGACAATGAATTTGCCGCGCGGTTTTTCTCCGCCTTGGCCGCGGTCGGAACGGTTCTCTGCACGTACCACCTCGGGCGAATTCTGTTTCGCCCCGAAGTCGGCCTCTGGGCCGCGATTGGCTTAGCCACCAGCTTGTGGTTCGGCTTCACCGGCCGAGCCGCGACGCCAGACGCATTGCTGATTCTCTGTTCCACTTTTGCGCTGATGTGGTTTGCCAAAAGCTCTTTTCCTGGCCCCCTCGAACGCACCGCCGGTTCCGGCAGCGGCTGGTCGGGACTGTTGCCGCGGCGCTGGCTCGATTTCGCGCTGATCTACGCGGCGATGGGTTTGGGCCTGTTGGCCAAGGGGCCGGTGGGCGTAGTGCTCCCCGCGGCCGTGATTGGCGTTTATTTGCTCTGGGTCCGCGAGTTGCCCACTGTGTGCGCGCCGGTTGTCAACTCCTGGTGGAGTCTGTATGACCGCGCGTTTATTTTCTGGCGGAGCATGCTGGCGCCGAGCCGGCTCTGCCAGTTGGCTTGGGCGCTGCGGCCCGTGACGGCGGTCGGCGTGATTGGCGCGATTGCGCTGCCGTGGTACGTCGCGGTCGGTTGGAAAACGAATGGCGCGTGGCTCGTCGGTTTTTTTGGCAAACCGAATTGGGAGCATGCCGGAGCGGCCGCCGAGCATGGCGGCTCGGTCTTTCACTATGTGCCGACGATTTTGGCCGGCTTCTTTCCGTGGTCGATCTTCTTGCCGCTCAGTTTGTGGCGGCCGGCGCAGAAAATCTTTCTCGGCGATCCGCAGCGGCGGAAGTACATCTTTTTAGCGGTTTGGATCGGCCTGTACGCGACGTTCTTCACGCTCGCAGGCACGAAGCTGCCGAGCTACGTGCTGCCTGCGTATCCGGCCTTGGCGATTCTCGTCGGCGTCTTCTTGGAACAATGGTTCGCGCGGCCGGGCGCGGAGAAGAAGTTTTGGATGCGGACCGCCTTTGTCGCGCTGGCCGTGACGGGAGCGGTCGGCCTGGTCGGGCTGCCGCTGGCCAGCAGCACGCTCTTGCCGGGCGAACGGAGCATCGGCCTGCCAGGGTTGATTCCGCTGGCGGGCGGACTCGCGGCGCTGGTGCTGCTGGAACTGCGGCAATTTCGCCGCGCGATCCTCACGGTGGCGATGACCGCGGTGCTGCTGTCAACGGTCTTGTTTGGCTTTGTCGCGCAGCGGATCAGCCGATTTCAAAACAGCGAGCGGTTTGTACAAGCGGCGCGCAAATTCTCCGGCGACGATTTTCAACTCGCCAGCTTCGACATCTTTCCGTCGAGCCTGGTTTACTATTCCAACAAGACGGTCGAGCATCTGACCGAACCGGCGCAATTGGACGATTACTTTGCGCGCGCGCCGAAGGGCTGTTTGCTGTTGACCGCGGCGGCCTATGCGGCCCATCGCGACTCGCTGCCGGCGGACGTGACCGCGGTCGACCGGCAACAGCGTTTTTTGTGCGATGAGGAGGTCGTGCTGTTGGCCCGTGCGCCGGCCGACAGTCGGCGGAGCGGCGGCGAGACGCGGGCGGCCAGCCGCGCGCCGATCTTAAAGCGCCAAACCGAGCGGCGGTTTCGGACGCCGCCAACAAAAAAGAGGGCCGAGTGAAGGAGAACAAGCGTAAGCTTGCGCCACATTCACCCGGCCCCCTCGAAGCGTGCCGGTCTTGTTCACCAAGGCCGAGCCCATGCTTAGTCTAAAAAGCCGATCAATTCTTGGCTGCGGCTAGGCTGTTGCAGTTTGCGAACGGCCTTGGCCTCGATTTGACGGATCCGCTCGCGCGTCACTTTGAAAATGTGCCCCACTTCTTCGAGCGTATAGCTGTAGCCGTCGCCCAAGCCGTAGCGCAACTTAATGATCTCGCGCTCGCGATAGCTGAGCGTTTTCAAAACCTGGGTAATTCGGTCGCGGAGCATTTCTTGCGATGCGCCAATGGCCGGGTTTTCGGCCGTGCCGTCAGGCAGCAAATCGCCAAAGTGGCTGTCTTCGCTATTGCCCACCGGCCGATCGAGGCTAATCGGATAGCGGCTCATTGCCAGAACGCGGCGGGTTTCGTCAATCGCCGTGCCAGCGGCATGCGCCGTCTCTTCGATCGTCGGCTCGCGCCCGAGCCGCTGGAGCAATTGGCGCGAGACGTTGCGGACGCGCGACATCGTTTCCACCATGTGGACCGGGATGCGAATCGTCCGGCTCTGGTCGGCGACCGCCCGCGTGATCGCTTGGCGAATCCACCAGGTGGCGTACGTGCAAAATTTGAAGCCGCGGCGATATTCAAACTTATCGACCGCCCGCATCAAGCCGGCGTTTCCTTCTTGGATCAGGTCCAAGAAACTCAACCCGCGGTTGCGATATTTCTTGGCAATCGACACGACCAGGCGGAGGTTGCCTTCAGACAAGCCGCGCTTGGCGTGTTGATACTGCGAGTAAATGATCTTCAGGTCTTGAATGCGATTCCGCAGACTGGTCGGCGTTTCTTGCGTCGACCGGAGAATCTGGCGATATTCCTTGAGCCACTGCTCGCGTTCGTGCGAGGAATGCTTCGACTTCCGCTGCGAATCGAGCTGCGCCTTGAGCAAGTCGGCGCGGCGGCTGAAATGCTCGAGGGTCCGGATCATCGGTTCGATGCGCTGTGTCCGCAAGCCGAGCTCTTCGACCAACTTGCGGGCGCGGCGGCGGCGCAGGCCGAGCCGCTTCCAAGCCTCGCGGCGGTGCGTGATCTTCGCCTTCTTGCTGGTGGCAATCCGATAATCGGCCCGATTCTGGTTGACCAGCGTCTCGACCGTCTTCAGGTTGTGGGGCAAGCGGCCGAGGATCTGCTCCTTTTCCAGGTGATCCGTGACCGAAACCTGCACCGTGCGATCGAACGGCAACTCGCCCTTGTGCACGCGCTTCAAGATCTTCACGGCAAACTGCAACACGTAATCGCACTCGAGCAGCCGGCCGCGAAATTGCGCCCGGGTAATTTCGATCTTCTTGGCCAAGGCGATTTCTTGCTTCCGCGTGAGCAAGGGAATCTCGCCCATCTGCGTCAAATACATCCGGACCGGGTCGTCCGACCACGATTCGACATCTTCGACCACGAGCAAGTCATCGGCCCGCGCATCGCCATCGGCGTCCAACAGATCGCCCGAGTCGGCGACAATCAGCAGATCGTCGTCAACCACGTCGTCCACGTCGTCTACCGATTTGTCGACGAGCTCAACCGCATCGTCGGTGCTGGCCACGACTTCATCTTCCAGCTCGTCTAGCATTACGTCGTACAAAGGTTCACTCCTCAATAAGATTCAGATCAGGCAACGGATTGGGGTAACCAGCCGGCGTCGATTCAGACTGGACCCGTTCCGAGCAGACAACGCCTTTCCGGCAAGCGATTGATTTCACGCACGGTTTGATTGGCAACTTTTGAGACGGCATCCGCAATTTCGAGGCTCAATATCCTCAAAGCTCACGATCGCCGAGCTTTCAACAACCTCAACGTTCAAGAGGGACAAGTTCAGTAGTCTCTAGGATTAACGAGAAAAGGTTGGCCTTCCCGACGTTAATGTTCGCGGTGAGAGGGAACAGACCCCCCAACTTTCGCGAACCAACATGGCCACGACGTACCGTGCCACTGGCCTCAGGCAAACTCCGGTTGGGAAAACTAACCAATTGTATCACAGGCCCGGCGAGCGGTGGCACTTCGCTACTATTTGGTAAAAGATTACGTCTTGCGCGCCCGCAAACTTAACGCACGCGGCGCCAACGCTTCGACACGCCTGTTCTCCACATCGGCTCGCGAAAAACTCAATTCTTGCTTCAGGAGCAAATCCACTCGTTCCGACGAGCAAACAAGCTCGTTCCGACGAGCAAAAAATTCAACTCGTTCCTACGAGCCAGCAAGCACAAACGAATCGACCCCATCGTAGGGCCAGAAGCAATCAGCTCAAGTTGCGGCTCTGATTGGTGGAAGGCAAGCGAATCGAAAGCCGTCGCCGAAAACGGTCCGATCATCAAATCGATGGGGCTCCAGGTTGGGCAGCGCGACGAAGTGCTTTCTCTTCTTCGCGCCGTTTTTAAGCTGCGCGGTTATTGTCGTCTGTACCCGAAGGTCAGAAATCGACAGGCAGCTCCAAGGCCCTGGGCCAACTGAGGTGTTAATTCAACCCAATTCTAGTCGCCCGGTTTCTTGGGTCTAGGGGCGAAATTGTCGAAAAATCAAAGTTTTTTGAACCCTTCGCAGGTTCCCCGCGGCACCCCATTCTCTTGTCGCCGCCCAAGCCCTCCGATAGCATGTTCTTGACTCGTTTGCGTGGCTGGCCATCGTTCGGTGGGACGGCGCCGGTGCCCCTGAGTCGCCGGACACCGTGAGCCGCAGGGAGTCCAACGGTGCGAGCCGCCCGGTTTCCAGGCGGACACGCCGGCGGCGGCGCGCCAAGTCATCCGCCGCGCCGTGAGTTTATCCGCTCGGTCATCACCCACGGCCCGGTTAGCCGATTTCGCTCGCCCCTTTCGTCTAAAGGCTGATCACTGTGGAACTTGCAGGAAAAACTGTCTTCATCACCGGCGCCAGCATTGGCATCGGGCGCCAGACCGCGCTCGCTTTTGCGCGGGCCGGGGCCGATGTGGCCGCAAACTATTTCTCGCACGAGCCCGAGGCCCAGTCGTTGGCGGAGGAAATACGCCAATTGGGACGAAAAATCATCCTCTTGCCGGGGGATGTCGCCGATCTCGCGGCGGTGGAGTCGCTCTTTCAGCAAGCGGTCGCCGCATTCGGCCGGATCGATCTGGCGGTTAGCAATGCGGCCCATTCCGACCGCGACTTGTTCCATCAGGCCGACTTGGCGGGCTTTCGCCGGTCGATCGACGTGACCATGTGGGGCGCTTTTCATGTACTCCGGACCGCCACGCGGCAGATGTTGGCCCAAGGTGGGGGCGGTTCGATTGTTATTGTTAGCTCGCCCCACGCGGTCGTCGCCGTGCCGCGGTCGATGGCCTATAATATGGCCAAGGCGGCGATTGATCAGATGGGGCGCACCGCCGCAATCGAGCTTGCGGAACACCGCATCCGAGTTAATATCGTTCATCCCGGCTGGATCGACACGCCGGGCGAACGAAAGTTTGCCTCCGAAGAGACGATCGAACGGGCCGGCGCGAAGTTGCCGTGGGGCCGTTTGGGGCGGCCCGACGAGATCGCGCGTGGAATCGTGTTTCTTTCTTCGCCGCAAAGCGATTACATTACAGGAACGACCCTGACCATCGACGGTGGAATCAAGTTGCCGTGGTGGGCAAATCGGGGAAGCGCGGTTCCCGAGTGACCGGCGGAGTCGCAACAAGGTCTCTCGCCTGCGCGCGGGCTGAATCCGCGGCGGCAGAGTTCCGTGGCGCGGCGGGCGGCAGCAGCGACGGGCGGCAGCAGCGTCAGACGGGTTTCGTCGCCCCCACTTTTCTCTAGGCCTTGCGAGCGGCCGTTGGCGCTTCAACCGCGCCCGGTTGCCGCGAATGAGTCAATCTTTTCATGAGCAAATTTCTCCTTCCGTGCACCTGTGGCCGCCAACTTTCCGTGGGCTCTGATCAGGCGGGAACGGCCGTTCAGTGCGGCTGTGGCCGCACGGTTGAAGTCCCGACGATGCGCGACTTGACCCGCCTTAAACCGGCCAAAGGGGCTGCCGATGGCGAACTGCCGCCAATCTGGGGCTTGCGGCAATCGATCGTGTTTTTAGGGCTTTTGGTCTTGGTGGCCGCCGTTTCGTTTGGTTCTTATTTGTATTTCATGCGGCCGAAGCCGCAGACGGTTCAAGAGGCGCGCCAAGTCGTTTCGCGATGGAGTCTGGACGATTGTTTCATGGCTTGGGGCGCGTTTCAAAAGTTTGGCGTTTCGATGCAAACGCCGGACGAAGCCTATGCGGCAAAAAACGCCGCTACCTTGCGGAATTGGATTTACGTGGCAGGGGCATTCGGTCTGATCGGCTGCGCGATTATGGCTGCCGGCTGGTTCTGGCCGACGCGCGAGCTCGCGCCCCGCGGCGCGGGCGACCGGGCCTCCCCCCCGCGGCGGCGCGCCAACAAAAAGAAGTAGACGCTTGGGGATTGGGAAAAAAGAATTGCGGCCGCCGTGCGGTTGGGCGATACTGAGGCTTGCCCATCGCTCTTCCGGCCCCCCTCCCACCTCTCCCTGTTTGCAAAAAGGGATCTCGCATGGCTCGCCTCTCGCGTCGCAAGTTTCTCCAAACCACCGTCGCCGCCAGCGCGGCTTTCTCGACGTTCACGATTGCCGGCACGAAGTCCTCCGGCAAAGTGCTCGGCGCGAACGACACCATTCGCATCGGCGTCGCCGGCATCAACGGCCGCGGCGGCTCGCATATCGACGAATGGAAAAAGATGAAGGGGGTCGAGATCACCTATTTGATTGATCCCGATTCGCGGATCTATGGCAAACGGACGAAGCCGCTGGAGGCGGAAGGCTTTCATAAGCCGACCTGCGTCGCCGATATTCGCCACGCGCTCGAAGATAAAGAACTGGATGCCGTCTCCATCGCTACTCCCAATCATTGGCATTCGCTGATTGCGATTTGGGCCTGTCAGGCAGGCAAGGACGTGTACGTCGAGAAGCCGTGCAGCCACAACGTGCATGAAGGCCGCGTGCTCGTTGATACGGCGCGGAAGTACGACCGGATCGTTCAACATGGAACACAAAGCCGCAGCGGCAGCGAAGGGGCGATTGCCGCCGCCATCGCCGCCAGCGGCAAGTTCGGCAAGCTCGTCGTCTCGCGCGGCCTATGCTACAAACCGCGGGCCAGCATTGGCTTCAAACAGCCGAGCGATCCGCCTGCCGGATTGGATTTCAATATTTGGCTCGGCCCCGCGCCGGAGCAACCGTACCACGGCAACTTGGTGCATTACAATTGGCACTGGTTTTGGGATACCGGCTGCGGCGACATCGGCAACCAAGGCGTGCATGAAATCGACAAAGCGCGGTGGGCCATCTCCGGCGCGACCTTGCCCAAGAGCGTGTTTAGCTTAGGCGGCCGCTTCGGCTATGAGGACCAAGGCCAGACCCCGAACACGCAAATGGCGGTCTTCGATTATGGCGACACGCAACTGATCTTCGAGGTCCGCGGTTTGACGAAGGACAAGCCGAGTTTTCACGGGCAACAAGTCGGCAATGTCTATCATTACGAAGGGGGCGTCTACGCGGGGGGCAAGTTCACGCCGAAAGACAGCGACAAGCCGGTCGCCTTGCCGAAGTTCGACATCAAGCACGGGCCAGGCAACGGCCATTTCGGCAACTTCATCGCCGCCGTTCGCAGCCATAAGAAAGAAGACCTGAACGCGGAGATTTTGGAAGGGCACTATTCGGCCGCCCTCTGCCACTTGGCGAATATCTCGTACCGGCTTGGCGAAGAGGTTCCGTTTAACCCGCAAACGAAAGCCTTTGGAGACAACCAAGAGGCGTACGAGACGCTGGCTCGGCTGGAAGAGCACTTGGCGTCCAACGGCGTGAAGCTCGAGGCGACGAAGTATCGGCTCGGGCGCAAGCTCGCATTCGATGCCGCCAGCGAGAAATTCGTCGGCGACGACCAAGCGAACGCCTTGCTCACGCGCAAATATCGCGCGCCCTTTGTCGTGCCGGACAAGGCCTAGCGGCCAATTAAACCTCGCCAAGTGCAGAGCTGCGAAAGTTGCGATAGCCCAGGGCTTTCGGATACCGGTTGAGGCGGCATAATGGTCTCAACAGGAGGTCCTTTTAATGGGCAATTCAGCGTCCGTAGGTCAATCCGCCGAAGGCGAGGGATGAAGGCTTTGGCTTCATGGTTGCCCGACAGGTGGACATGGTTCATTGCGAACCGAATACGACGGAAGTCGTGGCGGTGATTGAACTCGATGATCGTTCCCATGACCGGCCGGAAAGGAAACGGCGAGACCAGTTTTTGAATGCAGCATTAGCAGCCGCGAGAATTTTATTGCTGCGATTTACCGCCGCCGCCAAGTATCAGCCCGTCGCAATCCGTGAAACAATCTTACGAGCGCTCGGCGCCGCGGATGGGGTTGGGAATTCCGCGATAGAACATTCGGTGGGTAATTCGAGCGACGAAGTTGCGCATTAGGCCCTTCGGAATCGGACCAACAAAGGCAGTCGGGGGCGGAGCAGCGGTGGAGCGAGGCGAAAGCAGTTTCCAGCCCGCCTTCATCGTCCCATCCTCGTCGGGGGCAAGGGCCTTGCGGCCTCACCGGGCGAGCCCGACGATTACAGGCCGACGAAGGCAGGAACAAAACGACGGGATTTATGTAAAGCTACGTCTTTTTCAAGTGAATTCAATGCGGCAAACGCTGACTTGGCTGCGTGCAAAACGGTTGCGGATGAGCCATCAACCCTGGAGCTTCTATTTAGTGTTTCCGTTCCATTTGTTGTCATCGACGCAATAGCCGACAGACTCAGCGTGTTCTCTCTATCACCGATTGTAACTCAGGCTCTTTAGACTCGTCGGATGTGGCAATGGACCTACCGCACGTAATGCAGGAAGCCGTTCGCGATGGAACTATCGTCTTAGTGCTGGGCGCAGGGGCATCCAAAGAAGCCACAGACGAGCACGGCAATACGCCGCCAATGGCCGGGGAGTTGGCGGACAAGCTCCGCGCGAAGTTCCTTGGGGGCGACTATGAAGGGTACTCGCTGAGCGAAGTTAGTGAACTTGCAATTAGCGAATCGAACCTAGGCGATGTGCAAGACTACATCGCGTCGATTTTTAATTTATTTCAGCCCGGCGTTGTTCACCGAACACTAGCGACCTTTCGTTGGCATGGGATTGCGACTACGAACTATGACTTGGTCCTGGAGCGGGCTTACGACAAGAATATAGACGCCGCACAAACTCTTGTCCCTTTCCTTCAGAATGGCGACCGGGTGGACGAAAGGTTGCGGCGTAGTAACCCGCTGCCTTACCTTAAACTGCATGGCTGCATTACGAGAACTCGTGACACTGAATTGCCGCTAATTCTCACTCCAGACCAGTACGTAGAGTACCGAAAGAATCGCAGCCGCTTATTCGACCGCTTCAAAGATTGGGCTGGTGACCACCCCGTTGTGTTCGCAGGATACCGGATTCAGGACTCAGACTTCCGCGCGATTCTGTTGGAATTGGATGCGACGATGGGTCCCCTTCGCCCTCGTTACTATGCAATCCTTCCTAGTTTTACCGAGACTCAACAGCGATTCTGGGAGGGGAAGAAAATCACCCTGATCAAGGGGAAGTTCGGCGAGTTTGTAGATGCATTGGACAAAAAGGTTACAGGCGCGTTTCGCGGAATTCGACCAGCGACGCCGGTCGAAACTCTTGCAATTGCCGAACGCTTCGCGTCCGCCGATACAGTGCTGAGTGAAAATGCGAGACTTTTCCTTGAGAATGACGTTGCCTACGTTCGCGGTATCACGGCGGTTGAACCGTTGAGGCCACGCGATTTCTACAGAGGCGTCAATCCGCTTTGGTCTGCCATCGAACAGAATCTCGATGTGCGGCGCAGGCTCGTCGACACGTTACTGAGCGATCATTTTCTTGCCGATGACATCGACGGGAGTCGCGTGGCACTGATTCATGCTCACGCTGGCGCAGGGAAGACCGTCTTGCTACAGCGGACGGCTTGGGACGCTGCAAAGGAACATAACCGCCTTTGCCTTTATTTAAAGCCGACCGGCGCAATCAACTCGGCTGCAATCGTCGAAATTGCGCATGCGTGTGCGGAGCGCATTTATCTCTTTGTGGACGACATCTTGCAGCATGCGTCTCCGATTGAACGCCTGTTGAAGGCACTGCCAGACACCACTGCACAAGTAACTCTTGTCGCTGCCGCGAGAAGTAGCGATTGGGCCACATACACTGGTTCACTCCCTAATTACCTGTCCGTGGAGTATGAACTGCGCTACTTGACAGAAGACGACGTAGAAACGTTAGTCGGTTTGCTTGAGCGACACAAAGCACTTTTCAATTTGGAATGCAAGTCGGCGCAGGAACGACGCGATGCATTCATCAAGCGTGCTGGCCGCCAATTGCTTGTCGCATTGCATGAAGCCACGCTAGGTATGCCATTCTCTGAGATCATTCAAGATGAATATCGCACGATTTCGCCGCCGTTAGCGAAGGCAATCTACACCAGTATTTGCGTAATGTTTCGGTTCAACGTGCCTGTCCGCGCGGGCATTATATCGCGCATCCACAACATCATGTTTTCAGAATTCAGCGACAAGTTCCTTGGGCCATTGCAGAACATCGTGCGCGTCCTAAAGGATGAAACGTCGCAAGATTATTACTACGTGGCGCGACATCCACACATTGCTGACATTGTCTTTCTTGAAGCAATCAAGACGGTCGAAGAGCGATACGGGGAATATCTCAAATGTCTGGATCACATCGACATCGACTATTCAGCCGATCGTCGGGCGTTCAATCAATTGATTCGCGCTAAGGCTTTGCTTGAGCTGTTCCCAGACCCCCAAATGGTCTACGACATTTTTGAACTCGCGGTGAAAAAGGCGGGTGATGATCACGTATTGCTTCACCAGCGGGCCATCTATGAGATGCAACGCTCCAACGGCAATTTGACCGATGCTCACATGTATCTGCTAAAAGCGAAGGAGTCGGCTCCGCGAAATACGACGATCGACCATTCTCTCGCCGAGCTGGCATTGCGCCGTGCAAAGGAAGCAACATCCGATATCGCCGCTTTAAAGTACTTAGAAGACGCCGCAGCCATTTGCCGCCCATTGATTCGCTCGGGTGCCGATTCATCTTATGCGCGGCACACGCTAGTTAAGGTTGGGATTTTCCAACTTCAGCAATCGCTTAAGGGTGGGCAGGTGAGCGACGATGAGCTTGCGAAGATGTTGAGTGCTGTAGAAAAGGAACTGAGTCAACACCTAGCAGCGTTACCCGGCGACCCGTACCTACTAACTGCGGAAGCTGACTTAGCCGAGTTCCTTGCGCATACTTCGCGCGCTACGGCTTCGCTGGAAAAGGCATTCAACAAAAATCCGCGAAATACTTACGTTGCACTTGCCCTAGCGCGTGTACATCGAAAAAAGCAGGACTGGGCGAGCGCGCGTGCCGTACTTGAAAAAGCATTAGAAGCCAACGCCACTGACCGACGATTGCATTACCTAATCGCTAAAGTGCTATGGGAAAGCAACCACTTTACGCCGGACGAGTTGCTATACCATAGCCTTCGTTCATACACACCGGGCGACACGAACTACGATGGGCAACTCCTGCACGCGCGGCAGGTTTATGTGATTGAGGGTTACAGGGAGGCTCGCAAGATGTTTGTGGGGCTGGCCAATGCGCGCGTCAGTCCACAGGCACGGCGGGAGGTCTCTTATCCGCTTCCCCACACGTCCAAGGGCGATGTCGTACAGATTGAAGCTACATATTGCTTCATTCGCTGCGATTCAACGGGCGAGATGATCTACGCCCATGAGACAAACGTCGACGGTCAAGAGTGGCCTTCAGTTATGTATGGCACTCGGGTTGAATTTCGCATCGGCTTTACGATGCGTGGGCCTACCGCGTGTGACGTGCGTGTGATTCCCTAGGCTTTAGACAGCACCCAGGTCAACCGTCCTGAATCATGAATGCGAATGGGGACAGCCGCTGTGGCCACGTCCGCCGGTCACATAGGCTGACGCACTATTGCGGCTAACCTGTGATGGAATCCGAAAATCTGACGCAAATCTGACACAGCATGGGCAATTCAACATCCCTTTTGCTCCAATGCAATTCCCATGGCCAGAGAGGGCCAAGCGCGTCGTCGACTGCTGAAAATCGGGCATTTCCCACCCAAGTGTCCACCTAAACCATTGCAAGACCAACGTGCCTAAGGGTACCTTCAAATCCTGTCGCCGCGACTATTTTCCATTTTGAGCCCTTCGGCGAGTACGTCGAACGGCTTTCTTAGTTCACAGACAAGAGTTGCGTCCACGGTCGGTTCATCACCGCCGAGACGGCCCGCAAGGAAGTTGCTAAGCCTTCTTGATTTTCTCGCGGCCGGTTTTCACGTGCCGGGTCGCGTTGCGGGTGTCGATGACCAGCGGAGCATGTTTCACGATCAGCTCGTAGTCGTAGGCGGAGTGGTCGGTCGAAATCAGGGCGCAATCGAGCGACGATAAGAACTGCGGCGTGAGTTCCGCGCTCTGCATCGCCGGCAGATGATGATGGCGCATGGCCGGCAACGACGGCACGTGCGGGTCGTTGTAGCTAAGCACGGCGCCGCGGGCGAGCAGCAATTCCATCAAGGCGAACGACGGGCTTTCGCGCGGATCATCAACGTCTTTTTTATAGGCGGCGCCGAGCACGCAGATTTTGCTCCCCTTCACCGGCTTCCCTTGATCGTTGAGCCCCTCGACCAAACGCTCAATGACATAGTGCGGCATCGACGTATTAATTTCCCCGGCCAACTCGATGAACCGCGTGGTGGTGCCATGCTTGCGCGCGAGCCAGGTCAGATAAAACGGATCGATCGGAATGCAATGGCCGCCGAGCCCCGGACCAGGATAAAACGCCTGGAAACCAAACGGCTTGGTCTTGGCGGCCTCGATGATTTCCCAGACATCCATGCCCATCTTGTCGCAGAGCATTTTTAACTCGTTGACCAGGGCGATGTTGATGGCGCGATAGGTGTTCTCCAAAATCTTGCAGGCTTCAGCCACTTCGCAATTCGAGACCGGAACAATCCGCACCACCGCTTGGGAATAAAGCGACTGGGCAAGGCGCGCGCTGTTCGGCTCCAGCCCGCCGACGACCTTGGGGATTCCTTTGGCGGAAAAGTCGGGGTTGCCCGGGTCTTCGCGTTCAGGGCTATAGGCGAGAAAGAAATCGCTCCCCGCCTGCAATCCGGACCGTTGCAAGATGGGGAGCACGACATCGCGCGTGGTGCCGGGATAAGTCGTGCTTTCGAGTACGATGAGTTGTCCGGGCCGGAGGACGGCGGCGATTTTTTCGGCGGTTTGTTCGATATAGGTGAGGTCTGGGTCGCGGCTGTCCGAGAGAGGCGTCGGCACGCAGATCAAAATCGCGTCGGCTTCTTTCAATCGCGCCATGTCGGCGGTCGGGGTGAATTTTTTCGTGCGCACGCAAGCGGCAATCCAATCGGCGGCGATGTGCTTGATATAGCTTTGGCCCGCCAGGAGGCGATCGACCTTTTTCTGATCGACATCGAAACCGAGCGTGGGAAAGCCGGCGCCAACGAAGGCTTGAATCAGCGGCAGGCCGACATAGCCTAAGCCGATGACGCCGACTTTGGCGGTTTTGTTTTCGATCGCATGCGACAACTGCGCGAGGGGGTCAGTCATGGGTTTTATTATCTGCCGAGAGGTGTCGGAGAGGAGATGCGAGGAGAAAGTTGCACTACGAAGCTAATGCGAAAAGACTTTGCGAATCGTGCGGCCGATGATCCGCAGATCGTGTCCGAGCGAAACGTCGCGGAGATAGGCGCGGGACAAGGCGATTTTCCGCGGCAAGATCGTTTCGATATATTCGCGTTCGGGATCGGCGCTGTGGCCCAGGACATCCGCCTCGTCGCGGTACTCCAGCGATGCCAGATCGGTGATGCCGGGGCGAACTCGGAGCAGGTCCTCATAGTCGGCGTGAAACTGTTCGACATACTGGGCCACTTCGGGGCGCGGACCGACCAAGCTCATATCGCCTTTGAGGACATTGAGCAATTGGGGCAATTCATCGAGCTTCGACCGCCGCAGAAAAGCGCCAATGCGCGTAATCCGCGGGTCGCGGCCGGCGGTGAGGAGGACCCCTTGCCGATCGGCGTTGACAACCATCGAACGAAATTTATAGATCCCAAACGGGACGAAATCGCGGCCAACGCGTTGCTGGCGATAAAAAATGGGACCGCGAGACGAAAGTTTGACGAGCACTGCCACGACGAGCAGCACTGGAGCCAAGATGAGGAGCCCGAGCAGCGAACAGACAATATCAAAGGCCCGCTTGGCAAACAACGCCCGGCGACGCAGGGGCAGCGATTTCGCCCCTTCGGCGCGGGCCTTAGTAGAAGCCATGACGTGCATGCGGTGCATTGAAGAAGAAAGGGCGAAACGGATTCAGAAATCCTCAACCTTTACGATACGTAGCATGGCCCAGGCTTGCAACGGCCAGCCGCACGCCACTCGCGCTGCGGGCCGAGCGAATCGTCACGATCGTTGCAAACCGACCGCCGGAGCCGGCAAATTTTGCCCCACCGCGGCCTCGGCGCGGAATGCGCCGATGTCGCCGCCGGCTTGTCAGCGGCGCAGGGAGGGCTCTAGAATGGCGATTCAACTCGGATCATCGCTAATCTCAGGAGGTGGACCATGGGCCGCGGCGTGTTTTGGACCTTGATCTTCGCATTCGTGACCAGCGGCGCTCTCGTGCAGGCCGCGGATTGGCCTCAATGGCGCGGCCCCCATCGCAATGGCATCTCCGCGGAAACCGGCTTGCTGCATGAATGGCCCACCGCCGGGCCCAAGCTCGTTTGGCAGGTCAAGGACGTCGGCGACGGCTTTTCGACTCCTTCGGTCGTCGGCGATTCGCTCTATCTTTTGAGCAACAAGGGAACGGAAGAAGAATCGGTCCAAGCCCGCGCCGTGGCGGATGGCAAGCGACTCTGGTCGACGCCGATTGGCAAAGTCGGCCCGAACAAGGGGCCGCAATATCCCGGTGCGCGCTCCACGCCGACGGTCGATGGCGAGCGTCTCTACGTGCTCGGCTCGGCGGGCGATCTGGCCTGCCTGGACATCAAGTCGGGCAACATCGCGTGGCAGAAAAATCTGATCAAGGACTTTGGCGGCGAGCCGGGCATGTGGGCCTACGCGGAATCTCCGCTGATTGACGGCGACAAGCTGATTTGCACGCCCGGCGGCAAAGAGTCCACGGTCGTCGCGCTCGACAAATCCAATGGCAATGTGATTTGGAAGTCGGGTTTGGAATCTGCCGACCAGGCTGCGTATGCTTCGCCCATTGAAATCACCGTCGGCGGGGTGAAACAATATGTGCTCTTTTTGCAAAAGGGACTGGTCGGACTCGATACGAAAACCGGCAAGCTCCTGTGGCGCTATGACAAAACGGCCCAAGGCAGCATGGCCAATATCCCGACCCCCGTCGCGTTTGAAGGCTTCGTCTATAGTGCTGCCGGCCGAACCGGCGGCGGTCTCGTGCAACTCACCGCGAAGCAAGGCGACTTCAAAGCCGAGCAAGTTTACTTTTCGCCCAAGCTGCCGACGAGCATTGGCGGCGCGGTCCACGTCGGCGACTATCTGTACGGGACATCGAGCGGCGGTCTGCTCTGCGTCGACTTCAAAACGGGCGACGTGAAGTGGCAAGAGCGCGGGGTGGGGGCCGCCTCGATCTGCTTTGCCGATGGCGATTTGTATCTTCATGGCGAAAAAGGCGAAGTCGCTTTGGTCGAAGCATCGCCGGAGGCCTATCACGAGAAAGGCCGATTCACCCCGCCGGATTCGCCTGACCGCGGGAAGGCTCAGGCCTGGACCTATCCAGTGGTCGCGAACGGCCGGCTTTATATCCGCGATCTGGGCGTGCTCTGGTCGTTTGATATCAAGGCCAAGAAATAGCAGTGGACAAAGGACACCCGGATGCACGGAGACGCGGAGCGGGAGAGGCGGCCATTAAAGCGCGGTAATCGAGCGGGGCGGGGAATCAGGAGCGTTGGGTGGGAGGGGAGGGAGCGTCGGGGGGAGGGCTGCGCTCGAGCGAGGCGCGCTCTTGCGAATCGCGCTCGAGCGCGGAGTGGCGACGCGCTTCGCTCTCGGAACGTGCAATCTTTTGCGTCGCTTGCCGCGCCAATTTCACGAGCGACTTCGATAAGCGGCGCAGCTCGGGTTCGGCGTCCGCGCGCGGGATCAAGATCAGGTCGATGCTGCGAGGGAGAGAGGCTTGCGCCAAGCGAAACGCTTCGCGCAGCAGCCGCTTCCAGCGATTGCGGCGGACGGCATTGCCTACCTTGCGCGAAACGGACAAGCCCAGTCGCGCGTTCGCCGCGTCATTCCGCGCCGCGTAGACGACCAGGTTTGCATCGGCGGCCGATTTGCGCCCGCGAAAGGCGCGGTCAAAATCGGCCCCCTTTTTGACGCGCTGCGCGGCGGAAAATCGCTGGTTCATGGCAGGTGAAATTCGAATGCTTACCAGTGCAGGTCGCCGCGCGGATTCGCCGGTTTGTCGACTTCGTGCGCTCGGATGGCAGCCAACGTTTCTTCGCTGAGAGGATTGGGCAGCACAATCTGAATTTCAGCGTAGAGATCGCCCGGCTCTTCGCCTTTTCGGTGAACTCCTTGTCCTTTGAGACGGAGTTTCTTGCCGCTGGAAGTGTTCGGCGGAATCCGCAGCGACAACACGCCTTGCGGTGTGGGTACATCGATCTTCGCTCCCAGGGCTGCCTCGGCGAGCGTGACCGGGACTTTGACCGTCAGGTCATTGCCGCGGCGCACGTAGGCCGGATGCGGCTCGATATGGATGGTGAGTAGAATATCGCCCGGCTTGCCGCTGCCGACTCCTTCGCCCCCTTGACCGCGGAGACGAATTTTGGCCCCTTCGTCAATGCCGGCGGGAATCTTGACCGCCAAGGTTTCGACCTTGCCGGAGGCTCGTTGCAACGACAACTGAACTTCGCCGCCGGCGACGGCCGTGTGAAAGGGGATCGTCAGCCGCTCGAGAATGTCTTGGCCGCGAGCCGCTGAGCGGCCCCGTTTCTTGGCGCCGCCGCCGCGAGTGAATTGTTTGAAGATGTCGGCAAAGCCGCCCCCGCCTTCATCGCCGAATCGTTCGCCGAACAATTGTCCAAAATCGACATCTTCAAAACCGTGCGATCCGCTGGCGGGGCCGCGGCCGGCGCCGCGCGGGCCAGGGCCGGCCCCCATCGATTCAAATGAACTGCCATAGCGATCGTACAATTCGCGCTTGCTCGGATCGTTGAGGACGTCAAAGGCGGTTTGGATTTTTTGAAACTTGGCCTTGGCCGTTTTGTCGTCCGGGTTTTTGTCCGGATGATGCTTGCGCGCGAGCTGGAGATAGGCCGTTTTGATTTCCTCGGCCGAAGCCGAACGAGAAACCCCCAGCGTTTGATAATAGTCTTCTTCTGCCATGCCGCGATCTTACCGCGCCGGTTCTTGCTCGTACATGGTGCGGACATCGACCACGGCCATCCCTGCCCGCCGCGCCGATTCCAGCCCCGGGTCAGTGTCCTCGTAGGCCACGCAGCGCTGCGGCGGAAGGTTCAGCCGCCGGGCCGCTTCGAGAAAAATGTCCGGCTCGGGCTTGTGCCGTCCGACATCCTCGCAGCAGACAATGGCGTCGAACCAGTCGAGGCAGCCGATCTGCCGCAGGATCGCCTCGCAGACCCGCCGCATCCCGCCGGTCGCCACGGCGAGCGGCCGCCGTCCTCGTTCGTTCCGCGCGATCGCGAGCACCGGGCGAATCGGCAAGATCTCGTGGAGCCGCCGTTCAAATCGGCATTCTTTGGCATTGCTGATGGCAACCGGGTCGAGTTGCAATGGAAAGGCGCCGATCAACCATGCGGCCACCTTCTGAGTGGGCCAGCCTCCCATTCCGTAGAATTGAGCGCTCGTCATCGTGGCCCCCAGCGGCTCAATCGTTTCGAGCCAAGCCTCGAGATGGGCCGGCATGGTGTCGGCCAACGTGCCATCGCAGTCGAAAATCAAACCCAACGGTTCCGGCACCGCGACTCCGATCTTGTTCGAGAAATTCGCCTGAAAAAATATCTTGCCGCTGCCGGCGCTGGCATCCGCGGCGGCGCGGAGCGTTCGCATCCCGCATCGAGCACGACGCTGCTGCTTTCACTCTCAACAAAATAGCCGAATCTGGGCTGCCGCCATAGACCTTTCGGCCGGAGCGTGACGCCGAACGGCACCGCGCGACGAGGCCGGCTCGATGGGCGCTGCTCGCCCGCCACGGCCCTTGAGCCCTCGGATCGCCGCGGCCATAATCGCGGGATGAAAATCGATCAAATCGCCGCGCAGCGCCGTGAGACGGCCGCCTCCCAATTTGTGGCCGCTTGGCCGCTCGATCCCGCTATTACATTCCTCAACCACGGCTCGTTCGGGGCGTGTCCGAGCGAGGTCCTCGCACGGCAGGATGAATTCCGCCGGCAGCTCGAGGCCGAACCCGTCCGCTTCTTTCTCCGAGAACTGCCGCCGCTGCTCGATGCGGCGCGCGGCGCGTTGGCCACATTCGTCGGCGCGCCGGCGGCCGATCTGGTCTTCACCAGCAATGCCACCGCCGGAGTGAATAGCGTGCTCCGTTCGCTCGAGTTTCAGCCGGGCGATGAAATCTTGATCACCGACCATGGTTACAACGCCTGCAACAATGTCGCCCGCTATCTGACGGGGCGGTTGGGCGTCAAGCTGGTGGTGGCAAAGATCGCCGTTCCGGTCGCCGGGCCGGAATCGATCCTGGAAGCGATCTTGGCCCGCGCCACGCCGCGAACGAAGCTGGCGATGATCGATCATGTGACGAGCCCCACCGCGATTGTCTTTCCGATCGGACTGATCGTGGCGGCGCTCGCCGAACGAGGGATCGACACGCTGGTCGATGGCGCGCACGCGCCAGGCATGTTGGCGCTCGACCTGGAGCAACTGGGCGCGGCCTACTATGCCGGCAATTGCCACAAATGGCTCTGCGCTCCGAAAGGAGCCGGCTTTTTGCACGTGCGCCCTGACCGCCAGAGGCCGCTTCAGCCGGCCACGATCAGCCACGGCTTCAATCAGGCTCGGCCAGATTACTCACGGCTGCAGGATCGCTTTGACTGGGTGGGGACACTCGATCCTTCTCCTTGGTTGTGCGTCGCCGAGGCCATTCGCTTCTTGGACCGGATCAGTGCGACGCTGGCCGCGGACCGGCGCGTGCCACGGGCCGATCCACGGTCGGAACCGCCGAAACCATTGGCCGCTTTGATGCAACACAACCACGAGTTGGCGCAGCTCGGCAGCCGGCAGATTTGCCAACGGCTCGGATTGCAGCCAACCTGCGGTCCGAGTCTGAGCGGCTCGATGTCGGCCATTCTATTGCCGGTCGAATCGGCCGGCAGCGGCTCGGTTCCTCATGATACGGCTCCGGACGACTGCGGGGTCGCCGACGAAGCAACCTCGTCCACGGTTGTGCACCGTTTCTATCGCGCGTTGAACGAGCGCTATGCGTTCGAGGTGCCCGTTTATGAATGCCCTTTGGCCGGCCGACCCATCCTGCGCATTTCGGCGCAAGTTTATAACTCGCTTGCCGACTATGAGCGGTTGGCCGCCGCGCTCGAAGAACTCTTGTCAAGCTGACGAGATCATCGCTGCCGCATCCCAGGCGACGTTTCAGCGTCGTCGCGGCGAGCGCCCGCATGGCGGCTGCGCCGAGGCCGGTTCTCTTTCAAAAGGACTGCCCTGCGAAGCAGATTCGCGCAGGGCAGAAATCCGCCTCAGCACGCACGTGCCGCCAGCGTGAATTCGGCGACGCCGCGCAAAAAAATGGGCGGCACAGGACTCGAACCTGTGACATCCAGCTTGTCGAGCTGGCGCTCTAACCAACTGAGCTAGCCGCCCGAAGAATCGGGTCGTGACGATTTTTGCGAGGTTCAGGCAATCTGACCGATGCCCCGCTTGCCGTCAAGAGGCGCCGCTAAAAACCGCCGCCTGAAGCCGGTTTTCGCCCGAGAAAACGGCCACTTTCGCAACGCAACCTTGAAGAATTCTGGGTGCACGCAAACTGCCTGGCGCAAATCGTCGTCACGAGCAGACCGCGGTGCGGTCGATCGGTCGCGGGGGGATATTTGCGAGAGCGCCCAGATCGCCCGAACCGGCGAAATGCTAGCGAAAGAGACCCCTTTTTGGCGCAGATTAGCCACGAAATCGGTCTTGCTGAAATCCGCATTCCTCTGGACAATGCCGCCCGCTTTGGGCATAGGTTGCCCGTACAGGCGCTCGCGCAAGGTAGCGCGCAGGGGTTCCCAGGAAGGGAGAGTTCGGATGATCTCGATGCAATTGGCGGCCTTGGTCCTCAGCATCTCCAGCGTTGGCGAAACGACGAT
>DASRSE010000208.1:0-4562 GCA_035656655.1 Pirellulales bacterium
AAAATTCGTGCGTTGGTTGGTTGAAACGATCGATCCGCGGCGCAGTGCAAACATCGCATGGCGCCCGCCCTCTGCCTCGCAGCTTGTTGAACTCTCCACCAAGCCGCGTCAGCGCCCGAAGGCGATGCCAAAATCGCGACGGGCGTCGCTATTTTTCGAGCCGTGCGGCGACCGGCTCGGCACCGGGCAGGGTCGAAAAATGCCACGGTGGCCTGCTGGAACTGGCTGCTAGTGTGGGTCATTCGCCGGAGGTCGTCAAGGCGTCTGCTCCGACTGTAGCAATTGTATTCGCCAGGGAAAGACCGCGGTTGCCGCAGAACCGTTCCACAGGCATTTTGCCCGAAGAAACGGCGCAATTCGACCGAAGTTGACAGATCAGGGGCGTCCCAACCGCGGAGAACCGCGCCGGACAGTGCGGCGTGTCGTACGTTTTAAGCGGCCGGTCCGCCGAGCCGCATCAGAATCCCTTCTTCCCTCAGGAATCGCCGCAATGCTTCCGCTCGTTGCTTGTAGCGCCAAGGCTCTCTTCTTGGCCAGCGCCCCCTCGACGTTTACGCTCGGAGCAATCGGCGGAGGGTGCTTGTTAGTCTTTCAAGCCTTGCGAACGAAGCAGGCTGCCTGGGCGAAGTGCTCGCTGGAGTCGGACAAAGTAGGCGCCTTGGCTGAGCGAACGGCTCCGCACGCCGCAGTACGTCCGCTCCGCCAAGCCGCGTAAGTGGTTGAATCGACCGCCGCGCAAATCGCCAGCCCGCCGGCTTCAGGCGGGCAAACGAAGCGGCTCGCCGAGCCATTCGTCCGCAGGCCAATTCCGCCTGGGCAAGGCGAACAGCCACTTGCTTTTCAAATCCGCCGCCCGCGGGAAGCGAATTGGCTGAGGACTACAGAAACAACGAAGTTGGGTTTCGGGCGCTGCTCATGGCGTAGCGCCGGCTGCCGCGCGGTTGACGCTGACGAGCGTTTCGCCCGGCTTGGGCTGTGGCGTATCCACGCTCGTGAAAGGGCGCACTTCGCGCGTTTGCGAGATGACAAACAGGGGGAGCGAATCTGCTCCGTGCAACTGGCAGAACGCGTCGTAGTCAAATTCCGCGGTTAAATGAGTGACGCGGATCGACGGATGGTCGCCGAAGCGCTCAAACAGCGCGAGATGCGTCAGTTCGTCACCAAACAAAAAGCGGCCGCGCTGATCGAGCGAGACCGCTTCGCGCCGCCCGCGCGAGGCGGCGGCAAACGGTAGTTGATAAACGCCACGACGGCCAAAAATTTCCACGAACCGCAGACACGCGAGCGAATTGACCTCGTCATTGGCTGTCATCGCGAGCAGATGGCCAAATTCGCCAAATTCGTTCGCACTCCACGTATGCTCGGCCAATATGCTGCCAAAAAAGGTCCGCAGTCCCGACTGCCGAGCCGCCGAGATATTCGCCCAATCGGAGTCAATCAGCAGGACCGAACAACCTTCGGTTTGCAAGGCGCTGGCCATCGCGCGCGACCAGGAGTGCGCTCCCACAAACAGCACTCCTTGCGGATTGGGGGTGGCGATGCCGAGCCAGCGGGCCAGCGGCGCGGCGCAGAGGCCGTATAGCAACACCGTGCTGATGATCACCAGAAACGTCAGCGGCACGAGGCGGTCCGCGCTGGCGTAACCGGCTTCCGCCAAATCTAACGCGAAGACCGACGTGACCGCCGCCGCGACGATGCCGCGCGGCGCCATGCACGCCAAGAACAGCCGCTCGCGCCAGCTTAATGCCGAACCGATCGTGGAAACAAACACGGCCAGCGGCCGAGCCACGAAAATGAGCGCCGCCAAGAAAGCGAGGCTTCCTAGGTTGAAATTCGACAGGTCGGAAAGCCTGAGCCGCGCCGCCAAGATCATGAACAAGCACGAAACCAGCAGCACGCTTAAGTTTTCCTTGAACTCGACCAGATGCTTGACCGGCACATACCGCTGATTCGCGACGCCGATTCCCATCACGGTCACCGCCAACAAGCCGGCCTCGTCTTGCAACAGGTTCGCAAGCGAAAACACGCCAAACACCGCCGCCAATGTGACCGCGTTGTGCAGCGTGTCAGGAATCCAATACCGGCGCAGCGGGACCACCAACGCGACCGATCCGGCCAGCCCCAATCCGCAGCCGACCAGCGCAGTCAGCGCCAAGCCGCGACCCACATGGCCCATTGCTTCGCCCACGCCTCCCACGCCGCCGGCCCGAACCAGCGCAAATACGAGGACGGCCAAAATCGCGCCGACCGGATCGATCACGATGCCTTCCCATTTTAAGACCGAACCGACCTGGCCGCCGAGTCGAAGATGGCGAATGAGCGGACCGATCACGGTCGGGCCGGTGACAACCAGGATGGCGCCCAGCATCAAGGCCAGCGGCCAATCGAGCTCCAAAAACCAATGTGCGCTGGCCGCGGTCACCGCTCCGGTCACGAGCACGCCAATCGTGGTCAGCCGCACCAGCACGTTTCCGACGCTGCGCAATTCCGCGATCTTCAGCGACAGCCCCCCTTCAAACAGAATGATCGCCACCGACAGCGACACGACGGGGAGCAGGAGCTTGCCAAATAGCGCGTCCGGATCGACCCAGTGGAGCACCGGACCGGCCAAAATGCCAAAGGCGAGCAGCAACAAGATCGAGGGCACGCGCAGTCTCCAGGCGATCCATTGCGCTGAAATGCCCAGCACAATTACGCTGGCGAGACTAAACAGAAGATCATGCATGCCGGCAGATACTCAGGGGACCTGGAAGTGTTTTTCCCGATTTGTAGCAAACGTCATACCCCCGCTGTCATTTATGCCTGCGGCCGGTTCAAGGACTACGGCCGAGGAAGGGTCGAAAACAGTGTCGGCCGCGCGCCACTCATTCCAAACCGGCCCGCTGGTTTTCAGATGGAAGAGCGGCTCGGTTCACCGACTTTCTGAGAGTTTTCGCAGTTTCCGCGCATGATAGCCCCTAGAGTTCACGAGGGTGCCGGGCGTAGAATACACGATTCACGCTTATGTCGCTGCCTGGCTTCTTAAATTCGGCTTTGCCGATTCTGGATCAAGGGGCGCCGACCATTTTTGGCCGGCCGGGGCGGAGTTCTGCGCCTCCTGGCTTGGCCGCGACGACGGCCGCGCAGCCCGTGCCGGGCGCGACGATTCCGCTGCCGATGACGCGGGCCGAAATGGCTGCTCGCGGATGGGACGAAGTCGACGTCGTCTTTGTGACCGGCGATGCGTATGTCGACCATCCGAGCTTTGCGATGGCGCTGCTGGGCCGGCTGCTGGAGGCCGAAGGGTTTCGCGTCGCGATTTTGAGCCAGCCCGATTGGCGCTCGTGTGACCCGTGGCGAATTTTCGGGCGGCCGCGGCTGTTCTTCGCGATCAGCGCCGGCAATATGGACTCGATGATCAACCATTACACGGCGAACCGAAAAGTTCGCAACGACGACGCCTACAGCCCGGGCGGACGGATCGGACGGCGGCCGGACCGTGCGACGCTGGCCTATTGCCAGCGGGCGCGCGAGGCCTTTAAGGGGGTGCCGATCGTGGCAGGCGGGGTCGAGGCCAGCTTGCGACGCATTGCCCATTATGACTATTGGAGCGAGAAAGTTCGCCGGCCGATCATTCTCGATTGCAAGGCCGATCTGCTCGTGTTCGGCATGGGCGAGCGGCCGATTGTCGACATCGCACACCGCCTGCAGGCCGGTCAAACGGTTCGCGAACTGCGCGATCTGCGCGGCGTCTGTTATCGGCTGGGGGCAAAAGAGACGCCTCCGGTCGAAAACACGATCAGGTTGCCCTCCGTCGAAGAGGCGACGGCGGATCGGCTGGCGTTTTGTGAAATGACCAAACGGGCGCATCACGAAACGAATCCGCACAACGCGCGGCGGCTAGTGCAATTTTGCGATCGCGAGGCGGTCGTCGTCAATCCGCCGGCGCTCCCTTTGAATCAGGCGGAAATGGACTACGTGTATGGGCTCCCTTATACGCGGAAGCCGCACCCGAGCTATCAGCAGCAGAAGATTCCGGCGTTCGAGGTGGTGAAGGATTCGGTTCAGATCATGCGCGGCTGTTTCGGCGGCTGCACGTTTTGCTCGATCACAGCGCATGAGGGGCGGATCATTCAAAGCCGCAGCGAAGCCTCCGTGCTCGGCGAAATTCGCAAGATGACGGCCGATCCCGATTTCAAGGGTGTGATCAGCGATATCGGCGGCCCGACCGCCAACATGTACGAGATGCGCTGTTCGCGGCCGGAGGTCGAGGCCAAATGCCGGCGGCTGTCGTGCGTCCACCCGACCATTTGCAAACTGCTAGGCACCGACCACGGACCGTTGATTCAATTGATGCAAAGCGCGCGGAACGAGCCCGGCGTGAACAAGGTGTTTGTCGCGTCGGGCATCCGCATGGATCTCGCCCGGCGCGACCCCGTCTACATGCGCGAATTGGCCGAGCATCATGTCGGCGGGCTCTTAAAAGTTGCGCCGGAGCATACCGACCCGACCGTTTTGAACCTGATGAAAAAGCCGGATAGCGATGATTTTCTCAAGTTCGATGAAGCCTTTCAACAGGCTTC
>DASRSE010000209.1:0-3028 GCA_035656655.1 Pirellulales bacterium
GACAAAGCCGCGGCGATCGCCAAGCAAATCGGTTTTCCGGTGCTGATCAAAGCGACGGCCGGCGGCGGCGGCAAAGGGATGCGGGTGGCGGCGAACGACCTCACCTTAAAATCGTGTTTGCAACAAGCGGCCGCGGAAGCGGAAGCGGCGTTTGGCAACGCCGGCGTCTATCTCGAAAAATATATCGACAAGCCGCGCCACGTCGAAGTTCAAATCTTGGCGGACCAGCATGGAAATGTGGTCCATTTGGGAGAGCGCGATTGCTCGGTCCAGCGGCGGCATCAAAAACTAATCGAAGAGAGCCCCGCCCCGCGGCTTCCAGACGGCACTCGCCAGGCGATGTGCGAGGCGGCGGTGCGGCTGATCAAAACGGCCGGCTACACCAATGCCGGGACCGTGGAATTCATCGTCGATCAGGACTACAATTTTTACTTCATTGAAGTCAATGCGCGGATTCAGGTCGAACATCCGGTCAGCGAGATGGTAACCGGCATCGACCTGATCAAAGCGCAAATTCGCGTGGCGGCCGGCGAGCCGCTCCCGTTTCAGCAGTCGGACATTGTCGTCCGCGGCCATGCGATCGAGTGCCGGATCAACGCGGAAGACCCGGCCAAGAACTTTCAGCCTTCGCCCGGCCGAATCGAACGGCTGATTGTTCCGGGCGGTTTTGGCGTGCGCTTCGACTCGCACGTCCATCAAGGGTATCTGGTCTCGCCCCACTATGATTCGATGATCGGCAAGCTGATCGTGCATCAGCCGACGCGGCTGGAGGCGATTGCTTGCATGCAGCGGGCACTCGCCGAATTGCGCGTCGAGGGAATCAAAACGACCGTGCCGATCCATCAAGAGATCCTCCGCCAAGGAGCATTCAGCGACGGCCGCATCGATACGCGATTCGTCGAGCGCGAACTCTTGGCCGCGCGGTAAGGGGCGCCGCGTCGGATTTTCCTTTTCGTGCTCGGAGTGCCTGCGCGGCAAGCATCTCCCAACTGCCGCGGATCCCGCCCAAACCGGAAAAGCGGCGCCGGCCGCGGAACTATTTTCCCGCCCCGCGCGTCTGACTCTTTGTGCGGCCGATACCGCGTTTCTGTTCGCCTTTTCACGGCCGGGCGCAGGCCCAAGGAGCTGTTCCGATGATCGTTTCGTTTCGTCCTGCGCTGGGGGCGGTCCTGGCATTGCTGGCCATGTTTCCCTCCGCGGCGCTGGCTCGGGTCAAGTTGATTACGCTCCCGGTCCGCGAGCGCGTGGAAATCGAACTCGACAATCCCAATGCGACGCTGGTTGAAGAAGAACGGATGGTGCCGTTGGTGAAAGGCGAAAACCAAGTTGATTTCTCCTGGGCCAACACGCAGATCAACCCCGACACGATCGTGTTTCGCGTGCTGGCGCCGGGCGAAGGAAAGAAGCTCGACGTGAAGGTTCTGTCGGTCAGCTATCCGCCGAACGAAGCCGCCTTGATCTGGTCGGTGAGCTCGAGCGGCTCGGGTTCGGCGCGGGTGCGGATCAGCTATCTGCTCGGCAACCTGAGCAAAAGTTTCAACTATCGCGCGGTCGCCTCACGCGACGAAAAAACGCTCGTCTTGTCGCAATACATGCGGCTGCAAAATTTTGCCAACGAGGAGTTTGGCAGCACCGAACTGTGGGCCGGGTTCGGCAAGTCATTCCTCAAGCCGATCGGCTTGAACGAGACCAAGGAGATGCTCGTCAAAAAGTTCGAGCAGGTGCCGATCCGCAAAACGTACACTTGCAATCCGGTCGAATTCGGCTATCTCGATCAACCGCAGAATAAACTGCGGATTCCGATGCACTACGTGATCCGCAACAACAAAGACAACCACCTCGGCGAATCGCCCCTTCCCTATGGCAAGGTCCGCATCTTCATCGAAGGGGGGGCCAAAGATAAGGACGGCTCCACCGCCTTTCTGGGAGAGGACTGGGGACATTTCACCCCGCTCGACGACGAAATGAAGCTTTACCTGGGCGTCGCCCAGGACATCGTCGTCCGCCGCACCATCGAAAAAAATCTCGCGGTCCGGCAGTCAGGCAATCTATTCAATCAAGAAGTCATCGTGAAATACGAAATCGAGAATTTCAAAGACCAACCGGTCATGCTCGACGTGGTCGAGAACCTGCGCCACATCCGCAGCGAAACCCGCGGCGACAATGCCCGCGATGTCCAGTGGCAATTGAACAAAGAGACAACCTTTACCGACGGGGTCGATCAAGAACATAGCACGTCGGAGCAGCTTACGTTTCACGTCAAGTTGCCCGCCCGAGACAAGGCGGGCAAGGCGGAAAAAATCACGCAGCGGCTGAGCTTGACGTTGCTCAATGAATGGTAAACGCCGTGGCGATTGAACGCATCGACTTTTCGCGGAGCAGCATCATGATCCGGCGGCCATCTTGGAATCTCATTTGGATCGGCCTCGCCGGGGCGCTCGCCGCGGCAGCGAGCGTTCCTGCGCAGGCCCGCAATGTCGATCTCTCGACGGTGCCCAATCGCGATACGGTCCAACTCACGATCTACAACAGCGAGGATCTAACGCTCGTTCGCGAGACGCGCAAGGTGACGTTCAAGAAAGGGGTCAACCCGCTGCAATACTCTTGGGCGAACACCTTGATCGATCCGACCAGCGTCGAGTTGAAGTTTTTAACGCACGCGGCGGAGCTTGATCTGCTCGACACGACGTTTCCGCACGACAAGCGCGAGATGCTCTATTGGAACGTCCAGAGCGACTTCGATGGCGAAGCGACGATCCAGATTTCCTACTTCACCAGCGGCATCACTTGGAGCGCGGATTACACCGGCATCGCCAACCAGGACGAAACCGCTTTGCGATTGGAAGGCTTCGTTCGAGTCAGCAACCACAGCGGCGAAGAATATGAACGCGCCCAGGTGCGCCTCGTGGTCGGCATGATCAATTTGGTCGAAAAGATCGCGCAATTGGCCCATGTCCCCGTCGCCGCCTTGGGCAACCTCTCGAAAGACGACTCGACCGCCTTACGCTATCGAGCCGCCACCAAGTCG
>DASRSE010000210.1:0-17966 GCA_035656655.1 Pirellulales bacterium
GCGCGGTTCGCTCGGTGCGAACGCAAGCGGCGTTTGAAGAACCCGCGCCCAGCGCCGTGCAGCCCGACTTTACGCTGCCAGAAGAACCGCCGGCCAAGACGCCGAAAGCCGCTGCGGCGCCGCGGAGCGGCGCCGCAAACCGCGGAGATTTGTTTGCGCCGGAACAGGCGAATCCGCCGATGGCGCCGACCCCTTCCATCACGCCAAATCCGCTCGATCTGCAGCGCGACACGACGGAGCGTTGTCCCCCCGGTCATCCATGCACCGACGCGTTTGGCGATTGCCGCACGCTCGCGGAAACGGTGAAGGGCCACACGATCGATAAGATCAGCTTGGAGATTCGCCTCAAGGGAACGCAAGGCGAAGATTATCCTTGCGACTGTCCGGTGCCGAATGTCGCGTTCATTCCGCGCGATTGGGGATGCACCACGTATACGTGGAAAGCGTCAGGCGCGTGCCACAAGCCGCTCTACTTTGAAGAGCCCGAACTGGAGCGCTACGGCCACAACTTTGGCTGTTGTCTGCAGCCGGTCGTGAGCGGAGCGCACTTTCTGGCGAATATCGCGCTGCTGCCATACAACATGGGCCTCGAGACGCCCTGCGAATGCGTTTATCCGGTGGGCTACTATCGGCCGGGCGATTGTGCCCCGCGGATGTGCCCCGCCGTGCCGCTGAGCCTGCGCGCCGGCTTGTTTGAAGCCGGCGGGGTGACCGGGGCCTGTTTCATCGTGCCGTAAACGTGGACCAACGCGTGGCCGCCAGCAAACTTGGCGAAGTGGGAGTGGATAACGCCAGAACCACACGCAGCGAGCGCCGATCGCGCTCGCTGTTGTCGTTCATGCCCACGCGAACAGGGCTGAAGCCATCGGGAAGGGACGCGGACTGCCTTACATGCCTTGGCAGCCGCCGCTGCCGCATTGAGGGCGGCCGCATCCGCCGCCCGGCGCTAGCGGCAGATTGCCGCTGCTGACGTGGGCCGCCGGCACACTGAACCGCTTGGCCAGCTTCCGGCCGCCACAGTCGGGACAAACCGGCTGCTCTTGCCCATACAGCAACAACTCAAAATCGGCGTGACACTTTTCGCAGGTGTACTCGAACAAGGGCATAGGAAGCGAACTCCGCAAACAGACCGAGCGGGGAAAACAACGCAAGCTGAATTGTGCGCTCCGGCCAACAACGATTTCGCAGGTACACAAATGCCGCGCAGGGAGCGCCATCGGCAGCCGCGAGGGGCCGATCCAGCAAATTGATTGTACGCCAAACCGTCCGCCTGCGGCCAGCCACTTTGCCGGCCAAGCAGCCGGCATCGCCGCCCAGCGCGGTTTTCCATCGGATTGCGAGCTACGGTTGCTTATCCTGCTGCGCGGCGTGCCAGGCCTTCCAGCGGCGAGCGCGCCGGTCGGCGGTCTCAGATGCCGCGTCTGGCTCCGCGGGCGGCAAGGTGTCGTGGCCGAGGAGTTGATCCAAGCCGGCCACGGCGGCCAACTGCACGCTCGGCCGATCGTCGAGCAGGCGGATCAGCGTGGGCACGAATTCGGCATTGTCCGATTGGCCCATTGCCTCGGCTGCTTGGCGGCGGATTCGCTCGTCGCGATCGTAGGTCAGACGTTCGAGCGCGGCGGCGGCTTCGGCCGGCTGAAGTCGCAGCAAGCTGGTCGCCGCCGTGACGCGGACCGTCCGGTCTGAACTGCTCAGGAGCTCCGCAAGCGGTTTCGCCTCGCGCGCGGTGCCGATTCGTCCGAGCGCTTTGGCGGCGGCGATCTGCACGGCAATTTGCGCATCGGAAAGCGAAGCCACCAGCGCCGGCGCGTTCTCCGCGCGGCCCGCCGCGGCTAAAACCTCACAAGCGCGCCGCCGCACATCGGCCGACGGATGGCTTAGTCCGGCGCACGCCAAGTCGACCACCGCGGGCCGACGATCCTCGGCGAGCGCGGAAAAGATTGCTTGCCACACGGTTGGGTCTTGGCTCGGAATGATTTTTTGGACGCAGGCGGCGAGGACATCATCGTGCAAAGGCTGCCGCGCCGCGGCCTGCGTAATCTGCTGCACGGCCTCGCGGCGCTCGGCCAGATCGGGCGAGTCCAACCGCGAAATCGCTTGGCGCAGCGTGGAATCCAGCTCGGGCGCTTTGATCTGGGCCGCGGCTGGTTCGCGGTGCGCAGCGCTCGGCGGAGATCCGATTGCCGCGCCGAATTGGTCGCCCCATTTCTGGCGCAACTCGATGACCCGCGCCGCGCGCCGCTCGGCAGGAGCGTCGGCGGAATAATCTTTCGCAGGCGGCCATTGTTCCGCCAATTGAATCGCGGCGGCCTTGCGCGAGGCATACGCGCTCGAGTCCAACTCCGCGAGCCACAGCGGGCCGGCCGTTGCCAAAGGCCAAGAGGCGATCGCCGCAATGGCCGCGCGCTCGACATCGCCGCTCGGGTCTTGCAATAACTTCTTCACCAGCGCCAGCGGATAATCGGCTTGGAACGTGGCTAATCCGGCCGCGGCCGCGATCCGCACGCGCCACGACTTGTCCGCGCCGGCGGTAAAGATCGCGGTTGGGCTGCCCGCTTCGATCAGGGCGGTTGCAGCCGCCGCGCGCACTAGTTCGCCATCGCGGACGAGGAGTTGTTCGAGCGCCTGGCGCGCTTGGTCCGAATGCAGTTTGCCGAGCGCGGCGATGGCGGCCAGCTTGACCTCCAATTTCGGATCGCGGCTGGCGCGGAGCAGCGGATCCTCGCCGAACGTGCTCGGCCGCGCCATTAGCGCGTGGACGGCCGCCAGGCGCACGCGCGGATCGGCGTCCTGACACAAATCCAAGGCCTTGGCCGGCAAGGGCGTCTCGCCTGGCTGCGCCCAGCGCTCGAGCGCCACGACGCGCGCTTGCGGTTCGGACTTTTCCAAGGCGCGCGTAAACTCGGGCTCCTCGTCGGCGGTCCGCAGTTCCGCAAGCGTCGTGAGCAACTCCGCGTTCAAATCAAAATTGTAAGCAGGCTGCGCCAGTCCGATTTTGCGTTCGATCGCGCGCAGCGCGGTGTGCAGCGCCAGCACCCCCTTTTTCGGCGGCAACGCGCCGAGCGCTTCGGCCGCGGCGCGGCGGAGCGGTTGCTTCAGCGTCGGGTCTTCAATCGCCTTGAGGAGCGGCGCCATGGCTTGCGGGTCGCTCGCGCGGCCCAGCAAGATCGCGGCATTCGCCGCGACCACCGAGCTTTTGTCCCGCACGGCCCGCGCCAAAGTCTCGCGTTTTTGGTCTTGCTGATCCGCGTACTTCAACTCCCACTGTTCGAGCGCCAGATTGCGCCAGCGCCAACCGCGAGCTGCGGCCGTCCCTTTGTCAGGAATCGCGGCGATCCAATGTTCGTCCGCAAATTCATTGGCGGCCGCGGGTTCGTCATGGGGGTGAGCCGCGGGACCGTTCGCAGCCGCCGCAGGCGGCGCCAAGGGAACGGCAGGATCCCTTTCGCGGTCGGAAAGAAACTGGCACCCGGTCAAGCTGGCGAGCGCCACGGCGCAGCCGAGCAGCCAGAGCCGAGTCTGCGTCGCGTGAGAGCATTTGAGTTTCACGGCCTGCAAATCCTTTTGCGAGGGGGGCCGCGGTCGTACCGCTGCCGATCTCGTCCTCCGCGGCAATTCCCTTTGCCGCTTCAACCGTAGCGACGGTTTAGGCTATTTGCCGGGAGGCGCGAGCAAATCGTCAAGCGAGCCGGCCGCTTTGGCGGGGGCAGGAGTCGCGGCGGCTTTGCTCGGCGCGGCAACTGCCGTCGCGGCAGGAACTGCGGCAACCGCGGCATCCATGGCCAGAACCTCTTTCATTTCCGGGGTGTTTTGGCCGAGATCAACCAAAATGTCGGCGGCGCGGCGCCGCAGCCAGTCTTGGCCCTCTTGCGATTCGCCCGGCACCGGCTCCTTGCTCTTCACGATCGACAGCATCGCCTCGATAACCGCCTTCTTGCGATTGGCAGGCAGCCCGAGTTCGACGTGCCGCTTGATGCCCAGCAGCGCGGCGATGCGCACGCCGGTCGGCAATTGCGCATTGAGCGCCGCACGGCCCATGATGGGCAAGGCCTCCGGCAGCGGAACGATCGTCCGCGCTGTCATCAGACTTTGATTCAATTCGCCGATGAAGATCATCGCTTGATAGCGCACGATGGGGTCGTAATTGCCGTTGGCGTATTCATTCATCTTGGTCAGCGTGACCTGATTCAAGATATCGAGCGCCGCTTGCACTTTCGCCGGATTGAAAAATTTTTGCTTGATCGTGAGCTTCATCTTCGACCACTTCGGAATACTTTCCTTTTGCGTGAAGTGCGGATAGACGCCCTGACCGAAGAACGAGGCGAACAACGATTCCGCGCCGGCCATCGGACTCTGATCGGTTAGAATGCGCGTCACGTCGTGCGAGTCTTCGCCGCCAATCGTCCGAGCATAGTTTGAATATTTTGCGTCGGGGGTGTCCTGCTTGATCGCCTGGGCGGAAGCTGCATGCGCCGATGCCCAGAGAGAGCCGGCCATGAGCCATGTGAATGCAAAGCGCACCGCGCGACGAGCTTGTAGAAAAGACATGCTTTCCTCCGAATCTGACTGCCAGAAGTGAGAGTCGTAAGCGACCGTGCCGAATGGCTTTGAGAGATTTCCCCGCTCCTTCAAGGCTAGCAACGGAGCGCCCTCTGTGTCAAGCTGGAACTCGCGTCGCCCGCGCCTTTCTCCGCTATCAAACCGTCGGATCGCGGCCTTGCTCCAAATAACGCATTGTGAAGGCCAAGCACCGGAGAACGCGGACGATTTGCGAGAAAATCAGCCCCGCTATCGTGGCCCGAAACGAACCGCCGGGGGCGACCGCGGTAGAATCCAGCCCCGACCATCATGACGCTGCTCTACACCGACCCCCGATTTCTGGACCATCAGACCGGCAGCCATCCGGAACGCCCCGAGCGCTTGCGCAAGATCGTCGAGCGGCTTGCTGAGTCAGGACTGGGGGCGAAATGCGTGCCGGCGGCCAGCGAGCCGATCTCGCTGGCGCGGTTGGCGCGGGTGCATGCGCCCGATTACGTGGCGGCGGTCGAGCGGTTCGTCGCCGCCGGCGGAGGCCAGATCGAAGCGGACACGGTGGTTAGTCCTGGCTCGCTGACCGCCGCGCTGCTGGCGGCCGGAGCGGTCAGCGATGCCGTCCGGCGGGTCGTGCGCGGCGAAGATCAGACGGCCCTCTGTCTCGTCCGGCCGCCGGGCCATCATGCCTTGCCCGCCGCCACAATGGGCTTTTGTCTCTTCAACAATGTCGCGGTGGGAGCGAAAATGGCGCTCGCCGAGGAACAACTCGACCGCGTGCTGATCGTCGATTGGGACGTGCATCATGGCAATGGCACGCAAGCCATGTTCTACGAAGATCCGCAAGTTGGCTTCTTCTCCAGCCACCGCTGGCCGTTCTATCCAGGCACCGGCGATGCCGCGGAGACGGGCCGCGGGCCGGGCCTGGCGACGACCTGCAATCTGCCGATCGCCTACGGCACGCCGCGAGCAGAATTCCTCGGGCAATTCGTCCGAGAACTGAGCGATTTTGCCGCTCGGATCCAGCCGCAGCTGGTTTTGATCAGCGCCGGCTTCGACGCGCATCGCCTCGACCCCATTGGTTCGCTCGAATTGGAAACCGAGGATTTCGCCACCTTGACGCAAGCCGTTCAACAAATCGCCGCGGTCTATGCCGGCGGCCGCATCGTGAGCGTGCTGGAAGGGGGCTATCACGTCGCCGCGCTGGCCGATTCCGTCCAAGTTCACCTCCAAGAACTTCTCAAACAGTCGAGCTCCGAGCCATGATCGATCGTGCGCAACTGCTGGCGGAGGTGGATGCATTTTGCCAAGAATTGCGCCCGGTGGAAGAACTCTGTTATCTCGAACGCCGCTTCAACGACCAGCTTATCCCGCTCGCGAAAAAACACGGGATGCTCGGGCTGATGGCGCCGATCGAGTTCGGCGGGCGCGGGGCCGACGCGGTGACCTATGCGCAGGCCTTGGCGCGGATCGGACGCGAAGGAACGGGCGTGCGCACCTTTTTTTCCGGCCACTGTTCGATCGGCCAATATCCTCTCGGCCGGCACGGAACGCGGGCTCAACAGACGCGGTACTTGCTCCCCTCGGCGACCGGCGAAAAGATTTTGGCGTTCGGCCTCACCGAGCCCGACGCCGGAAGCAATCCGCTCGAGCTAAAAACCAGCTATCGGCGCGAGGGGAATCACTTTTTGCTGTCCGGGGTGAAGTACCTCATTTCGAACGGCTCGATTGCCGACGCGGTGATCGTATTCGCTTATCCGGCCGAATCTCCAGCCGAAAAGCGCCGCATGAGCGCGTTTATCGTCGACACGGGCGGCCCGACGTTTGAAAGCGAGGAGTTGCCGGCCAAGCTGGGAATGCCGACCGCGAACACAGGCATGTTTCAAATGAGCGAACATCCGGTTCCGCTTGAGAATCTGCTTTTGGACGAAGGCGAGGGCTTTCGGATCGCGATGGAAACGCTGGTCTCCGGCCGACTAAGCGTGGCAGCCGGCTGTTTGGGGGTTATCGAAGATTGCTTGGCGGAAGTGCTCGATTATTGCCGCACGCGAGCTCAGCATGGCAAGCTGATCGGCCAGCATCAGCTTGTGCAGCAGCACGTTGCGCAGATCGAACTGGCGCGGGCCGCTTGCGAGCCGCTCTTGTTGCGCGCCGCGGCGGAAAAACAGGCAGCCGACGAGGCGCCAGACGACCGCCGCTTGCAGGCGGCCGCCGATCTCCGCGCAGCCGAGGCGAAGTACTTCGCCTCGAATGCGGCCGACGACGCCGCCGATCGGGCCGTGCAGGTGTTTGGCGGGCGCGGCTGGTCAACTTTGTATCGAGTCGGCCGCCACCTTCAGGACGTGCGCGTGTGCCGCATTTATGAGGGGACCGACGAGATTTTGCAGCTCAAGATCGCCGCCGCCCTGCTCGGCAAGGAGTTTGCGGCGTTTGGATAATCGATTGTTAAAGTAGCGAGCAAACCGCTACGCCGAACGCCGTTCGGTCGACTTGTCCAAAAACTTCGGCCGCTTGATGGTCGAGGCGGCGGAACCGCCCGTGGCCGCACGCACTCCAAAAAAGTCGCCAATCCGCGCCACCACCGTGTGTTGTTCGGCCGCCGTCAGTTCGGGAAAAATCGGCAGCGCGAGCGTTTCGGTGGCCGCTCGTTCGGAATGGGGCAAGCTGTTCGGCCCGTAGCCGAGCGCAGCGAAGCACGCCTGCTGATGAAGCGGGACGGGATAGTAGATTTCCGTGCCGATTTTGGCGTCGGTCAAGTGCTGGCGCAAGGCGTCGCGCTTGCCGTCGGGAACGCGGATGATGTATTGATTCCAGACGTGCCGCCGCTTGGGCAGCGCGGTGGGCAAGGTCAAGACTCGTTCCAAACGGTAGCCGGCGAAGAGCTCGCCATAGCGGGCCGCATTCGCCGCGCGTTGTTCGGTCCACTGCTCCAGATGCGGCATCTTGACATTGAGCACCGCCGCCTGCAATGTATCGAGGCGGCTGTTGATGCCGACCAATTGGTGATAATAGCGCGGCTCCATGCCATGCGCGCGGAGCAGCTTCAAGCGGTGCGCGAGCGCGTCGGTTTGCGCGGTCAACAATCCGCCGTCTCCAAAGCCGCCGAGATTCTTCGTCGGATAAAAGCTGAAGCAGCCGATGTCGCCGATCGAGCCGGCCGATTGATGGTCGTACTTCGCGCCGATCGCTTGGCAGGCGTCTTCAATGACCGGGATCCCTTTCGCTTGCGCAATTCGCATGATCGGTTCCATGTCGGCACATTGGCCATACAAATGGACGGGAATCACGGCCTTCGTCCGCGGCGAGATTTTTCTGGCCAGATCGAGCGGATCGAGATTGTACGAAACGGGATCGATATCGACGAAGACGGGCGTCGCGCCGAGCCGCCACACCGCGCTGGCCGTCGCAAAAAAGGTGTAGCTCGGCAGCAACACTTCGTCGCCCGAACCAATCTCGTACGCCATCAGCGCGAGCAGCAAGGCATCGCTGCCTGAGGCACAGCCCAGCGCGTGCTTCGCCCCGCAGTACGCCGCCAAGGCGTTCTCCAACGATTCGCAGTCGGGACCGAAGATGAACCGCCCCGACTGGCAGACCCGATTGACGGCCGCCGTGAGCGGCTCGCGCAGCAGGTCAAATTGGCGTTGCATGTCGAGCAACGGGACAGGCGTAAACGAACTCGCTGACGAGGGCACGGTCATAGGGCCATCCATGGCTGAGTGTTGCGTAGCTGCTAGCACGTGGGCTCGCGCCGGTCATCCTGAGCAGGCGTTCGAGCCGGCAGGAAATTAGGCCGTTGTTGGTTTTGCGTCAAGAGCGACCGCGACCCCTGGCGGAGCAAACCGGCGGGTGGCGAATCGCAGTGGCAATTTGCGCTTCGATTGCTCTCGAACCAAACGGGGCAGTTTGGTTATACTGCGAGCGGCTTACTTTCGCTCGCATTGCGTTTGGAGTTCATGGATGATCTCCCTGGTTATTCCGTGCTACAATGAAACCGAAGTCTTGCGGCTCACCTATGAAACGGTGGTCCGCGAGGCCGACGGCTGGAATGAGCCTTACGAGATTCTGCTCATCGACGATGGCTCGGCCGACGACACGTGGCAAATCATCGAAGCCCTGGGCCAGCGCGATTCGCGCGTCCGCGGTCTGCGCCTATCGCGCAATTTCGGCCATCAAGCGGCAATGGGGGCTGGGCTCGAGGCGGCCCGCGGCGAGGCCGTCGTCGTTCTCGATGCCGATCTTCAGGACCCGCCCAGTCTCGTCCGTCTGATGTTGGCGAAGTGGCGCGAAGGGTTCGAGGTCGTCTACGCGCAGCGCCAACGGCGCGAGGGCGAATCGCTGTTCAAACGGGCAACGGCGAACGCCTACTATCGAATCCTCGATTGGATGACCACCATCGCCATTCCGCGCAATACGGGCGATTTCTGCTTGTTCGATGCCAAAGTCGTGCGCGAGTTGGTCGCCCTAAAAGAACACGCCCTGTTTTGGCGCGGGCTGCGGAAGTGGACCGGCTTTCGGCAAACGGCGGTCGTTTTCGATCGGCCGCAGCGGCGGTTGGGCACGACGAAGTACTCGCTGCGCAAGATGTTGCGCCTGGCGAGCGATGGGATTTTCTCGTTTTCGCAAGCCCCGCTGCGATTCGCGTTTTATGCTGCTTTCGCCTCCTTCTTGCTCAGCACCGCGCTGACGCTGGGCGGCTTGGGCGCTTGGCTCTTCAATGGGTCCGGCTGGCCGATTCCGTGGGGCGCCCTCGCCACGTTCTATCTCGGCTCGATCCAACTTTTTTGTCTGGGAATTCTCGGCGAATATCTGGCCCGCATTTATGATGAAGTGCGCGCTCGGCCGCGCTGGATTATCGCCGGGCGCGTGAATGAGCTGGCGGCCGGACAAGAACCGGCGCGGCCGCGACAGGCTGCCTAACCACCTGTTAGAAATGCCCGCGTGGCGTTTTTCAACCTCGGCGGGCGCAGAGCAGAACTCCGCACGGCTCGCAAAACGACGACGGGCGTCCTCATTTTGGCAGCGCATCCTTGCCCTGAGACATTGCATCCTGGCGCTGACGCAGCCGGATGAAGACTTCAACAGGCTGCTGAGGCGGTGCGGCTTCGGCTATTTTGCGTCGGGTCCGCCCGAGTCTTCCATGTCTTCGATATAACGGCGCAGACGCTCCACTTCATCCGTGATGTCGCGCAGAGCGAGCATGTTTTCGACTCGCTTCACGAGTTCGATCTTATTGACCGGCTTGCTCAGAAAATCGTTCGTGCCGGCGTCAACCGCGCGCTCGATGTCGCCCAATTCGTTCAGGGCGGTCACCATGAGGATCATGATGTTTTTCGTGGCGGGGTCGTCTTTCAATTGCTTGCACACCTCGAAGCCGGACAGCTTCGGCATCATGACATCGAGCAGAATCAGGTCCGGCCCGAACGACGCCACCTTGTCGAGCGTGTCGCGGCCATCGACGGCGACTTCCATCGTGCAATCGAGCTCGCCCAAATAGGCCTCGAGCAATTCGACATTGGCACTATTGTCGTCGGCGATCAGAATCCGGCTTGGCTGCGGTTTGCCGCTCTTGTCGCCCGAGAGCAAACTGGGGCGCGGTTGAGTCTTGGCCACGATGAGGTTTCCTGCGGAGCGATAAAAAAGGCGGAAGCGAAGGAGCTTTGCTGGTGATTATAGGGTTCGCGGCGTGGCGTGAGAATGCCCTGCGGCGGCGCGGCGACCAATTGTCGGCGCGCGGAAGCGGTTCGGCGCGGATTGAAATCGGCACGGACCGGCCGTTTCCGCGCAATTATTCGGAAATTGCGGTAGCGTTGCCTTCGTCCTTTCCTTATGATCCGGCCCTGCTTCTCGGAATTCTCGTGCGCGCTTCGTCAAGGAGGACGATCGTGAACAGTCTCAAAACGTTGGTCGTATTGACCGTCTTAGGAGGCGTCGGCTACGGCGTCTACGTTTCGCTGCATAAAAAGCCGCTGGAAACCCCGCCGGCCAATTCGGCGATCGGCCCGACGAAAATGGAGCCCGGCGGCTCGTTTGCGCAAAACGGCGGACTCTTGAGCGCGGCCAAAATGGCCGCCGACGAAAAGTCAAAGTACTCGGCCGCCGCGGTCCGGTTGCCCGAGACCGGCACCGTTCCGCCCGACGCCCAAAATCCTTTCGCGAGCCATTTGGCCAGCACCATTCCGACGACTAACGGCGGCATGACGATCAACATTCCGCCGCGTGATCCGGGGTTGCCGCCGCTGAGCCGCAGCAACACTCCGCAGGCTTCGTACAACTCCGAGGCGGCGCATCCGAATACGCCCTCGTCGGCTTTCACCACGGTCTGGAAAGCGGCCCAGGAACAGCTCAGCCAAAATAAATTGGCCGAAGCGCACCTCACCTTGTCAATGATCTACGACGAGCCCTTGCTCACGGACTCCGAGCAGCGGCAACTGCGCGATCTGCTTGACCAGTTGGCAGGCACGGTCATCTACTCGACCCAAAACCTGCTCGAGCCGGCTTACATCGTCAAGCCGGGCGATCGGCTCGAAAACATCGCGGCCAATTATCAGGTGCCCGCCCCCTTGCTCGCCAAGATCAACGGGATCGAGAATCCCGACTTGCTGCAGCCGGGCGAGCAATTGAAAGTGCTGCACGGTCCGTTTAATGCGACGATCAACATCGACCGCCGCGAGTTGACCTTGTTCGTGGGGGGTCGATACGCCGGCCGATTCTTCATCGGCGTCGGCCGCGACGTGCCGCTGGCGCAAACCACTTATTGGGTCAAGGAAAAAACCGTGAACCCCAAGTATCTCGGCTCGAATGGCCAGCAGATCGAGGCGGGCGATCCGGCGAATCCGCTCGGCGCCCGTTGGATTGGCTTGGGCGGCTTGGCAGGAATTCACGGCACGAACGATCCGCGAAACATCGGCCGCGACGACTTGCGCGGCTGCATCAGCATGAGCCAGAAAGACGTGGCGGATGTCTATGACATCCTGTCCGAAGGCTCAAAGGTCGTCGTGCGACACTAAACCGGCTCCGCGCTGCTTTCTTGTTCGCCATTCCCGCGCACGCGCAGGTCGGCACTTTCATCGTCATTCCCGCGCAGGCGGGAATCCAGCGTGTCGCGCCGCGACCAGAATTGGCCCGCAACCCCTGCTGGCAGGCCGCTGGATTCCCGCCTGCGCGGGAATGACGAAATCGAACGACCGGAACCGAGCGCCTGCGCGGGAATGACGAAATCGAACGAGCGTAACCGAGCGCCTGCGGGGGAATGACGAAATCGAACAACCGGAACCGAGCGCCTGCGCGAGAATTACGAAATCGAACGGCCGTGACCGAGCATCTGCGCGGGGGAAGGACGAAACGGAAATCGCCCGCTACGAGACGCTCAAAATCTGGTTGTCGATCAGCCGCGTCGCGCCGAGCCGAGCGGCAATCAGCGCGACGGCGCGGCGGTCAATCGTGCTGATTTCGCGCAACGTGTCAGGGTCCACAATCGCGACGTAATCGATCTCGATCGTTTCGACCTTTTCGAGCACCGCCCGCATCGCCTCGAGCAGCGGACCAGTCCGCCGTTCTCCGGCTTGGGCCATTCGATCGGCCGCTTGCAGCGCCTGCGAGAGCGCCGTTGCGCGGCGCCGGTCGGCGGAACTCAAATAGGCGTTGCGCGAACTCAGCGCCAAGCCATCGGCCTCGCGCACGATAGGACAAACTTCGATCGTGATCGGCACATTCAGATCGGCGACCAGCCGGCGAATCACCAGCGCTTGCTGATAGTCCTTTTGGCCAAAATAAGCGGCGTCCACCGGCAGACATTGAAACAGCTTCAAGACGACCGTGGCAACTCCGCGAAAGTGGGTCGGACGAAAACGGCCCTCGAGCGGCTCTGCGATGGCGCCAGGATCGACGAAGGTGTCAAAGCCAAGCGGATACATCTCTGCAACCGTCGGCGCGAAGATGACATCGACTGGCAACCCCGCCATCAGATCCACGTCGCCGGCCAGCGTTCGCGGATATTGGCGAAAATCTTCGTGCGGCGCGAACTGGGTCGGATTGACGAAGATCGATACGACCGTGAAATTGCACTCGCGGCAGGACCGCTCGATCAAGCTGCGATGGCCAAGGTGGAGCGCGCCCATCGTCGGAACCAAGCCGGTCCGCTGCCCGGCCCGTTGCGCCGCGCGAACCGCGGCGCGCGCTTCCGCGATCGAGTGCAAGATTTCCGGAGAGCGTGGTTGCGACGCAGGCGGCACGGAAGAATTCATCGGAGAAAAGACACGAGCCGCCTGCGAGCCAACCCTTCAAGATTGCGAGCGGGCCAAAAAACCGGCGCACCGCTCGCGCGCACGATCAATGGGCGGTGCGCGCTGCTTGCGCTTGTTGGCGCATGGAAGCCGTTTCGAGCAGTTGATCCGCGCGGCGCAAGATCGCACTTTCGGTGGGATCGATGTCCGGCGTGCTCGAAGGATCGGTCGCGATAAAGCGACCTTGACAATGTTGGCACACCACGTTTCGGCCGAGGTATGCAACGCGAATCTGAAGCTTGCGGCCGCAGGTGGGGCAGCCTTGAACGAAATACGTTGTCACGGACATGCGGTAATCTCCTACTACCGATCAGCGGGTGAGCGGACAAACCCTCGCGGGGACATCAATGCCGCACTCGTTACGTTCGACAGGCGGATAAAGTTCAGGCTAGCAGGGTCGCCAATCCGACGACCAAAAATCTACAGAATCGATCCGCTGCTGAAGCGACGAGGTCCCCTGACGCTTGAGCCATCCTAATGCTAAGCGACCGACCTTGCAAATAAAATGAACTTCATGATTGAAAAAAATCGGGGCCGATCCATTAAAGTTTGGTAAATCAGAAAAACTAGCCAAGCCAGCATCGCTAGCACTTATGTTCTGCAGCGCCATTTTCCTTCGGTCCTAAACACTTACCAAGTTTTAGGTTTTGAAACCACCTGCATTTTTCCGCAAGCCGTAACTCCGGCCCTTCTCGCGGAAATGCCCGACCCGAGCCTCGCGCCCCAGATTCACGAAAAACTTATCCTAGCGCGCGAAAACCGATTGGAAATCCCTCTTGGACACTTCTTCTGGCGGGAAAAGGGGGGTCCCGGACGAGCCAAAATTTCGGCGGCCGAAAGCTGCCCTTCGCGGCGCCGGCGATCCGGCGCCCACTCCAAGACACGGCGATCCGCTGGCGGTTCGCGCAAGGAAGGCCTGTGGATGGTTCATTGCCCGGCTCGGCGGTCGACGTTTGCGCCGAATCGGCAGAGTCGGCAGAGTCGCCGCCGCGCTTCACCACGGGCGGCCGCCTTGCTTGGTGCCGCACAGATGGACTTCCAAGCCGAGCGCTTCGGCGAGCGCGGCTTTGGCGAGCAGGCTTTTGTCCGCGTCGGCTGCGCTGGTGCAATAGACGACTTGGATGTGGTTGCTTTTGTGGCGCGCCATCATCTGATCGCGCGAGACGCCATAAGTGACCGCATGCATGATCGGCCATTGCGGGGTGGTCGCTTGCCAGCGCCGTTCGGTTTCCTCGGGTGGCAATTCGACGACTCGCGCACGGCCGAGATCCATTTTCAACCGTTCGCCTTCGAGGTAGATTCGCGACCAGACGATTTCGCCTGGCTTGGAAATCCCTTTCAGCGTGCCGCCGCCGAGCCGAAAATACATCGGCGGTTGGCGCTCGCTGGACGTGCCTCCCCAGCCCTCGATGAAATGGGCCGGCGGCGCGGCGCCGCTGATCATGAAAGTCCAGACAAAGTCGGGCACGGTCTCGCTGGCGTCGAAATCTCCCCAGCGAATGTCGTGGAGCGTCGTTTCCACCGGTTGCTCTAGTGCTTTCTGCACGCGGTACGTCAACAATCCGTCGAGCCCCGCACATTCGTCGACCTCATTGAAATGAGGGAGCGGTTCATTCTCGTACAAAATCCGCGCGCCGTCGCGGCTCTTCACCGGCGGCCGATCGGCGTTGTTGAGCGTTCCCTCCGCCAGGTCGCTGGCCGGCAGCAAATCCTTGAGCCCTTGCTGATATTGAATGCCGATCGTGTGACAGCCAAAATCGTCGGCAATCCGCAACGCCGCAATGTACATCTGGCATTGCTTGAGAATCTGCCGATCGGTCAGATCGTGCTCTTCGTGCGGACCCGTCTGAAACGTCATGCCGCGCTCGCCCATCCACCAGCGCACATCGTGCGCTTCGCGCTCGGCGACCTGCTCCGTTTCATAAAACAGGGCCGCTTGCGACAGCCGCTCCTTGAACACGCCGAGCGGATGGAGCAGTTCGTCCGGGATGATCGCGTTGTACATCCCCATGCAGCCTTCGTCGAAGACTCCCATGATTGCTTTCTCGCGCTGCAGCTGTTGTGCGAGCGCTTTGGCCAATTTGCGGAGCGGCGCCGGAATGCGCACCTCGGTCAGCGGCCGGACATGATCGAGCGGATGCTTGATGGTTCCGAGCCGCAGCCATTTTTTCAAGTTTGAGAGAAAGGGCGGATCGCTAAATGTTTCGCTCCAAAGGGTCGAGTATTTGACGCCGGCTTTCGTCAAGGTGCCGTTCAGATTCAGCAAGCCGACGAGGCCCGGCCACGTGCCTGACCAATTGGCGATCGTCAAGATCGGGCCGGTGTGGGCGAGCAGTCCCGCCAGAATGTGCTGCGAATATTGCCAGACCGATTCGGCGACGATCAGCTTGGCCGCAGGGTCGATCTGAGCGAAGACCTCCATTCCTTGCTTTTGCGAGCTGATGAAGCCGTGCCCCAGGTCCGCTTGAAACGGATGCGCGCGGATCAGTTCGTAGCCCGCCTCGGTCACCGCCTGAGCGAGCTGTTCCTCCATCGCCAATTGGGCCGGCCAGCAGACTTGATTGGCGGCCGTGCGAAGATCGCCATTGGCGACGAGCAGGACTTGGTTCTTGTTCCGTTTGGGGGGAGTCGCCAATTTCGGGAGCGCGGCCATTGCCTGTCTCCTAGGGGTTTCGATCGAACAAGGTGAAAATCAAGGTTGCCGCCCGAGCACCGCGGAACTCCCTTTCCCGCGCTCTTTCCTAGCCGCCCAGAGTATAACACAGCGAGCGCAGGCCGCCTTGAACTTGCCGGCGAAATCGGCGAGAATCAGAGCCGGTTCCTCCTTTCCTACGTCCCGAGCGGCCGGCTCGATTTCCGCCACTTCACCACGCTGCCATGTTCGACCAGATCGAAAAATTGAAACAAGAATACACCGACAAATATGTCATGGTGGATGCGAAGCTGCCGGAACTAAAGCGGTTCGGCGACTTGGTCGGGGTCGTGAAGACGGTGAACATGAGCGGCCGCGCGCTCGTCGAATTTCAAGAATACTGCAACAACATTGGCTGGTTTGACATTGATCTCGACTTCTTAAAGGTGGTCGACAAGCCGCCCGAGAAAAAACCCGAGGCGAAAGAGAAGCCGGCCAAACCGGCGGCCAAAGCGCCAACGGATAAGCCAGCGGCCAAACCGGCCGCGCCGGCCAGTGCGGCCGCCGCCGGAGCCAAGAAGCCCTCGGTTGCCGAGATCATGGCGGCGGCTCGCGCTAAAACCGGCGCTGCTCCTGCCGCGCCGAAACCGGCTGCTCCTGCCGCGCCGAAACCGGCGGCGCCTGCCGCGCCGAAACCGGCGGCGCCTGCCGCAGCCAGTCCTGCCGCAGGAGGCAAGAAGCCGTCGGTCGCCGAGATCTTGGCGGCGGCGCGCGGCAAGTCCGCCCCTCCGGCCGCGAAAGCGACTCCATCGGCCCCTGTGACGCCGGTCGAAGAATCCGCGCCCGCTGACGAACCGTCCGTCGAAGTCGCTGCCGCGCCGGAGCCCGTCGTCGAAGCGCCGGCCGCCGCGAAAGGGAAGGTCGACAAAGCATCATTGCCGAAAGCGATTCCAGACATCTTGGCCTATTGCCGTCGCGTGGACGCCAAGGGCTAATCGCGCGTTGCAGAGAAGTTGGAGAGAAAGTGCCTCGCGCCTGCGTCTGAGACGGATCTCACGGCGCACCGCCGGCCATCGGCTTGCCCATCCTGTGCCTCGTTAGGGAGAACATATTCATGGCTGCCTCTCGATCTGTCGCCCCCGCCGTCACGGTAGTTCGGCGCGGTTGGTTCGCGCGCAATTGGAAGTGGTTCATTCCGCTGTCGATCCTGCTGGTGGTTGTCGTCGGCGGCGGGCTGGGAGTCTTTCTCGCGTTTGGTACGCAGATCAAACTGCGGTTCAGCGCTCCGTATCAAGAAACGCTTGCCGCGATGCAAGCGTCGCCCGAGGTGAAAGAGGCGATGGGCGAGCCCGTCACGATGGTGCCGTGGCTGCCTTCCGGAGAACTGAACGAAACCCGCGCCAACCTGTTCTTCCAAGCGAAAGGCCCCAAGGCAAACGGCACCGTGGCCAGCACCGCCGCCCAGACCGATGGCAAATGGGAGCTTTCGACCTTGGTCGTCAGCCTCGAAGACGGCCCGAAGATCAATCTGACGGATGCCGTTCGCGCGCACGGGTCAGACAACACGCCGAAGTACAATCCGGACCATCCTGCCAAAACTCCGGCGCGGACTGACGAAAAAGCCCCCGAGGTGAAGCTGCCCGACGCCAGCGAGGGCATTAACATTGAGTTGCCGGGCGATGCGCCGAGCCAATCGAGCCCGCCGAACAAAAAGAATGAGCAGAAATGAAAGTGCGGCGCTCGCATTCGCGTCTACCGCCGCATGCGCACGTTCGACGAACGGCGGTCGCTGCGGATTCTCGCCAGCGCCCATTCGCCGCGCCCGGTGGATTTGCCCACGGCTGAAGTTCGATCGCCGCGAATTGGCGCGTGTGATCCGCGCAGGGCGGCACCACGGCTGCGCAATCCGCGCTTGCCCCCAGAGGGCGACAATCTACTTGCTGACGCCTAGAGGGCGACCAACTGCTCAGCGCTTCAGCAAGAGATCTTCGTAATCTCGGCGATCGGAAGGATGCCACAGCGGTTCGCCGCGGCTGAGGCGCTCGGCCAGAATCGAGACTTTTTCCGTCGAGCCGGGGACCGCGCCGGTGGGCGCGAATCGATCGTTCTCGACCGCAGGGGGTTCGTAATCCCAAACGCCCTGCTGGATCGCTTCTAATACAGAATTCGGCACGGTACGACTCCTGGTCCTTCAAGGGATCGAGCAACCGACATCGACCACGCGACGCTGCGCCTCGGACACCCAGCCAACCGCTCGACGCGACCGAAAACCTTCGCGAAGTGCGCCGCCGGACGAAAAGAGCACAGCGACCGAACTGGCAACCCCGCTCGCGACGAAAGCCTGCGCGGGCTGCGTTCCTCCTTGAAAACCACGGAGCGGAAAAACCTCCGCCAAGCCTGCCCTCCACGCTGGCAGAGATAGCAAATTACCGCATGCGGCATGGGCAGTCAAGCAATTTTTATACAGGAATTTAATGGGCTTTTCATGGGCAGCGCTTCGCGGAATTCCGCCAGCGCCGCAA
>DASRSE010000211.1:0-5448 GCA_035656655.1 Pirellulales bacterium
CACCCGGCCCAAGGCCGCCAACCGCTTCCGTTCCTTCGAACTCATCGAAATCGTCTCCATCCTCGTCTCCTTTTAGGAAACGATCTTAGGGGACATTTCTAATGGTCGCTGATGGGGACATTTCTAATGGCGCAAGACACAGCGCGGAAAAATCGCGTTGGGGCAATACCGTTTCCCTAAAAAACGTCGCGGCTGGCCGGCAGCGACTTAAAACCGCACCCACCGCGTTGAGCGGCCACGGCGTGCGCTCTGACGCAGCGTCCAAAGCGGAGGTTCGCCCGAACGAACTTCAGCAGCTCGAGTATATGTCGCGGCGCCAGACGCGATTTGAAACGACTATCCAGGCACCGTACTACTCAGCAAAAGATGGAACGGCACAAGGTAGGCGGCCGTGGCAATTCATCGGCAAAGGGCGAGTTTGAGGCAACGATGATTTACTAAACCAGCAACCAATGAAAAAGCCCGGCTTCCATTAAACGTCTCAAAGAGACCCAAGCCAATTGGGCATTTGAACGAGCCCCGTTTCAAGGAGCGCCTGGTGCTACGGGCTTACCCCAATTATCCGCGGCACGGAATACCACAGTCAAGCCTAAGTTCCGTTGGCACGGAATGATCCGATTGTCGGCGCTTCGCATGAGCGCGGCGGCGTCATTGCGCATCGCCTCAATTCGCGCACGCAGCAATAAATGCGAGCGCCGCTTGCCAAGCCGCCTCTAACCCTCCGTGCCGGCGGCGGCCGGCACAGGAAAGTGCTCGCAAAGCTGCTGCACTTCCGCGCGAATCTTGCCGAGCAGCGCGCTCTCGTCAGGCGCTTTGAGCGCTTGCAATATCCAGCCGCCGATCGTTTTCATCTCCGCCTCTTTCATGCCCCGCGTGGTCAAGGCCGGCGTCCCAATCCGCACGCCCGAAGGGTCCATCGGTTTGCGCGTATCAAACGGGATCATGTTCTTGTTGACGGTGATTCCGCACTTGCCGAGCGCCTCTTCGGCTCCTTTGCCGCCGACGCCAAGCGTCGTCACATCAACGAGCATCAGATGATTATCGGTTCCGCCGCTCACCAGCCGCACCCCGCCGGCCATCAGCGTTTCGGCTAAGGTCTTTGCATTGGCGATGATCTGCTGCCCATATTGTTTGAATTCCGGCCGCAGCGCTTCGCCAAAGCAGATCGCCTTGCCCGCGACGATGTGCATCAGCGGGCCGCCTTGGATGCCCGGAAAGACGTTGCGATCGAGGTCCTTTGCATATTCGGCGCGGCACATTGAGATGCCGGCCCGCGGACCGCGCAGCGTCTTGTGCGTCGTCGTGGCGACAAAGTCGGCGACGGGGACCGGATTATCGTGCAGTCCGGCGGCGACAAGGCCGGCATAATGGGCCATGTCGACGAAGAGCTTGGCACCGACCTCGCGCGCGATCTCGGCAAAGAGGCCATGCTTGATCTCGCGCGGATAGGCGCTCGCCCCGGCCACGATCATTTTCGGCCGATGCTCGCGTGCCAGCCGCGCCACCTGATCGAAGTCGATGCGGTTGGTGTCGGGAGTCACGCCGTAGGCGAAGAAGTGATAAAGCTTGCCGGAGATGTTCAGCTTCATTCCGTGCGTCAAATGTCCGCCGTGGGCCAAGTCCAGGCCCAGCACCTTGTCGCCCGGCTCCAGCGCCGAGAGATAAACGGCCATGTTCGCTTGGCTGCCGGAGTGGGGCTGGACGTTCACATGCTCCGCGCCGAAAAGCTGCTTCGCGCGGTCGCGGGCCAAATCTTCGATCAGATCGACGTATTCGCAACCGCCATAATACCGCCGGCCGGGGTAGCCTTCGGCATACTTGTTCGTGAGCACGCTGCCGCACGCCTGCATCACGGCCGGGCTGGTGTAATTTTCGCTGGCGATCATCTCCAGGCCGTCCTGCTGACGGACCTGCTCGGCGGCGATGGCGTCCCAAACGGCTGGGTCTTGCTGCTGGATAAAATTCATGAGGATTGGTTCTCGGACCAGTCGAAGGCTCGCCGCGCGGCCGCTCAAATCGAGCCGGCGCGATGGAAACGGTCCATTGTCGAATCGCCCCCGCAGATCGTCAACCCGCTCGCGCCGCGGAGGGAAGGCGAGCATTGGGCGGTCAAAAACGAGCGCGGCTGGCTGGAATTGCGGGCCATTTTCTGCTCCAAAGCGCGGCGAATCGACCTGGGCCATTCTCCGGGGCGAGAGGGGCTTCTCGAGCTGGCCGCCAGCTTGACTCGCAAATGCCGGGAAGTAAAATGGGGCCTAGCCCAACGGTTCGCCGACGGGTGTTTTCCCTCCGTTTCATTCCCACCGAAACTCTATCCGCTTCGCGCGCGGCGATATCGGAGTACGGCAATCCTTGATTGCTGAACCCGTCAGCGCAAGAACGCAGTCGGCCCAGGGCCGCGCGAGTCCGCGAAGCGTTTCCCGTGTCAGTCCCATCGCGCTCCACGCCGCTACAAGATTCAAATAGTTGTTTGATTATATGTATGTTTGAGTGATTAGCTTTTTCGACTTGATTTGGCATCTTTGTCCCCCACAAAAAGGAGGTTTGCTAATGTCCGCTCATTTTTCCTTGAGGATTGCTCGCGCGGCCGTGCTCTGGTTTGCCGCGAGCGCCGCTCTCTCGGCCACGGTCGCGCGCGCCGACTTGCTCGTTTCGGATTACACCAGCGGCAAGATCCTGCGCTATGACCAGACGACGGGCGCGTTTCTCGGCGTTCTGGCCGACATCTCACAACAAAGCGGCGGATTCGCGCAGGCAGTCGGCTTGCAGCTCGGTCCCGACGGCCGCCTCTGGGTGAGCGATCAATTGAACGACAAAGTCTTGCGATACGATCTGCCCAGCGGCGCCTACCACGACACGGTCATATCCAGCGATACGGCTGGACCGAGCGATTTGCAGTTTAGCTCCGACGGCAATCTCTATGTCGCCAACTTCAACGGCGGAAATCCGATCAGCCAGTTTTCGCCGACCGGCGCCTATCTGGGTTCCTTTACTTCGGGAGGAATCGCCAATGGTTCGCCGTCGGGCATCTTTGGACCCGATGGCAATTTGTATGTCAGCGATTATCAAGGGGGCGGCGGCGCCCAAGTAATCCGCTATCAGGGGCCTTCCGGCGCGACGCCCGGCGCACTGCTCGACGGAGGCAATGGCTTCACCGACCCGGCCCATCCGATGCAAGGTCCCACCGGCATGCTGTTTTTGCCGAACGGCAATTTGCTGGTCGATTCCAATAGCAACAGCCTGATTTTTGAATTCGACCCGACGGGCGCTTATATCACCAATTTTTCGACCGGGACCGCGACCTTTCCCGGCAGCATGTTGCTTGGCACCGATGGCAGCCTGTGGGTGGCCGAAGAAGGCGCCGGCGGAATCTATCGGTACGACCTATCGGCCGGCAACTTTGGGGCTCCGCTGGGCATTTTTGCCTTTGGCGGCGGACTCGTCGTTCCAAGTCAAATGTTGCTGGCGGCGGTGCCAGAGCCCTCGACATTCGTGCTGGGCGGACTTGGTCTCTTGGGGCTGGCGCTGTTCTGGTTCGCGCGCCGGCCTGCGGTCCTGCGTGGCGTCGGAACGGCCAAGTCGTAAAGCGACGACCGAATGGGAGAGTTCGCATGCGCAGCGCCGCCGCTTTCACGCTCGTTGAGCTGCTCGTCGTCATCGCGATCATTGGGACCTTGGTTGCGCTGTTGATGCCGGCGCTTGGCGCAGTGCGCACGGCGGCCCTGCGTACGGAGTGCCAAAACAATTTGCGGCAAATCGGAATTGGCTTGAGAAATTTCGAAAGTGCAATCGGCCACTTGCCGACCGGCAGCGACTCGAAGCCATTTCCGGGTTCGCCGACGACTCCTTACACCTTTTATCGGTGGTCGACGTTGGCGCATTTGACGCCCTACTTGGAAGAGTCCTCGTTGCACAACTTGTTGAACTTGACGATTCCGCTGTACGGTTCAAATTTGAAAGTCACCCCGCAAAACCTAACCGGCGTGGCGAGCGTCGTCCCCCTTTTTCTTTGTCCGGCCGATGTGGGAGAGCCGGTTGCGACCGGTTTTGGACCGACCAATTATGTCTGCTGCACTGGGTCGGGGGGCGGAGGCGGCACCCCCTTCAGCGCCGACGGCTTATTCTTCATCAACTCGGCGGTACGTCTGTCAAGTGTGACGGATGGGACCACCAAAACGATCGCCCTCTCGGAGAGCACACTCGGCACGGGACCCGAAAACCTTGGCGATCCGGCCGCGGCTGCGACCCAAACGGACTATGCGTTCACGTTCACGGTGCCGTTGACGGACGAAGCTTGCCAGGCGGCCGGACAATACAACGTGACGAATCGCCGCGGCTTTTCTTGGGCCAATGGCGAATATCGCTGCACACTCTACAACCACTATCTGCCGCCAAATGCTCCGCGGATGGATTGCATCGCTTCGAGCAATAGCGGCCCGTTGAGCGTCCGCTTTGCCAGCTATGGCTGGCGCGCCGCCCGCAGCAAGCACGCCGGCGGCGTAAACGTCTTCTATCTCGGCGGGGCAACTTCGTTCGTCACCAATGAAATCGACCTTGCCGTCTGGCGCGGGCTCGCGACGCGCGACGGGGGCGAGACCGTCGAACCGCCACCGTAATGCGCATCGAGCGTCAAATTCCGCTGCCAGCGGAGAAATAGGCCGTTTTTTGGCGAGTTTGCGCCGGCGATGCTGTTCCCTTGGGTCCCTTTGCGTCGGGTGAAACAGAAAATCGGCAAAGCCGCGAGCGCGGCGGATAACAGGCCGCTAGCAAGAAACTTTCGAGCAAGCGCTCCCAAACAACCGCGGTTGCGGGGCTGGACTTTTGAAGCCGAGCCCTGATCCGCTGACGACCGCGCAAACTAGTTGCTTCCTTCGTTCCTTCCACGTTGGCCGCGCTCGCAACACGAATCCTTTTCCACGCTCACCTTGGTGCTCCGATATGATGCGTCCCAAATTCGAACCGCTCCGCCTCACATGCCTCGCCCTCTGCGCGATTCTCGGTTGGAGCGCCGCCGCCCGCGCCGATCTGCTGGTCTCCGACGACTTTGGCAGCCAAGTCGTTCGCTACGACGCGGCGACGGGAGCGTTTCTCAGCACGCTCATCCCGTTCGATCCGAATGGTCCTTTGCAGGGCGCGATCGGCATGCGTCTCGATGCCAATGGCGATCTCTTGGTGACTAGTCAATACGCGAACTCGATCCTCCGCTACGACCTGTTCTCCGGGGCGTTTCTCGGCACATTTGCTTCCAACGATACGACGCCCAACACGCATCTCTCGAACCCGGCCGATCTGGTTTGGGGACCCGACCATAATCTTTACGTCGCGAATTTTGCCGGCTCCTCGGTCGATCGATTTGCGGCCGACGGAACTTCGCAGGGGCCCTACACGATCACCGCCGGCAGCGGCGTTACGATCAACGGAACCGCCTCGGCGATTTTTGGACCCGAT
>DASRSE010000212.1:0-19754 GCA_035656655.1 Pirellulales bacterium
CACGGCCTCGATAGCGATACCTCGCTGAACGACTTGGCCCAGCAAATCAACGCGGTGGCCGGCGTCACTGCGACCGTGAAGGACGGCAAGCTGTCCATTCAAAGCACCGACTCTGGGCAGCAGTTTGCCTTTGCGAACGACACCAGCGGCGCCCTCTCGGCGCTCGGAATCAACACGTTTTTTACGGGCAAAGACGCGTTTTCGATCGGCATCAATCAAGCCGTCATCGACGATCCGAGCAAATTCGCCGCCAGCCAAGGGGGCATCGGCGCGGACTCGAGCAATGCCGCAACCCTTGCCAATTTCATCAATCAGCCGCTGGAATCACAAAACAACGCGACCTTGGCCACGCTCTACGATCGGGTTGCCAGCTCGGTGGCGCAAGGTTCCGCGCTGGCGACGTCGATCGCCACCACCAATACGACCTTTCAGCAAACGCTATCGTCGCAACACCTTTCGGTGAGCGGCGTCAACATCGACGAAGAAGCGGTCAATTTGATCCAGTACCAAGCAACCTATCAAGCCACCGCCAAATACATTTCAACCCTCAACAACTTGCTCAACGTCCTCGTGCAAATCTAACCTCCCCTTCAGCACTTAGCACTTAGCACTTAGCATTTCGCATTCCCCCTCCTTCCCCATGTCCATCCTTCCCGTACCAACGACGCGCGTCAGCCAAATTCTGGTGGGCCAGCGGCTCATCAACCAGTTTCAGAGTCAAGAGGGGGATCTGCTGACGCTGGAATCGCAAATCTCCAGCGGACAGCGCATTTCTCTCCCCAGCCAGGACGCCCCGGCCGCCCTCCGCGCCATCGACATCAAGGGGCTCTTGCTCCAACAAGCGCAAGTAGCCACGAATCTGCAAACCGGGCAAGATTATCTTAATGCCACCGGCTCGGCGCTCGCCGACGTGTCGGATACGGTGAGCAATCTGCGGGCCACGGCGATTTCTGTCTCGGGCACGACCGCCACCGACGACCAGCGGACAGCCGCCGTCTCGCAAATCGACAGTTCGCTACAAAGCCTCGTTAATATCGCCAACCAGCAATTCAACGGCAGCTACATTTTCGGCGGTTCGGCCAATGCTACCCCGCCGTTTTCGATCAGCGGCAACTACGTCACATTCAACGGCAATTCGCAACAGCTTCAGAGTCTGGTCGATCAGAACTTTTTCTTGCCCACGAATGTCTCGGCGCAGCAAGCGTTTGGAGCTTTGTCGCCGCCGATTCAGAGCGCCGATCTTGATCCGCAGGTCACCGCCGACACCAAGCTCCGCGACTTGCACAACGGTCAAGGGATCGCGCTGGGCAGCGTCGTGATTTCCGACGGCACCCATTCGAGCACCGTCGATCTGTCGAATGCGGAAACGGTCGGGGACGTCGCGACCGCCTTGCAAACGCACGCGCCGGCGGGCCGCACCGTGTCGGTTCAAGTCACCGCGACCGGCCTCCAGGTTTCGCTCGATGCGGCCGGCGGCGGACAGCTTTCGATTAACGACGTGAACGGCGGCACGACGGCCGCGGATCTCGGAATCCTCCATCCGGTGGGCTCGAACACCGGGCCGATTGTCGGCACGGCGCTCGACCCACAGGTGGTCGCGACGACCCCGCTGGCCGACCTGTTCGGCACGCGGGCCGCCGTCGATCTCACTTCCGCGGGCGCCAACAACGATTTGCACCTTGAAGCCGTGCAGCGCGGGGCGAGCTTGAACGGGGTCGCGGTTTCGTTCGTAAATAATCCTTCGATTCTTGAGGGTCATGAGACGGTTGCCTACGACGCCAACGCGAACACGCTCGTATTTCAGGTGCGCGCGGGACAAACCAATGCCAACGACATTGTGAACGCGCTCAATAGCGATCCGGCGGCCGGCGCCGTTTTCCACGCGTCGCTGGGCGCCGTCGATAGCACCAATGCCGCGAATGCCGGCTTGGGGAAGATCGACGCGTCGCTGACTGGCTCAACCGCCGGCGGCAGCGGGATTGAGCCCGACTTGACGAGCGGGCTGCAAATCGTCAATGGCGGCCAGACTTACACCGTCGATCTCTCGTCGGCGAAAAACGTCGGCGATCTGGTCAGCCTGCTAAATACATCGCCGGCTGGCGTGCTGGCGCAGATCAATTCCAGTGGCAACGGCATCAGCATTCAATCGCGGATCAGTGGCGGCGATTTTTCGATCGGTGAAAACGGTGGGCAAACCGCCACCGTGCTCGGGCTGCGGACGTTTACCGGCGATTCCAAGCTGGCCGATTTCAATCACGGGACGGGCGTTCACAGCAATAATTCCGCCGATTTCGTGATCACGCGCAAGGACGGCTCCCAATTGACCTACAACGTCGGCGGCCTGACGACGGTCAACGACGTGCTGAATCTGATCAACAACGATCCGAATAACCAGGGCGCGCACCAGGTCACCGCGCAGCTCGATCCGACCGGCAACGGCATCCAACTGGTCACGAGCGACCCTGCGACGACGGCGGCCCTGAGCGTGGCCACGGTCAACAATAGCCAAGCGGCCAATGATCTGGGCCTGATTGCCGTGGGAAAGTCCGCGAGCGATCCGGCCGTGACGACCGGGGGCGTCACCCGCATCAGCGGCCGCGATGTCAATCCGACCACGGTCGGCGGAGTCTTCGATTCGATCCTGCGCGTGCGCCAAGCGCTGTTGGCGAATGACTCGGTCAGCTTGACGACGTCGCTGAATAACTTGGACAGCGGCGCCACGCAGATTCAATATGCGGAAGCGGAAGTCGGCGCGCGGCAACAATCGCTAACGGCATTGCAAACGCGTCAGACCTCGCAGACGTTAGATTTGAAAACGACGCTGTCCAACGCGATCGATACCGACGTCGCGCAGGCCTCGATCGATTTTCAGAGCAAGCAGTCGGCCTTTGAGGCGTCGTTGAAAGTCGCCGCCACGATCTCGCAGTTATCGTTGATCAACTTTTTATAGCGGCCTTGGGGAAAAGGACGCGGCGGACGACCGAAGGCCGCCTGCCCAACCGAGATTTCCCCAGGCGGGCAAGCTTTTTTTCTCGCCAAAGCCGCCAACTCTGTCCGATGATCCCTAGTGTGTGCGCCGGAGTTGCATTTAGGCCGCTCAAGGAAGGTAGGCTGCGGGTCATGAAGATCGACACCACACGGTTTGGCACGGTGCAAATCGAACCAGACGATTTGTTGAAATTTCCGAACGGCTTGCTCGGTTTGGAAGATTGCCGCCAATGGGTCCTGTTGGCGGATGCGCAAAACGAGACGCTCGGCTGGCTGCAATCCGCGACGCGGCCCGAAATCGCGCTCGCCGTGGTCAGCCCGCGCCGCTTCGTGCCCGACTATCAAGTCCGGGTCTATCGCAACGAGCTGGCGCCGTTGGATCTGAACCACATGAAGGATGCGCAGGTGCTGACGATTGTCGCCAAGAACGAGCGGGCGATTACGTTGAATCTGAAAGCTCCGCTGGTGATCAACTTGCCGAAACGACTAGGTCGGCAAGTGATTACCAATGGCGATCTGCCGGTCCAATATGAATTGGGCAGCGAGCGGTACGCTTATAAGAAAAGTGCTTAGTCGACGGCCGAAATCCCCCACCCCACCCCGATATACCCACCCACAAACTCCTGGCAACGTCCGTCGAGCGCGCTTGAACCCCGCGCGCCGCGTGCCGTTTTGCCGGGAAAAAATACCCCTCCCGCAGCGCGATCGCTGGCCGCGCGGCACGGGTGCAAGAAAGAAGGAGCCCCTCGATGCTTGTTCTGTCGAGACAACGCGACGAAAGCATCATGATCGGCGACAACATTGTTGTCACGATCGTGGACATCCGCGGCGACAAAGTTCGCCTGGGGATCAATGCGCCGGCGGAAGTGCCCGTCCATCGCCAAGAAGTCTACGAGGCGATTCAGCGCGAGAATCTGCGGGCCAGCCGCCTCGAGCCGAAGGACACCAAGAATCTCGGCAAGCCCAACGGAACCGTCGGTCCGTAAGCCGCGCGCCAGGCCCGCGGCCCCCTCGCAGAGTGCGGACCCATTTGTACGGTGCGGTTTGTACGGTGCGGACCAATTTGTATGGTGCGGACCAATTTGTACGGTGCGGACCATTTGTAGGGTGCGGACCAATTTGTAGGGTGCGGACCAGCTCGCGCAGCGAGCGCAGGCCCACCAATGCCAGCGCAACCGGCGCGAAGATGGCCGCCACGCTAGCCACCGCCGCCAGCGCCACCCGGCCAAAAATCATGGCGATGCTCGCCAGTAAACCGCGAGCGCGCGACACGATCCGCCCAGCGACGCTCGCAGCTTGGTGGGCCCGCGCACGGCATGCGCCGTGCTTGTCCCACCCTACCAGCCATGAGGTCGCGCAGATCGCAGGTGCGACCGAGCCTGTACGGGGCGGACCAAGTTGTGCGGTGCGGACCATTTGTAGGGTGCGGACCAGCTCGCGCAGCGAGCGCAGGCCCACCAATGCCAGCGCACCGTTTTCTAACAGGCCGCGCGGGGCGATGGTGGTCCCACGCACGGCGTGCGCCGTGCTTGTCCCACCCTACCGCGAAACGCGGGGCATAAGCAGCGCGCGCAGGCCGACCACCGCCAACGCGACCCGCGCCCTAGCGGCCGCGAACTTCGCGAGCGGAAAATAGCGGTTGGCAATTGTGGCGGAATGGGGACGACCGTGCGGGTCGCGTCGATCGAATCGAAGGTAACGCTGGTAACGATCGCCGCGCTCGAAGTTGTGGGACTTGCGGTCGATTCCATGCGTTTAAGCACTGCAAGCGGCCGAAAGAGAACAATAGGAAAGCGAAAAGATGCGAAGGCATTTCCTCTAAATTGCCTAAAGCACTCATTCTTCGCGGCCGATGAAATAGCGTAGATGTCCCAGTACATCCCTACCCGATCGTCTATGCGATCCGGTCTTTGAAGCTCGGGGAGAAATTGGGCTAAGCAGCAATCCTACAAAACACAGTTGGCTGGCCAGCCGAAGTCCAGTGACCCGGCGGCAGCAGCCAAGCTTTCCGGTGCGGTGACTCCCCGTCGCACGGTCGGCTTGGATCAAGTCCTTAACTTGGGAGGGATGTCCGGCATGACCCGTATTAACACGAACGTCAGTTCACTCATCGCACAAACGAACTTAGACCGGTCGCAAGACTCGTTGCAAACCGCTTTGACGCGGCTGAGCACCGGTTTGCGGATCAACTCCGGCAAGGACGATCCAGCCGGTTTGATCGCGAGCCAGGTCTTGGCCAGCGACATCACCAGCACCAACGCGGCGATCACCAATAGCCAAACGGCCGATCAATTGATCGGCACGGCCAATAGCGCGCTCACCCAGGTCAGCTCGCTGTTGAACGACATTCGCGGGCTGGTTTCGCAATCGGCGAATACGGGCGCCTTGAGCTCCGACCAAATCGCCGCGAATCAGCTGCAAGTCGATTCGTCATTGGCCGCCATCGACCGCATTTCGCAAACGACGTCGTTCCAAGGTCGCCGCCTCCTCGACGGCAGCTTGGACTTCATCACGACCGCGACCCCCTCGGTCGTCACGACGGCCAGCGGCTCGCTGAGCTCGGCCGCGGCTGCCGCGACCAATCTCGTTGCCGGCGACGGAACCGCCTCGACCGCCACGGTCACGGGCTCGACCGGCGCGGTCGGGTTCACCAGCAAAGCCAACGGCACGGCGGGCGACGGCGCTTCGATTGCGATCGTCACCAGCTCGGGCGGTCCGACGGCTTCGTCCTATGATGGCACGAGCAATGTCTTGACCATCACGGTCGCCAGCGGCGCCACGGCCGCGAGCGTCACCGCCGCGATTGCCGCCGACGCCTCTTCGGCCGCCGCCTTTGACGCGACGGTTCAGACCTCCGGCGCTTTGTTCGCCGCGAACACGGCCGACGGTACGACTCTGACCGGGACGACCGCCGGCGGCGCCAACGGCGCGAGCGTTTCGTTCACCAATAAGTCGACCGGCACCTCCGGCAACGGCGTGAAAGTCAATTTCGTGGCGGCTTCGGCCGGCCCGACTGCCGCGGCTTATGACGGATCGAGCAAGGTTTTGACCGTCACTCTCGCCAGCGGCGCGACCGCCGCGAGCGTGGTTGCCGCCGTCGCCGCGAATACTTCGGCGAACGCGGTCTTCAGCACCTCGATCTCCAACGCCGGCACGATCTTCGCCGCGAACACCACTAACGGCCATGCCGTCAGCACGGTTGCCGCCGGCGGAGCCGCCGCCGATAGCCTCGTGCTTTCGGCCGCCACCGCCGGGGCCACCTTCAACAATGTCAGCGTCGTGTTCCAAGACACCGTGACCGCCGGATCGGAAACAGCGGCCTATGCCACTGCCACCAACACGTTGACCATCAGCAAGGCGGCCACCTCGACGACCACGCAAATTATTGCGGCGGTCAACGCCGGCGGCGTGTTCAGCGCAAGTACCACCGGCGGGGGAACCGGCACGTTCGCAGCCGGCACGACTTCGGCCGTGACCGCCGGCGGCGGCAGCTACGGAACCAGTGCTCAAGACCTCCAAATCTATCAGGCCAACTTCGGGACCTCGAGCTCGATCAGCGCTCAGATTGATGTGGATACTCAGGCCAAGCAAGCCGGGCTGACCTACTCCGGCGGGTCGTTGTCGGCCAACCTGGTCTTGCAAGTCGGCGGAGCCAGCGGTTTCCAAACTTTCAACTTTGGAAACGGCACCACCATCGCGCAGATCGCCACCGCCTTGAACCAGTCCAGCGATGCGACCGGCGTCAAAGCGACGGTCAATGGCTCGGACTTGGTGCTAAACAGCACGGCGTACGGCTCGAAAGCGTTCGTCTCGGCTCAGGCGCTCAGCGGCACCTTTGGGGCGACCGACAACAACATCAGCGGCGCCCCGGCATCGACCCGCTCGGTCGGAGCCGACGCCGAGGTGCGGATCAACGGCGTGCAAGCGACTTCGGACGGCCTCAACATCTCGCTCAACACGTCTTCGCTCAACCTCGGCTTCACGTTGAACTCGCACCTCTCCAATGGCGCAAGCTTCAATTTCGACGTGACCGGCGGCGGCGCTCAGTTCCAGCTCGGTCCAGACGTGGTCAGCAACCAGCAAGCCACGATCGGCATCCAAGGGGTCAATACCTCGACCCTCGGCGGGGCCGATGGCAAGCTCTACCAACTCCGCTCCGGCGGCGACAAGGCCTTGGCCACCGACGCCAATGGCGCGGCCAAAATCGTGGACGAGGTGATCTCCTCAGTGGCGAGCTTGGCTGGTCGACTTGGTGCGTTCCAATCGACGACGCTGCAAACCAACATCAACAGCTTGACCGACACGGTCACCAACTTGACCCAGGCCCAGAGCACGATCCGCGACGCGAACTTCGCCGCGGAAAGCGCCAACCTGACCCGGGCGCAGGTGCTCGTGCAAGCCGGTACGTCGGTGTTGCAGATCGCGAACCAAAATCCGCAAGCCGTGCTCAAGTTGCTCCAATAAGCTTCTGAGCCGCGATTCTGATATTTTCAGCCGTCGGCGCTCTGCGGAGCGCCGGCGGCTGTTTTCTTTTTGAGGACGGTGGTTTTTCCTCCGCTCGCGCTTCGAGCCGTCGCGGCCGATTCGCCAGACCTCGTGTGAATGGGCTACCGCGCCCGACGGCGCGCGGCCTGCGCCCGGCTGTGGCGCAACTCGTTCAAGGTCGCCTCTAAATCGGCCGGCAAGGGCGCGACGAACTCGAGCAGCTTATCGGTGACCGGATGTTTGATCGCAAGTCGCGCGGCATGCAGTGCTTGGCGATTGAGCAATACGGTCGTGTTCGCGGGGTCGTGCCGCAATTCGCCGAGCGTGATCTCAGCTCGTCCGCCGTACAGCCGATCGCACAGGACCGCGTGGCCGATGTTGACCAAATGCACGCGAATTTGGTGGGTCCGTCCGGTTTGCGGCAAAACCTTGAGCGCGGCAAAGCCCTCAAATCGCTCTTGCACTTCGTAGATCGTCCGCGACTCGCGACTCGAGGGATGATCGCGGCGGATCGCCATTTTTTCGCGATGATAAGGATGGATGCCGATCGGCAAATCGATCAAATCGCGGTCGCGATCAGGACAACCGGTCACGATCGCAAAATACTCTTTGGATACGATCCGCTGCTCGAATTGATCGGCCAGATGGAAATGGGCGGAATCGGTTTTCGCCACCACCAGCACCCCGCTCGTGTCGCGGTCCAGCCGATGGACAATGCCCGGCCGAGTGATGCCGCCGAGCGAACTGAGCGAATCAAAATGGAATTGCAGGGCGCTTGAGAGCGTGCCGGTCCAATGTCCTTTCGAGGGGTGGACGACCATGCCCGGCGGCTTGTTGATTGCGGCCAGCACGTCGTCCTCGTAGAGAATCTCGAGCGGGATGTCCTCTGGCGTCGGGCCAGGGCGCGGCAAGTCCGGCATCACGACGACCACCCGGTCGTGTTCTTGCACGTGGTAGGCCGCCTTGCTGTACCGATTATTCACCTTCACGCCACAGGCATTGATCGCCTTGCGGCAGAGCATCCGGCTATAGGCCGGAAATTGTTGTGCGAGATAGCTATCGAGCCGCATCCCGGCGCTCGGCGCCGCCACGATCAGCTCGACCGGCTGCGCCGGGATCAGCTCGACCGGCTGCGCCGTGGCGGCTTCAGAGGCGCGCGGCAGTTCGGCCTCCGTCTTGGGAACCGGCGGCGCGGGGAAAGGGGGTGGCGGATCAGCGGACATACGAGCAGACGCGCGGCGTGTGGGAAAGATGAAGTGGGCCCACTCGACTGCAGGGCGCGCTATTTTTTGTCGGGCGCATGGGGCTCGGCCGGTTTTTCCGTGTCCGATTTCGGCTCGGCCGGTTTGGCCTCAGAGGGCTTTGCGGTTGGTTTGTCCGCCGAATTGGCAGCAGGCGCAGCGGCCGGCGGCTCGGTCGGCTTAGCGTCCGATGGCGAGCTTGGCTGCTTATCGGTCGCGCCTTTGTCCGTTGTGCCTTTGTCCGTGGCGCCTTTGTCCGTTGCTCCTTTGTCCGTGGCGCCTTTGTCGGCCGGCGTTTTATCAAGCGGCGGCACGAGCGGCGAAAGTGGCGGCAGATCGAGTCCCTTGTCGGACGGCGTTTTGTCGGCCGGGCTCTTATCGAGCGGCGTCGCTGGAAGATTGTTCAAGTTCGATTTGTCCAAGAGCGAGCCTGGCAGGGTCGTTGCGTCGGGCAGGCCTCCAAATGGCGACTTCAACTCCGGGGTCGAGGGCTTCGGATTGAACGTGGCCACGCGATCATAGAAATCCTTAATCGAAGGGCGGTTCAATTCGGTGAGCCGTTGTTTGGCATAATCGGCGAAAATCGCGTCTTTGCCTTGATCGACTAAGAATTGATAATCTTTCCGTGCGGCGTCGAGTTCGTTCAGGGCCTCTTCGGCTTTGGCCTTGCCGCAGTGCGCAAGTTGAACGAGGACCACGTCCTGCGAGTCGCTCGCGACCGTCGTATAGTCGTCGAGCGCCAGTTTCAAATTCTTGTTGGCCTCGCCGCGGTCTTTGAATAGGCTGGCTAGCCCGTCTTGCAAATTCGTGTCGGCGATCGCCAGCCGGGCCATGACGCCCAGGGCGCTGTTGGCAGAATAGCGTTCGGTGATTCCGCCGAGCGATTCTTTGGAGCCTTCAAAGAACTTGTCCCATTCGGCCGCTTCCTTGGCTTGGGTGCGATTTGAAATGAACGTGTAAGCGAGCGCCACGACCACGCCCGCAATCAGCACTCCTAAAATGACCTTGAAATAGGGCTCGATCGATTTCGAGTGCTTGTTGATCCACGTGGCCAACTCGTTGCTTTGCAGTTCGTGACGGCGTTCAGTTTTCATACGCGAGAGGGGTGCGGAATGCGAGCCAGTGTGAAAACGGCTGGATTGACCAAAACTCTTTGCCAGCCATGAGATAGGTATGCCGTCAGTATAGAAACCGAGTCTAGCCGGCGTCAAGATGAGTGCGGCCGCGGCAAAGTCTACCGCTTTTTCAGCTTGTAGGAGCCGGACGGGCTCGCGCCGCGAGCCCTTTCCGCCACTGGCTGGCCCCGCTCTCGCCAAGGCGTCTGCGTGGCACGCCGGGTACGACTCCACCGATCCGGGCGACGCCGCGGGGCGCGGTGGGCTCGGTTATGCCGCGAATCCGTGTTTTTCCGGTGCTTCGCGTCGATTCGATTGCGTAAGGCGTAGCGTAACACGAGTGCAGATTAACCGGCTCGCGCCGCTTCAACCGAATAGTCCGAATGCAAGCAATGAGCGCCGCGCGACGGTCGAATCGGAAAGTCTCGATCTAAGGCGTCTCCGCTCAAGCCGCACAACCGTTGCCAGGAGACCGGTCTTCGCCGGCTGGGCGGTTGTTCCTCCTGCCGCCGAGCCCCCCATGCCGATTGCATTTGCCCTTGCTGCGAGCCGCCGCACTGTCTCCAGCCGCGTCGCCGCCCCGATTCCAGTTGCGCGCCGACTCGGCACGACGGCCGCCGCGCTGGCTTTGTTGCTAGTGTCCGGCTGCGCGAGTTTGCACGAATGGTGCCACAACGGCCATGAAGTCGGCCCCAACTATCGGCGCCCGTGCGCTCCGGTGGCGAAGCAATGGATCGACGCGGGGGACCAGCGGCTGCGCAATGAAACGGTCGATCACGCCGATTGGTGGACCGTCTTTCACGATCCGACCCTCACCGGTTTGATCCATGAGGCCTACGACCAGAATCTGACGGTCCGCGTGGCCGGCTTCCGGATTTTGCAAGCGCGCGCTCAATTGGCGATTTCGGTCGGCAACATTTTTCCGCAAACCCAACAAGCCTACGCCGACTACATGCGCGATTTGAACAGCCGCGAGACGGCGACCACGGCCTTTGCGCCGCGCCGCTATAATAATTTCGACGCCGGCTTTAACCTCGCCTGGGAACTTGATTTCTGGGGCCGCTTTCGCCGTGCGATCGAGTCGCAGGATGCCTTGCTCGATGCTTCGATCGAAAACTACGACGATGTGCTCGTCACGCTGCTGTCGGACGTAGCGACCAACTACGTCGAAATCCGCACCTTGCAGCGGCGCGTAGAACTGGCGGCTGCAAACGTGCAAGCGATTCGCGGAAGTTATGATATCGCCGACTCGCGCTTCAAAAACGGCGCGGGCAACGAAATCGACTTGGAACAAGCCCAAACCAACCTGTCGCAAACCGAAGCCCTCATTCCGGCGCTCGAACAAGAATTGCGCCGTGCGAACAATCGACTTTGCATTTTGCTCGGCCGCTATCCGGAGGACCTTACCAAGACCTGGCCTGCCGCGTCGATTCCGACCCCGCCGGTGGAAGTCGCGGTGGGAATTCCGGGCGATCTGATGCGGCGGCGGCCCGACGTCCGCCGTGCGGAACGCGAGCTAGCCGCCCAGAGCGCTCAAATCGGCGTGGCCGAATCCGAATTGTATCCGCACATTTCGATCATTGGTACGATCGGGGTCGAAGCGGCCAACTTCAAGGACCTGTTCAATTCGCAAGCCAGTTATGGGTCGATCGGACCATCGCTGCGGTGGAACATCTTGAATTACGGGCGCATTCAAAACAACGTAGTCGTTCAACAAGGGCGGTTTCAAGAGTTGGCCGCCAACTATCAAAACGTGGTGCTGAACGCGAACGAAGAAGCTGAAAACGCGATCGTCGGCTTTCTCAAGTCGCAGCAACGGACACGGGCCTTGAATACCGGCGTGAACGCCGCCCAGAAGGCGAATGATCTGGTGCTGGAGCTTTACAAAAGCGGCCGCGCCGACTTCAACCGCGTGTTCAATATTCAAAGTTTCTTAGTCACGCAACAAGACTCGGCGACGCAGGCAGCCGGCGACGTCGATCTGAACCTGATCGATTTGTATCGCTCGCTCGGCGGCGGCTGGCAAATCCGCTTCGAGCAAGGCGACGGCACGACCTGGTGCGAGCGCGGTTGCTCGGCCAACTGCTGCTGCCCAGACGATTATTGCCCCAAGGGCTGCCCCGTCCGGCCGACCGGCACGCGCTGCGACCAGTTGCAGTGTGGGCCGCCGCCGGTGGGTTGCTGCGAGAAGCCGGACCGCGGCTGCATCATTGTCCACTAGCCGATCCTCGTTCGCTAGCCGATCATCGTCCACTAGCCAGGCATCAAGGCCAGCTGTTCGAAGTCTCGTTATTCGCGCACCGACGCGAATAACGCCTAGGTGAAACAGAACAGAGTGGTTGACGGGGCAGTGAATGTCGGGACAGTGGTTGACGAGACAGTTCCATTTCCGTCATTCCCGCGCAGGCGGGAATCCAGAAGCGACGCTCACCAACTCGGCGCCGAACCCCAACCACGCTGGATTCCCGCCTGCGCGGGAATGACGAAGTCCGATCGTCGCCAATGACGAAGTCTGATCGTCGCGAATGACGAAGCCCGATCGTAGCCAATGACGAAGCTGGATCCTCGCCAATGACCGGACAGTTGCCTTTCCGTCATTCCCGCGCAGGCGGGAATCCAGAAGCCTAGCCTGCCAACACCGCGCCGAACCCCAACCACGCTGGATTCCCGCCTGCGCGGGAATGACGAAGTCCGATCGGCGGGAATGACGAAGTGTGCCCGACGCGGACATGATAAGAGCTAACGGCGGCCTGATAGCCAGATTGCCTCAGCTCTGTTTGCGCGGCGATTCTTTCGCTAATTTCAAGATCGCCTTGAATTCTTCGGGCCGGACCGGCTGCACCGACAGCCGCGAGCCCTTTTGCAGCAGCACCATCTCCTGAAGCGCGGCGACCTCGCGCAGCCGCGGCAGCGCCAACGGCGCGGCGAAGATCTGCTCGAGCTGAATATCGACCAGGTACCAGGTCGGGTTCTCACGCGAGGACTTCGGGTCGTAATGATGGTTCTTCGGATCGAAAGCGGTGGGGTCCGGATAACCGGTTTGCACCACGACCGCGGTGCCGACGATAGCCGGCGGGCTCGCACTCGAGTGATAGAACAGGACCGGATCACCGATCGCAAACTCGTCGCGCAAAAAGTTGCGCGCTTGATAATTGCGGACGCCATCCCAGCAGGTCGTTTGCCGCGGCGATTTCTGTAAATCTTGAATCGAAAACGATTCCGGCTCGGTTTTCAGGAGCCAATATTTTTTGGCACGCATCGGTTTGGTCGAATAGTAGGCGAACCGCGCCGCGGCGCGTGGAGGAGTTTGAAAACAAAATCTGGCTTTGCCGGCGGCCAAGGCCGCGGGAGCCGGTTTGCAAGAAGCCGGCGCGGCGGTTACTCTGGGGTATCCTACCGTCCCTTCGCCCTAGCCTTCAACTGTCTCGGTCCCCCATGCGTCCACTACTTACGTTGCACCGCGGTCTGTTGATTTCGCTCGGTCTGCTCGTCGTTTGTTCGCTGACGTCGCGCGCGGCCGACTGGCCGCAGTGGCGCGGCGTCGATGGTCAAGGCCATAGCTCGGCGACCGATCTCCCAATTACGTGGAGCGAGGAAAAAAACGTCGCGTGGAAGACCGAATTGCCTGGCCGCGGTTATTCGTCGCCCGACGTCGATGGCAACCTGATTTGGCTAACGACCGCGTTGGAAACTCCGGCCGATCCGGTCAAAGCCAAGGAGCGCTTGAAAGCGAACACCGGGGGACAGCCGCTGACGTTGCTTGATCAGGTCGAGTTTCGCGCGGTCTGCGTCGCGCGCGACACCGGCAAGATCTTGCGCGACGTGTCGCTGATGACCGAAAAAGATCCACAATGGGTTCACACGCTCAATAGCTATGCCTCCCCTACGCCGATTCTGCAAGATGGCCGCTTGTATTGCCACTTTGGCACGTTCGGCACCGTCTGCGTGAACAGCGCGACGGGCGAAATCTTGTGGCGGAACACCGAGCTGCACTGCATGCACGAAAACGGGCCGGGCGGCTCGCCCGTCTTGTGGAAGAACGATCTGATCGTGATGCTCGACGGCAGCGATGTGCAATACGTCGCCGCGCTCGACAAAGATACCGGCAAGGTCCTCTGGAAAACAACTCGATCGGGCGAGTTGCGGTCCGATCCGCAACTCAAAAAATCATACGGCACGCCGCTGATCGTCAACGTCAACGGCCAAGAACAACTGATCGCGCCCGGCGCCGATTGGTTGTACGGATACGATCCGGCGACAGGGCGCGAACTTTGGAAAATGTCGTATGGCATGCTCGGCTTTTCGATCACGCCGCGGCCGGTCGCCGGCCACGGAATGCTCTTCATGAGCACCGGATTCATGAAGCCTGACATGCTCGGCATTCGCTACGAAGGCCAATCGCAGCCGGAGATCGTGTGGCACTTCAAACAGGGCGCGCCGACGATGCCATCGCCGCTGCTCGTGGGCGACGAACTCTATTTCATGAGCGATGGCGGAATCTTCACCTGTCTGGACGCGGTCTCGGGCAAGGAGCACTATCGCCAGCGGCTGGGGGGCAATTTTTCCTCGTCGCCCCTCTATGCCGACGGCAAGATCTACGTCTGCAGCCGAGAAGGGGTGACCCACGTGATTCAGCCGGGCAAGGAATTCAAATCGCTCGGAAATAGCGACCTGGGGCGGCCCATCATGGCCTCGCCCATCGCCCTCGATCACGCTCTCTTTCTCCGCACCGACAAAGCCCTTTATCGGATCGAGAAGGCGAAGTAGCGCCGGCGAAGCAAAGCGGGCGCTGCGCGATGGACAGCCGTGTCGCTCGTTGGAATAGCCCCAGTAAACAAGTTGCGAAAATTGGGAAATGGTGGGAAAGCCATCCCGGATTTGCTTTTACTGGCTTTAATTAAAAACCGAGATATAGCATATATGTACCCGATAAAAATACCGTACGTCCGAAAGATGGTCGACGCGGTCCGTGAGAATAACATCTCGCTTGTGCGCGAATTACTACGCGAGCATTCGGACTTAATCCAAGTTCGTTACGATACGCATATTACCTGGTTGTACGAAGCAGCAGAAAAAGGTTCAAAAGAGCTCGTCGATATTTTTTTGGATGAGGGACTCGACGTCAATGATTACACCTCTTGGCAAGGCCCTCCGCTCATGGCGGCGATCCACGGCGCGAACGTGCCAATTGCGCGGTATCTGCTTGAGCGCGGAGCCAATCCGAATTTGGACCGGCTGTTGATTGCGGCGATTAATGTGCGCGACCGCAATGCGTCGTTTCAGTTCGTGCGAATGCTAGTCGAAGTCGGCATTGATGTTAACCTGCATTGGCGCATGGGAGAACCGAATGACGTAAAAGCTCCATTCTTCAACGCCCTGAGTTGGGCCATGGTCCATGGTCGCGACGACTTGATCGAATATCTCCAGGCGCATGGGGCGAAGTTGCCCCCCTTGCCGAACCACTTGACTGAGCCGGTGGACCGCGGCGAACTATGCGGCTATTTTGCAAAAAAGATTGGCAAGCCCCGTCCCGAGGCGCTAGTCGAAATCATTCCCACCAGCGATCCGCCCATTGCAGTGCATGAGATTCCGCCATCGAGCAAGCGGAATTACGTCACCTTGTTCACGACGGGCATGAGCGATGCGCCGATGAATGTCCCGCCGGGCGCCGAAGCGTATCGGTATGCCGAGTTGGTGATGTTTCTGCCGGCCAAATGGCCGTTGACAACAGCGACGCTGGCGCAGCCGCAGCACGGTTGGCCGCTGCAGGCGATGCGACAGATCGCCGCATATCCGCACCGCGAACAATCGTGGTTGGGCGCGCCGATCGCGATTTTCGCCGCGGAAGACCCGCCGCAGCCGTACGCGCCTGGCTGTCCGTTCGCCGCGATGCTGCTGATCATCAATCTTGAGGAGCTCGGTCCGATCACGGCGTCGGACGGCCGATTGATTCACCTTTATACGCTATTGCCGCTGTATCCCGAAGAACGGTTGTTGGAATTGACGCAAGGCTTGCCGGAGTTATTCAAAGCGCTCGATCAACACAAAGTGGAAAAAATTCTCGACCTGAAGCGCCCCAATGTGGCTCGGCCCTAGCACCGTCATGGCCACCAACGCCGATGGCGCGTAGATTAGCAATGCCTTGTCGCTGAGCACGTATGCGGAATACGTCCGAGACCGATCCGAATGCGACCGTTTCGATTTCGGTCGCCGACGGCGCGACGCCGAGCGTGATTCATTTCGACAACGCCGATGCCACGGTCGCCTTGACAATCGGCAGCGGCGCGGCGGCGGTCGATCTGGCGGTGGTCGGGACGTTCGATCTCTCGGTGCAATCGACCGCGAGCGGGCCCTTCGCGCTGGAGGTGGCGGGGGAAGGGATTTCAGCGTCGCTGGCTGGACCGATCTTCCTTCTGGCTCGTCGTTCGAGATCGACGGCGGCATGGCCCATTTCACCGACGACCTGACGGCCGAGGGCGCGAACCTGGCCGTCACGGCGGATGGCCGATCTTGGCCAAGTTGCTCGTGCGCTATTGCTGGTCCTGAGGCGATGCCGCTCTCCCGATGAGCGACCAGCGCCGCGTGTGGTTGGCGGGCCGCACAGCCATTGCCGGGGGACGAACCAGGGCAGCCCGCGGCGCAAATGGTTTGCGCGTTCTTAATCCGCGCGGCCTTTTTTTCGACGTTCCTTGATGAATGGCCGGCGGTGCGACCGGCCGCTCGGATTCTGGACTCGTCGCCATTCGCGGCGAATGTCAAACTGGCGGGATTGCCTTTTAAGCCGTCATGGACTCGGCCTGCCGCACACGATAAGATTCTCGCAGGCGGAAATGGGCTCTTTTCTTTCCAGCAACCGGTCTACCTCGATCTTGTTCGGCCTGCTGCACCGTCTTTTCCGCCGCTGACCTATGGCACCACAGGAATCGCCGCACGTCGTTCCGCCGCCGCATATCGCCACTTCGGCGACTTCTAAACGTCCTGTCGTTTCGCACGTGTGGCATCAGAGCGCCTGGTATCTGGTGATGTGCTTGACCGGAGTCGACTATTTCAGCACGCTCGGCTATCAGCCCTCGATCGCCTTCGACGCGGCCGGCATTCTTGCCCCGCTGGCCACGATTGTTCTGGTGCTGCTGACGCTATTCGGCGCGGTGCCGGTCTATTCGCACGTGGCTGGCGAGTCGCCCCATGGCCAAGGCTCGATCGCGATGCTCGAGAATCTGGTCCACGGCTGGAAAGGCAAAACGCTGGTCCTGATCTTGCTGGGCTTCGCGGCGACCGATTTTGTGATCACGAAAACGCTCAGCGCGGCCGACGCTTCGGTCCACCTGATTCATAATCCGTTCTTCGCGCACATGCCGCAGTTCGTCCTCGACCTCGGCGAGCACAAGCAGCAATTGTTTCTGACCATGTTTTTGCTGGTGATGTTGGGCGCGAGCTTTATGCGCGGCTTCGGCGAAGTGATCAGCATGGCCGTGGTCATCGTCGGCGTCTATCTCGCGCTCAATGCCGTCGTGATCTGCACATGTCTCTGGCATCTGATCATACATCCGGGCTTGCTCGAACAGTGGTTCGCCAACATTCAAGCGGGCAATTGGCATATTCAACACGTGCCCGACTGGGTCAGCGGGACGGGGCCGTGGGCCATTGTGGCGATCTGCTTGCTCATCTTTCCAAAGCTGGCGCTGGGCTTGAGCGGATTCGAGACCGGCGTGGCCGTGATGCCGCTGATCCGAGGGAACGCGGATGACGATCCGGAGCGGCCGGCTGGCCGGATTCGCAACACGCGCAAATTGATGGTGACGGCAGCCGTGCTGATGTCCGTGCTGCTGCTCTGTTCGTCGCTGATCACCTCCACCTTGATTGACCCGATCCAATTGGGCAAAGGAGGGCTGGCGGAAGGGCGGGCGCTGGCATTTTTGGCGCATGGCCAAAGCGCGATCAAGATCTCCCCGTGGTTCGGCGAGAAGTTTGGCACGATCTACGATTTGTCGACGGTGCTGATTCTCAGCTTTGCCGGCGCCAGCGCGATGGCCGGTTTGTTGAACTTGGTGCCGCAATACTTGCCCCGCTATGGCATGGCGCCGGAGTGGGCGCGCGTCGTGCGTCCGCTGGTGGTTTTGTTCACGGCGATCAATCTAACGGTGACGCTGATTTTTCAAGCGGACGTGGAGGCCCAAGGGGGCGCCTATGCGACGGGCGTGCTCGTGTTGATTTCGAGCGCGTGCGTGGCCACGGTGATCGATCACCTCCACAAGGCGACCGGATCGCTGATCCGCCGCATCCCCTGGTTTTACGTCCTGATTACGGGCGTCTTCTTTTACACGACCGCCGCCAACATGTTCGAACGGCCCGACGGCTTGAAAATCGCCAGTTGTTTTATTGTTTCGGTGATTGGCCTGTCGTTTTGGTCGCGGGCGCGGCGGAGCATGGAGCTCCGCTTTGGCGGGTTCGAGTTCGTTGACATCCAGTCGCATTTTCTCTGGGACTCGCTCAAGCATTTGGAGTTTCCGGTGCTCGTGCCGCATCGGCCAGGCAGCCGCGATCTGGTCCGCAAGGAGCAGGCGATCCGCTTGCAGCATCGGATTCCGCAAGAGGTGCCGATCGTGTTCATCGAAGCCGAATTGGGCGATCCGAGCGAGTTTCAGCACAATCCGCTCATGGAAATCACGCAGCGCGAAGACCGCTTTATCATCTCGGTCAAGAGTTGCGTGTCGGTGGCGCATGTGATCGCGAGCATCGCGCTCGAGCTGGCGCGGACCGGCGCGCCGCCGGAGGTTCATTTCGGCTGGTCGAACGAAAACCCGATGGCCGCCAGCATCAGCTTCGTCGTCTTCGGCGAAGGGAATGTGCCGTGGATGGTCCGCGAGCTGATTCGCAAAGCCGAGCCTGACTCCAAACGCCGTCCGCGCGTCTTCATCGGCTAAAGAGCGGCCGAAAAACCGTGGTTCTTGCTCAGGCCCTTTTGGTTCCGGCCCCACAAGGCGAGCGGTGCGCGGCCGTTTGCAACCGGCCGCTCGCAATCCGGCAAAGCCGGATTGGCTGTTGAAAGCGCCCCGGCGCAATTGCCGCGCGGCCGCGGCCGGCGTGCTAGCCCGTTCGCGGCAACCCGCCGGCCGATTTCAAAGAATTTTTCCGTCTATTGCGTGACATTTCCCGCGGCCGCGGCCCTTTGTTGAAGGGGGGCTGTTTTCTCTCCCGGCGTGGGACAAAATAAGGGCCGGCCAAACCGAGAGCGCGCAGCTATGACCGAACCGAACGGAGCAGATCACGGCTCGCAATCCAACGCCAGCGCCGAGCCGACGCAGGCTTTGCCTACGACCGAGGCTGCCAGCGAATTAGTGCAGATTTTGGACCGCTGTTTGGCCGACCTGCAGCGCGGCCAATCCCTTGATCGCGAGCGGCTCTACGCCGACCATCCGGCGCTCGCGGCTCAATTGGAGCAGTGTCTCGCCGGCATCGAGTTCATCCACCAAGCGGCCAAGCCGGCCAGCAGTCCCACGGTGCTCGGAGATTTTCGCATCCTCCGCGAACTCGGCCGCGGCGGAATGGGGGTCGTCTATGAGGCCGAGCAATTGTCGCTGCGGCGGCTCGTGGCGCTCAAAGTGTTGCGCTTTGGAGCGGTTGCCGACAAAGAAGCCTTGGAACGATTTCGCCGCGAGGCGGAAACCGTCGCGCACCTGCATCATACGAACATTGTGCCGATTTTTGCCGTCGGAGCGGAAAACGGCGTGTCGTACTATGCCATGCAATACATCGAGGGGGGAAGCCTCGCGGAAAAAATCGCGCCCGCCGCGCCGAGCAGCGACTCCGATCGGGAGCCGGCTCCTGCCGCCGTCGCGCCCGCCGCCACGCGGTCGGAAACGCCGTTTCTGGAAGTCGCGCGGTGGGGCCTGGAGTCCGCCGAAGCCTTAGCCCACGCACATCA
>DASRSE010000213.1:0-15504 GCA_035656655.1 Pirellulales bacterium
CGCTCGGCGCGCTGCCGCCGGCCGCGAGTCGCTCGCCACGCTGCGCCGAACCGCCTTGCGATTTGGGTTCGGGACAGGCATTTCGACCGCGGTGTTGGTAATGGCCTTGGCATGGATCGCGCTGCCGGCCGAAAAGCATTATCTCGCGCCGATGTGCATGGTTGGGGCGCTGGTGCTCCCTTGGGATCACATGCGGTTGGCGTTGCTCGCGGTCGATCACGGCAGCGGCTCGTTTGCGCGCTACAACTTTTGCCGGCTCGTGGCGGCGGCGCTGGTCCCGTTGTTCCTAGTCATCCTGTGGATGAACGGCCAGCACGCGCTCTTGCCGGCCGTGCTCTGCGTGGTGCTGGCATCGCTGATCGGGCTGATCGTGCAAGTCTTCACGGGGCCGCGGATCTCGCTGCGCGGCGCGTCGAACCCGCCGCTGCGAGCGCTCGCCAAGGAAGGAATTCCTTATACGCTGGGCATTCTGGCGAACAATTTCTACGGCCGCCTCGATGCGCTTTTGATCTTGTGGCTGGCCGATTTGACCGCGCAAGGCAATTATGCGGCGGCCGTGCCGACCGCCGGATTGATGCTGGTGGTGCCGGCCACGCTAGAACTGTTCGCGTTTAACGTCGGCGCGCGGCCAGACTATTCGCCTAGCCGGCGGCGGATCATCGCGGCCGGCGGCGCGCTGGTTCTCTTTCAGGTCGTTTCGGCGCTGGCCTTCGCGCTGTTGCTCGAGCCGATGATGCTGCTGGTGTTCGGCGAAGCGTTCCGCGCCGCCATCCCCTTCGCGCGGGCGCTGCTGCCGGCCTTGGCATTGAACGGGTGCGCGATGTTGGCCGAAGGCTTTCTCCGCGGGCGCGGCAAGCCCCACCAGGTCACGATCGGCAACGTGCTAGGGATCGTCGCGCTGGCGATCGCCGCGTACGCGCTGTACGGCCGCTATCAGGCGCTCGCCGTGCCGTTGGCGGCAGGCGTGTCGCGAGCGGTCTGCTTTATCTACCTGGCCGCGGCCGCGGTCGCCGACGTTTGGACACACGGGCCCCCTTCGTCAGGCCTTTCCACGGCGGAGGGACGCGCATGAATTACGCCGTGCCGCGCGTGCGTTGGGAATGGTCTGACCGGCTGACGGTCGCGCTCTTGGTCGGTTACATGATCTTGGAGCGGGCCTTCGCGCATCTGGGAGTGCGGCCAGTTTTTATTGGCGATATCGGCCTTGTCGCCTTTCTGCTGCTTCGCACGAACGCCATCTTTGGGCAGCCAATCCGCTCCTTGTTCGAGGCCTCGCGCTGGAGCAGCCTCGCTTGGTGCATGCTGCTCTCGATTGGCTACGGCACGTTTGAAATGTTGCGCGGGCTGGCGAGCGGACACTTGCCCGCCGTCACGCTGCAATGTTTGATCTTTAATGTTTATCCGCTGTTCTTGTGGGCCGGCGTCTACTTGGGCCGCCGGCACCCGCAGTTTTTGAGCCGCGTGATTGTGCCGTTGGCCGTGGTGAACGGCTTGTATGGGCTGCTGTTCGTGTTCGTTCTGTCGCCGCTCGGATTGACCGACTCGCTCGAAGAGGTCGAGATGGGTTGGTTTGGTCAGCCCAATTGGACGGCCGTGTTCTTGCTGGCGCTGATCATCTTTCAGCAGCGCGGCTGGCTGAGCAATCTGGCGCTGGTGCTCAACGGCTTCATCTTGCTCGCCTTGCAAAGCCGCGCTTCGTGGGTGGGCCTGGCGGTGGCGGTGCCGCTGTGGATTTTCTTGTCAGGCCGCGTCTGGCAAGCGGTGAAGTTCGCCGCGGCGCTGGCCTTGCTGCTGGCGGTCGGCTGGATTACCGATGTGCGGCTGCCGCCGATTCCCAATCGCGGCGGACAAGAGTTGTCCGTCCGCGCGCTGGCGGCCCAGGCCTGGGCCATCTTTGACCCGAAGGGGGCCGAACAAGCTTCGCCCAATCTGGAGACTCGCGCTGCCACCGTCGAATGGCGCGAAACCTGGTGGAAAAACATCTGGGGCATGGTCCATCAATCGCCGCAACGAGCCCTGTTTGGGGCCGGCTATGGTTATCCCATCTGGACGCTCAACCCGTTCATCGTTGACGACTTTCCGCTCCGGACGCCGCACAATGTAACCATGTTCGCGCTGGGCTACACCGGCTGGGTGGGGGTCGCGCTGTTCTATGCCTTGATGGGCACGCTCTGGCTCGCCTTGTGGCGCGCCTATCGCCGCAGCGGCAACTTGTTTGGTCTTTGTCTCTGGGCGTTTGTCGTGGTGCGGGCTCAGTTTGACAATTTGTTCGAAACTCCGCATCTCGCCATCCCCTTCTTCCTGTTGGCAGGCCTCTGTCTGGCGATGCCGGCTCCGGCCACCGCGCCGGCCGAATCGCCGTCGCGGCCGGCGCTAGGAGGGGGCGCATGAAAATCCTGTTTTGCCACAACTACTATCAGCAGCCCGGCGGCGAAGATCGTGTTTTTGCCGACGAGACAGCGCTGATGGAGTCGCGCGGACATGAGGTTCTCACCTATACGATTCACAACGACTCGATCCGCGAGCGCTCGAAGCTCGCCTTGGCCTGTGGAACGCTCTGGAATCGGCGGATCGCCCGCGAGCTGCGCGCCCGCGTCGAGCGCGAGCGAGTCGAACTGGTTCATTTTCACAACACGTTTCCGCTGATCTCGCCGGCCGCCTATTACGCGGTCCGGCAGGCGGGCGCGGCGGTCGTGCAAACGCTGCACAACTTTCGCCTCCTCTGCCCGCAAGCCACCTTTTTGCGCAATGCTCAAGTTTGCACCGAATGTCTCGGTCGGCGCGTTCCTTGGCCGGCGATTCGCCACGCGTGTTATCGCGATGATCGACTGGCGACGGCGACCTTGACCGCTTCGCTCACGTTGCATCGGTTGCTGAACACGTATCGGCGATCGGTCGATCAGTACATCTCCTTGACCGAGTTCGCGCGGTCGCTCTTTATCCGCGGCGGGTTGCCGGCGGAAAAGCTGGCGGTCAAACCGAACTTTGTTTATGAATCGCCCGCCGTGGGCCGCGGCGAAGGGGGCTTTGCGCTGTTCGTGGGGCGGCTTTCGGTCGAAAAGGGAGTTTTGCCGTTGCTCGCCGCGTGGGAGTTGCTCGGCGACGCGATTCCGCTGCGAATCATTGGCGACGGGCCGCTGGCCGAGCAAGTGCGCCAGGCGGCGGCGCGCCAACCGGCGATTCAATGGCACGGATCCCAAACTGCCGCAGAAGTCCAGCGCGCCATGCAAATGGCGGCCTGTCTGATCTTGCCTTCGACCTGGTACGAAGGCTTGCCGAAGACGCTGGTCGAAGCGTTCTCGGTCGGCACGCCGGTTATCGGATCGCGCTTGGGCGCGATGGAAGAGCTGATCGAGCCGGATCGAACCGGCGCGCTTTTCGCGCCGGACGACGCCGCGCAGTTGGCGGACGTGGTGCGGCAATTTTGGGACGATCCGGCGGCGCAACTGCGCCTGCGCCAAGGGGCGCGGGCCGAATATGAATTTCGCTATTCCGCCGAGCGGAATTATGAATTGCTGACGGAGATCTATCAGCAAGCGCTGGTGCGGCGTTGGCCGGAGCGCGCCGCGCATCTCGAACCGCTCGCCTGTGGAGAGGTGTCATGACGCCGATTAAAAACGCGCCGGCGACCAGCCCGCCCCTCTCGGTTCTGCTGGTGGGCCAAGACAACTTGTTCGCCGAAATCGGCGGCTGCGCGGTCGATCACGTGCCGACCGGGCGCACGTTCACCCCGGCTGGCGCGGCGACGCGGCTGCGCTGGCGCGCGTGGCCGCGGATTTTCGCTCGCTTGGCCGCGGCCAAATACGATCTGATCGTGCTGCCGGCGATCGATTTTGGCTGGAGCCATGACGCTTCTCGATGCAAGCGGATCCTCCGCTCGGCGGCGGCGCGGTTGCTCCGTTTCCGCCCTATCTCGGCCGCGCTCAACGGCCTGTTGTCGCGGCGCAATACTCAAGTGATTGTGCTCGACCGCTACGATGCGCACGACACGCTCCTCGATTTTCTCCGCAGCCTGACCTGCGCCAGTTTCTACTTCAAAACGAATTTGCGCGAAACGGACCATGAGCGGCAGTTGGCCGTCGGGCACAACGCCGGCTGCCGCTTTAAGTTTTTACCCTATTGGGTCGCCAGCGACCGATATTCGATCTCGCCGCCGCCGGAGAAAGACATCGATCTGTTCTTTGCCGGCGCGGTGAACTCCGAGGAGCGGCGCGCGGCGCTGGCCGAGGTCCGAAAACTTGAGCCCGAAGGGGTCCGCGTGCGAATCGTCGAAGGGCGCCTCCCGTTTCCGGAGTATCTCGACCTGATGAGCCGGTCGTGGCTGACCTTATCGCCGCAAGGCTACGGGTACAACGGCTTTCGACATTATGAATCGATGCTCGTCGGTTCCATCCCGGTAATCAACCGCTCGGAGCCGCCGATCATGCATGATTTCGTCCCTGGCGAGAATTGCTTTTTGTATGCTCCTGGCGCGAGCGATTTGAATCAGACCATTCGCCGCGCGCTGGCCAACAAACTGCAGCTTCAAACAATGGCGCAAGGGCTGCGCGAGTTCGTGCTCGAGCGCCATTCGCTGGCGGGCGTGGGACGTTATCTGCTGCGAACCACGTTTGGCGACTCTCCCCATCTTCCTCGCGCGACCGCCGCGCTGACCGCTGGAGTATTATCGTGAGGATCGACGCGTTGAATTTGGAAAGTCACCAATCGGAATCGCCGCCGCACGCGGTCGCCGCGCAAGCGCACGCCGCCGTGCCCGAATTCTGGCCGCGGAAGTATGATCTTTTTGGCGTCGGCGTGAGCGCCACGACCTATGCCGAAGCGACCGCGGCGATTTTGCATGCCGCCGAGGAGCGCGCTTCGGCGGCCGTCTCCGCGCATGCGGTCCATGCCTTGATGACCTTCGCCGGCAGCCCTGCGATGCGTGCGAAGGCGAATTCGTTCGAGATGATCACTCCGGACGGTCAACCGGTCCGCTGGGCGCTGAACTTGCTGCATGGCGCGAAGTTGAAACAGCGAGTTTATGGACCCCATCTGACGTTGCACGTCTGCCATGCGGCGGCCGAGCGCGGCGTGCCCATTTTTCTGTACGGGGGGGCGAACGACGAGGTCTTGCAAAAGCTGATCGCGGCCTTGACCGAGCGCTTTCCGCGGTTAAAGATCGCCGGTGCGGTCTCGCCTCCGTTTCGGCCCTTGACCGCGGATGAGGCGGAGACGCTGGTTCAGACGATTCAAGCCAGCGGGGCAGGGATCGTCTTCATCGGACTTGGCTGCCCCAAGCAGGACGAGTTTGCCGTCGCCTTTCGCGAGCGGCTCGCCGCCGTGTTGATCTGCGTCGGGGCGGCCTTCGATTTTCACGCAGGCATCAAGCCGCAAGCGCCGCGTTGGATGCAAGGCTGGGGGCTCGAGTGGCTGTACCGGCTCGGTCAAGAACCGCACCGCCTGTGGAAGCGCTATCTCGTCACCAACTCGACGTACCTCGCCAAGCTGGCGCGCAGCTTGGCGCGCAAGTGGCTCATGCCGTGGCGTCCGCCGACACAGTTCGCGCGGCAGAGGATCGTCGCGGAGCCGGTCCAGCCTGAACAGAAGCGTGCGCCGCCGCGAGAATCCAGCTTGAGCGAGACCGTGGTCATGCACGCGGAAGAGACCGTGCGGACGAACGCGGCCGAGGCCCGGCCGCATGCGGAGGAGGCCGGGCTGAACGCGAGACCTCGTAACGCAATTCCCTAAGACATCGATTGAGCCAATCCTAATTGTTACCTTCCCTTTTTTCCTATTGAACCCTAGTTTGATCATGTCCAAGAACCAATTGATTCTGGTCGCCGGCGGCGGCGGCTTTATTGGCGGCCATTTGCTGACCTACCTCCGCGAGCAAGGTTATACGAACTTGCGCTCGGTCGATATCAAGCCCTTCGAGGAATGGTATCAAGTGCACGAAGAGGTCGAGAACATGGTTCTCGACTTGAAGGACTTGGCCGCGTGCCGCGCGGCTTGCGATGGCGCGAGCGAAGTCTACAATCTGGCCGCCGACATGGGCGGAATGGGCTTCATTGAGAACAACAAAGCCCTTTGCATGCTGTCCGTGCTGATTAACACGCATCTGCTGATGGCCGCCAAGGATTCGGCTTGCGAGCGCTTTTTCTACGCCAGTTCGGCCTGTGTCTACAACGCCGACAAACAACGTTCCGCCGACGTCGTCGCGCTGAAGGAAGAGGACGCCTATCCGGCGCTGGCCGAGGACGGCTACGGCTGGGAGAAGCTCTTTTCGGAGCGGATGTGCCGCCATTTCCGCGAGGACTATGGGTTGGCGACCCGCGTCGCCCGCTTTCACAACGTTTATGGCCCGCTGGGGACTTGGGAAGGGGGCCGCGAAAAGGCGCCCGCCGCAATCTGCCGCAAAGTGATCGAATCCAAACTCAGCGGCAGCCGCAAAATTGAAATCTGGGGCGATGGCAACCAAACCCGCAGCTTCATGTATATCGACGATTGCACTTATGGCGTCGATCGAATCCTGCACAGCGACATCCTCGAGCCGATCAACCTGGGCTCGAGCGAACTCGTCACGATCAACGGCTTGGTCGACATCGCCGAAGAAATCGCCGGGATCAAGCTGAAGCGCGAATACAACCTGAGCGCGCCAAAGGGCGTGAACGGGCGGAACAGCGACAATACCCTGATCCAAAACTATCTCGGCTGGGAGCCAAGCACCAAACTCCGCGACGGCTTGGAAAAAACGTACCTCTGGATTTACGACCAGATCATGGCCAAACAGGCGGCCGGCGCCTCATTGGCCGCCGTTTGAGCAATGGCCGAACAGCAAAACTTGACGAGGAAAATCGACTAAGCAAGAAGCGGCCCGCGCAGGCGGGTTGGGCGCGGTCGGGCTGCTCGGAACGGCTCGGCGGCGCCATCGTCGGCGTGGGACCGCGACGGCGAATTCACAGTTTATCAAGGAGGACCGTTTTTTAGGCGCGACTATGACAGAGCCACCTCGAATCAGTATCGGCTTGCCGGTTTATAACGGCGCGAGTTTTCTCGCCGCGGCGATCGACTCGGTGCTGGATCAGACCTACACCGACATTGAACTAATCCTCTCGGACAATGGATCGACCGATGCGACCCCCGAGATCTGCCAGCGCTACGCCGCTCGCGACTGCCGCGTGCGCTATTATCGCGAGGCGCAAAATCGAGGCGCTGCTTGGAATTTCAATCGCGTCGTCGAGCTGGCGACCGGCGAATTCTTCAAATGGCAAGCGGCCGATGATCTGATCGAGCCCACCTTTCTCGAACGGTGCTCGGCGCTCCTCGATCACGATCCGCGCGTCGTCTTGGCGATGTCTCGCGCGGCCGTCATCGACGACCAGGGCACGCCGCTCGAGGCGTTGCCCACCGGCCGCGAAAGCGCCGGCCTGACTCGCTTGACCGACGCCGTCGACCCGCGCCGCTGGGAGTTGCTCACTTCGCCGCGCGCCGACCGGCGCTACCGCGGCGTGCTCAATCACTCGATCCGCTGTTACGAAGAATTTGGCCTGCTGCGTCGATCGGCGATGAACCGGACCGGCGGCCATCGTCCTTATCGGGGCGCGGAAAAGGTATTTCTCGCCGAAATGGCCCTCGCCGGACCCTTTGCCGAAGTCCCTGAGGTGCTTTTCTTGAATCGTTGGCACCGCGGGCGTTTTTCCGCGCTCGAATCGGTCCAGGCCCAAGTACAATGGGTAAATCCGGCTAAATCCGGCCGTTTTTGCTGGCCGCGCCAGTTTCGCTGCACGCTGGGATACCTCTGGGCGATCGGGCGAATGCCCATGCGGTGGCGAGAACGGCTGGGCTGCGTCGGCAGCTTGCTCGCCTTCGTCTCGCGCCTTGACAAGTGGAGAGCGATGTTCGGCGAAGCGCTTCGCGGCAACCCCATGTCGGCGGCCGTCGCGCCAGAACCTGTCGCGCGCACGAGCGTTGAGCAAGGCAAGCCGGCGCGCTCCGCGCAGAGTTTGCAAGCCTCAAAATAAGTTTCAGACTTTCCCATTTCCATTTTCGTCTGCCGACCGAACCAAGCTCATGCCCTCGTCGCTCTTGCCGCCGCCTCCCCCTTCGCACTTGCAGCCGCGGCTGCCGATTCCTTCGCTGCGCGAATTGCTGCAGGCGGACCTGGATTCCATGTGCGCGGCGCTGGCCGCTGAGTTTGAGCAACTGGCAGGCAAGCGGCTGCTGATCACCGGCGGCGCCGGCTTCTTGGGCTATTATCTCGTGCAAGCGGCGCTCCATTTCAACGACACGCGGAAGGCGCCGCCGATCGAAGTGACCGTGTTCGACAATTTCATGCGCGGGGTCCCGAGTTGGCTGACCGAACTCAGCCGCCGCGCGGATTTAAAGCTGCTGCGGTACGATTTGCGCGATCCGTTGCCGGCGGAGATTGCGGACTTCGCCTATCTGATTCATGCCGCCGGGATTGCTTCGCCGATCTACTATCGCAAGCAGCCGATTGAAACGATGGACGCCAACATCAACGGCCTGCGTTCGCTCTTGGAATATTGTCTCGCGCGCCGCCGTTCGGACCGGCCGGTCGAAGGCTTTTTGTTCTACTCGAGCAGCGAAATCTACGGCGATCCGCCGGCCGACCAGATTCCTACCCGCGAAGAGTATCGCGGCAACGTTTCATGCACGGGGCCGCGGGCATGTTACGACGAATCAAAGCGCTATGGCGAAACGCTCTGCGCGACGTTCTATCGGCAATACGAGTTGCCGATCAAAATCGCGCGGCCCTTCAATAATTATGGGCCGGGCTTGAAGATTTCCGACCGCCGCGTCTTGCCTGACTTTTGCCGCGACGTGCTCGCCGGCCGCGACATTGTGATGCTTTCGGATGGCGCGCCGACGCGCACGTTTTGCTATTCCGCGGATGCGATCATCGGCTACTACAAGGTGCTCGTGCGGGGGCGCGGCGGCGAAGCCTACAACATTGGCGTGGAGTCGCCCGAGATCTCGATGTCGCAATTGGCGGAAGCGGTCGTCGCGGAAGCGCGCGAATTGTTTGGCTATGCCGGCCGCGTCGTTCGCGAAGTCTCGCACGAAGTCGATTATTTAGTCGACAACCCCAATCGGCGCTGCCCCGATCTTACGAAAGCGCGCCGCGAATTGGATTATCGCCCCTCTGTTTCTTTCTCCGCCGGCTTGCGCCGCGCTCTGATTTGGTATTACCACAATCAATCGGCGGAGGATGCCTGATGAACGTTTCCATTATTGGCGCAGGCTATGTCGGGCTGATCACCGGAACGTGTCTTTCGGCGCAAGGTCATCGCGTACAGTTGGTCGATCTGGACGTGGCGAAGGTTGCCGCCATCAATGCCGGCACCCCGCCGATTCACGAAGCGGGCTTGCCCGAGTTGCTGCGGGCGCAAGTCGGCAGCGGCGCGCTGAGCGCCACGAGCGATCTCGCATCCGCGGTGCGGGCGAGCGAACTAACGCTGATCGCCGTCGGGACGCCGTTCGACGGCCACGCAATCGATCTAACCTCCATTCGCGACGCGGCCACGCAGATTGGCCAGGCCCTGCGCGGGCAGCCGGACTATCACGTGGTCGCCGTGAAAAGCACCGTCGTCCCAGGCACCACCGATGAAGTCGTCGGGCCGATTCTGGCTACCGAATCGGGGCGGCAACTCGGGCGCGATTTGGGTCTGGGGATGAATCCGGAGTTTCTGACCGAGGGGCAAGCCCTGGCCGATTTTCTTCGGCCGGATCGGATCGTTTTGGGGGGCTGCGGTGGGCGGACCCACGAGGCGCTGGCGCGGCTGTACGGCGCGTTCACGCAATGTCCGATTTTACGGACGAGCAACAAAGCGGCCGAAATGATCAAGTACGCCTCGAACGCGCTCTTGGCGACGATGATTTCCTTCGCCAATGAGATTGGCAATTTGTGCTCGGGGCTCGGCGGAGTGGACGTGCTGGAGGTAATGCAAGGGGTCCACGGCTCGAACTACCTCAGCCCTTTTCTCGAAGATGGCCGCCGCATTGCCGCGCCGATCACATCGTTTCTGATGGCTGGCTGCGGTTTTGGCGGGAGTTGTCTGCCGAAGGACGTCAAAGCGCTCGTCAGCCACGGCGAACAACGAGGCGTCCCGATGCCCTTGCTCGAATCGGTCATCCAGATCAACCAAGAGCAGCCGCGCCGCGTGCTCGAGTTGCTGAATCGCCATTTTAGCACGCTGCGCGGAGTGCGAACGGCGATTCTTGGTTTGGCGTTCAAGCCTGACACGGACGATCTGCGCGAGTCGCCCGCGTTTCCCATCATTGACTCGCTGTTGGCCGAAGGGGCGGTGATTCGGGCATACGACCCGGTGGCGGGCGACGCCGCGCGGCGGTTGCTCGCGGACAAACCGGTGCGGATTTGCCACGGGCTAGGCGAAGTCGTGGAAAACGCCGAAGCGGTCGTGCTGGTGACGCGGTGGGACGAATTCCGCCGGCTGCCGGCGCTGCTGGAACCAATGAGCCCTGCGCCGCTGTTTGTCGACGGCCGGCGGATGCTCGAACCAACTCATTTTCGCCGCTACGAAGGAATCGGCGTTTAGCCGGAAACGTGATGCTCTTTTTACCTACCAATATCGCCGGGCTGCTCATTCTGCAACTCGAAAAGTTGAGCGACGAGCGCGGCTATTTTGCGCGCCAGTGGTGCCAGCGCGAGCTCGAGCAGCATGGCCTGGACGGCCGCTGCGCGCAGATCAACACGGCCTTTTCGCCGCTGCGCGGCACGCTGCGCGGGCTGCACTTTCAACTCGCGCCAAAGGCCGAAGTGAAAATCGTGCGCTGTCCGCGCGGCGCCTTGTTCGACGTGGCGGTCGATTTGCGCGCCGATTCGCCCACTTGCGGCCAGTGGTATGGCCTCGAGTTGACGCCGGAAAACGGCCGCATGCTGTACATTCCCGAGGGAATGGCCCACGGCTTTCAGACGTTGCGGCCCAATACCGAGATGAGTTATCAGGCCAGCGAGTTTTTCTCGGCGGCCCATGCGCGCGGCATCCGCTACAACGATCCGCAATTCGCGATCGATTGGCCTTTGCCTGTCCATTGCATCTCCGAGAAGGATCGCGATTGCCCGGATTGGATGCCCTCGTGGACCGTGGCAGGTCGCCGGTAAGCAGGCTTTGTCTTGCGGATTCTTTCAGCGAGTGTGTGGCTATGATGATTTTGGATACAGCGCTTGAAAAACGGGCGGCGGCCGGGCGGCCGGTTCGCGTCGGCCTGGTCGGGGCTGGCTTCATGGGCCGAGCCATCGCGCAGCAGTTTCTCACCCCTTTGCCGGGACTTCGGCTGGTCGCCATCGCGGCACGCCGCGCCGCCGACGGCCAGCGCGCTTGGCTCGAGGCCGGCGCACAAGAGCCGCTCGTTACCGATCAGGCGGGCGAACTCGAACAGGCGATCGCGCAAGGCCGGCCGGCCGTCGTCGAAGACCCGCGGATGCTCTGCGAAGCGGAAGCGATCGATGTGCTCGTGGAAGTCACCGGCCACGTCGAGCAATCGGCGCAGACCGTGCTGCACGCGATCCAATTTGGCAAGCACGTCGTGCTCATGAACGCCGAACTCGACGCCACGATCGGACCGATTCTCAAAGTCTACGCCGAGCGAGCTGGCGTCGTTTTGACCAATACGGACGGCGACGAGCCGGGCGTGGCGATGAATCTGTTTCGCTTCGTCAAATGCATCGGGCTCAAGCCGGTCATGGCCGGGAACATCAAGGGCTTTTATGATCCGCGGCGAAATCCCGACACCCAGCGCGGTTTTGCCGAACAGACCAAGCAAAACGTGAACATGGTCACCTCCTTCGCCGATGGCACGAAGCTCTCGATGGAGACCACGATCGTCGCCAACGCGACCGGCTTGCGGGCCGGGCGGCGCGGCATGTTCGGTCACCGCTGCGCGCATGTCAAGGATGTGCTCCGGCACTTCACGCCGGAACAATTGCTCGAACAAGGGCTGGTGGACTTCGTGCTCGGCGCCGAGCCTGGCAGCGGCGCTTTTGTCGTCGGCTATGGCGACCAGCCTGGCAAGGCCCATTATCTGAACTATTTCAAAATGGGCGCGGGGCCGCTGTACGTCTTCTATACGCCGTTTCATTTGCCGCATCTCGAGGTGGCGATTACGGTGGGCCGTGCGGCCTTGTTTCAAGATGCCGCCGTCACGCCGCTGGGCGCCCCGGTCTGCGACGTCGTGACGATCGCCAAGCGGCCGCTGCGGTCAGGCGAGATCCTCGACGGGATCGGCGGCTTCACTTGCTATGGAATGATCGACAACGCGGAAACGGCCGCGCGCGAGAACTTGTTGCCGATGGGCTTGTCTGGCGGCTGCCGCCTCCGGCGCGACATCCTCCAAGACCAGCCGCTGACCTATGCCGACGTGGACCTGCCGCCCAACCGATTATGCGACCAACTCCGCGAAGAACAGACGGCCTACTTCGCGCAGCTCGAGCGCAAAACGAGCCGGCTCGTCGGCGCCGCCCAATAATACAAGCTTGTCTCCAACTTGTTCCCCAGGTTTGCATCATGAAAGTGGTCCTCTTCTGCGGCGGTTTCGGCATGCGGCTCCGCGAGTTTTCGGAGAACATCCCTAAGCCGCTCGTGAATATCGGCTATCGGCCGATCCTCTGGCATGTGATGAAGTATTATGCGCACTACGGTCATAAGGACTTTATTCTCTGTCTCGGCTGGAAAGGAGATGCGATCAAGAACTATTTCTTGAGCTACGACGAATGCGTGTCGAACGATTTCGTCATGTCGGGCAATGGCAACAAAGTGAAGCTGCTGGGCAGCGACATCCACGACTGGACGATTACCTTTGTTGACACGGGGGCCGCCGCGAACATCGGCCAACGGCTGCAAGCGGTCGAAAAGCACCTCGCCGGCGAAGAGACGTTTCTCGCGAACTACGCCGACGGTTTGACCGATTTGCCCCTTCCGGAAATCATCGACTTTCATCATGACCAACAAGCCGTGGCGACCTTTCTGGCGGTCAAGCCGATGCAGAGTTTTCATGCGGTCAATTTGGCCGGCAATGGGCTCGTGCAAGACATTCGCGCGATTGGCGAGTCCGATGTTTGGATGAACGGCGGCTATTTCGTCTTGAATCGCGAAATCTTCGACCACATGGAGCCCGGCGAAGAGTTGGTCAACGAACCATTTCAGCGGCTGATCCGCCACGAGCGGCTCGCCGGATACAAATATCACGGCTTTTGGGGTTGCATGGATACGTTCAAAGAAAAGCAGCGGCTGGACGACATGATCAACCGCGGAGATACGCCCTGGGAGCGCTGGAAGACGAGCGAGGACTCGACTCCGCTTTTGGCCGGCAACGTCCCCCTTCCTCCGGCGAGCAATGGCAATGGCGCGCCGCACCCGCGCCCGCGCTAAATCGGCGGGTCTATCATGCTCAACTTGCGCTTCGATCGCTTGCACCGCGTCCTCTGCTTAGGCGCCCATTCCGACGACATCGAAATCGGCGCGGGAGGGACCCTCTTGCGCTTGCTCCACGAGCAGCCGGCCCTGCACGTCGATTGGGTCGTGTTTAGCGCGAGCGAAGAGCGGGCGGCGGAAGCGCGGCACAGCGCCGCGCAATTTCTAGCGCGGGCCGCCACGGCGCGCGTCGTGGTGAAAAACTTCCGCGACAGCTATTTCCCGTATCAAGGGGCCGAGATCAAGGAGTTCTTCGAGGAGTTGCGGCGCGACGCGCAGCCAGATCTGATTTTTACGCATCGCCGCGATGACGCGCATCAAGACCATCGCTTGCTGGCGGAATTAACCTGGTGCGCGTTCCGCGACCACCTCGTCTGCGAATATGAAATACCGAAGTACGAGGGAGATCTCGGCCAGCCGAACCTGTTTGTGCCGCTGGCGCAGAACATCACGGAACGGAAGCTCGAGATCGTGACCAGCGCTTTCGCTTCGCAACAAGGCAAACCGTGGTTCACCCGCGATACGTTTGCCGCGCTGATGCGGCTGCGCGGCGTCGAGTGCCACGCCGCCGAGCGCTTTGCCGAAGCCTTTTACGTGCGCAAGCTGACGCTCTAACCGCCTGTTGACATCGTCCATTGGCTGCGTCATCGCGCGGAGGCGATGCCAGATGAGGACGCAAGGCCGTCCGTTTGCGAGCCGTGCGGCGCATCGCTCTGCACTTGGCGAGATGGAGCCGACCATTCGTCATTCCCGCACAGGCGGGAATCCACCGCGCCGCGACACGGGCCAGCAAATATGCCACGAGGGCATTTTTCACGGCTGCTGAGGCACGCTCGCGAACACGGCGGCGAAATGCGCGCGAGACTGCCGCGCTATTCCTGGCCAGGCAACTTCCGCAACTCCCAGCGGAAATCTTTCTTCACCAGGCGCAGATCAATAAAGCCGGCGACGAGTTGGCGATAGTCCACCGTGATATCCGTCTTGCCGCCGAAGACCTTGTCCATGTCGTGCCCTTTGAGCGGGTTGACGCCGAAAATCTTCGCCCCTTGCAAGGCCGTGTCGAACTCCCACAGGAAGAGGTCGCGCTTCTCGGCGACGTCTTCTTTGGCCGGGTCCGGATGGTAGGCTTTCAGCTTCGTGTAAATTCGCTCGCTATCGCGGCCAGCTTGGCCGTTCTTGCCCGCCATGATAAAGATCGACAGCTCGCCGTGAATGTTCGGGTCGTCGAAATCCTTGATCACATTCAGGCCTTTGTAGTTCGCTTCGGGCGAAATCAAGAACAGGGCCTTCACATCTTGGCCTTGCTTGCGGCCAGCCAGTTCGGGCCAAGACCAATCGGACTGAGCCCATTTCACGGCGATCGTCGCTCCCAGCTCCGAGCCGACGACGCACAGCTTGGAAATGTTAAGGGCCTGCGCGTTGTTCTTCTCCATCAAGAACTGTTTCATCTTTTCGACGTCGGTAACGAGCATTTCAAAATCGGCCTGACGAAATTTGGCCGCGTCGACGATTTCGTCGCGCTGCCCCATGTGCTTGATCTTGGTGCTTTCGCCGTGGCCGCGCATGTCGGGCAGAAAAACCGCATGGCCCATCTGGGTTTGAAGATAGCGGGCCAGATCGACATATTCTTTGCGGCTTTCTTTCCAGCCGTGCAGAATAATGATCGGCACCGATTCCTTCCCCTTCGTGCCGGCGAAATAGGTCGCCTTGAGTTGCAGCCCGTCTTTGTATTCCAGGGTCACTTCTTCCGGCGCGGCCGGCTTTTCGTCGGCCTGCGCCGAGCGCGGCCCGGCGCCTTGCCAGACGGCGGTCGTCAGCACCAAGAGAGCGGAGCAAAACCAAGGCGAAAAACGAAGTCGAGCAGGCATGGATCGAAAATCCTGGAAGGTTGGGGCGCGTCGAGAAAAGACCGCGAAGAACGAAACGACAAGAGCATTTCCGACTATTCTTATCGTAAATGGTGCGCCGGCGCCGGTCAATTATCGGCTGCCAACAAATGCCATTTGCCTCGGGAAATCCCCCGCTCCGCTGAGCTTTTTTGCACCGGCCGGCGCTGCGTCGCGCCGTTGCAATT
>DASRSE010000214.1:0-2679 GCA_035656655.1 Pirellulales bacterium
GCGGCATCTTGCCGCGTCGGTGTTGGCATTGAGCCTGCAATGTCAGTCTGCTTGGACGGGTCTTCCGCCCTGAATCCTCGTGTTCGCTTCGAAGCGGCTGGAAGCCGCTTGTACGGGGACCGCTGGTACGGGGGACCGAAAGTACACGCGGCATCTTGCCGCGTCGGTGTTGGCATTGAGCCTGCAATGTCAGTCTGCTTGGACGGGTCTTCCGCCCTGAATCCTCGTGTTCGCTTCGAAGCGGCTGGAAGCCGCTTGTACGGGAGTCGCTTGTACGGGACCGAAAGTACACGCGGCATCTTGCCGCGTCGGTGTTGGCATTGAGCCTGCAATGTCAGTCTGCTTGGACGAGTCTTCCGCCCTGAATCCTCTTGCGCGCTTTGAAGCGGCTGGAAGCCGCTTGTACGGGGACCGCTTGTACGGGGACGGCAGGCACGGAGTCGCCGGTACAGTGACGGCCTAACTTCGAATACGGATTGCCGCAGCGAGACGGAACCGCTCACAAGAAGCGCGCGGCACGTGCTTAAGAAATAATCACGTTTTGAAATCCCCTCGAAGCGTCCGTGCCCGGCTGGCCATAAAGCCAGTCCCGCCGACTCGGGAAATCTCGCGTGGTTGCCTGCCTCGCCAACCGGTGGCTGTTTCGGCCCGCCTTTTGCAACGCCGGCTCTGCTTGGTCGTCACGCTGCGGACGCGCGCTTGCCGCTTTCAAGCAGGCTCGCGGCAGAAGCTCGAACGTGCAACCCACCCGTTTTCTTCCACCCACCCTTGAACTATGTCGTACTTGCTGCGCCAGCCATTTTGGATTTTGTTCGCGTTAATTCAGACCGCTTCGGCTCCGCATCCGTTGTTCGTATACGGAGCCGACGTGAAACCACTCGTTGCGATCGATTCCAAAAATCCGGCCACGGCCGCGGCGGCCGAACCGCCTGCCGCTATGTCCGCAGCGAAAAAACAGTCTCAAAAGCCAGGCGCGCAGTCCGACGCGCAGTCTGCCGACAAATCCGAAAAAGGGGTCGAGCTGACAGGCCGCAATCCGCGGGTGCTGTTTATTGTGAGGCAACATTGCCCCGCCTGCGATGAGGCGCTGGCGAAGTTAAAAAAGTCGGGGAGCGATTTCGACATGATGCGCTCCGCCGGCTGGAAGATTGGCGCCGAGCCGGACAACAACATCCAAATTGTCGACGCGGCAACGATTCCTGAGATCGTGAGCAAGCTTGCGGTCAAAGTTTTTCCGACCGTTTGCTGTATCGACAAGGGCGAGATCGTCCGCTCGTTCCATTCGGGCTGCACGACGCCGCTCGATTGCTGGACTCTTGGTTTTCTTGCCAAAGGGGTTGACGAGCGGCCGAAGGCGGCGGTGCTCGAAACAGCCCGCGTCGAATCGACTGGCCATTATCCGCTCCGCGGCAATCATTGGTCGATTGAAACCGATTGGAATCCGACGAAGCCGGAGGCGGTCGCTCATCTTCGCGGGCCAAATCATGGAGCGCAGATTCTACCCTCGCAGCACATTGAAGATTGGTCGCTCGAAGAGGTTCTATCGCTGCACGACGATCTGCACGAGCGCGAGTTGGCGGCCAATGGCGGTTCGAGCGGCTCCGGCAACAGCGGCGCGAAGACCTATGGCCGCGTGAAAATTCTCGGCATGTGAGCCATCTTCTTCCTGGCTTGGCGGCGGATTCAAATACTTCGGACCATGCCGCGATTTCGACTTTAGCTCGGCGTCGGAACCTCAAGCGAGGGGTCGGTCGGATCCGGCATCGGCAGAATTCCCATCCGGCGATAGACCGGCCGAATGTGCGCCCGCAGTTCGGGCAACGCGCGGAAAAACAAAGCCGCACTGATGAGACAGCCGAATCCGCCCAAGGCGACCGTCGCGGCAGGGCTCGTCCAATCGGCCAGAAAGCCGCCGAGGAGCGATCCAAACGGCGAAACCCCGAGCACAGCCATCGAGTACAAACTCATCACGCGGCCCCGTTTGTCCTGGTCCGCGATCGTTTGCAAAATAGTGTTGGCGGCGGCCATTTGGATCATCATTCCCACCCCGCCGATTAACAGCGCCACCAGCGACAGCAACAGCGAGTGCGAGAAGGCGAATCCCAGCAATCCGATCCCGAACACGATGGTCGCGGCGCCGATCAGCCGGCCCAGGCCGAGGACCGAGCTGCGCGAAGCCAGGTACAGCGCCCCAATCAAAGCGCCCAGGCCATTGGCCGACGTGAGAAAGCCGAGCGTCGCCTCGTTGCCGTGCAGGACATCAATCGCAAACGTGGGCAATAAAACCGAGTACGGGATCGCCACAAAGCTCAGCGTGGCCGAGAGGAGCAACAAGGCGCGGATCGGCTTGAACGACATGCAATACGACAGTCCATCGGTCAGGCCGCGCAGCAGGGGCACATGGGTCGCGACGGCCGCACGCCGCTCAATCCGCATCGCCAGCAACGCAGCAATGACCGCGACATAGCTGGCTGAGTCAACGACGAAGCACCAGCCGACTCCCACCTCGGCGATCAGTGCGCCGGCGATCGCCGGACCGACCAGCCGCGCGCCATTAAACATCGACGAGTTTAAGGCAATCGCATTTGCCAGATCTTCTTTGCGCTCGACAATTTCGGCAAGAAAGACCTGCCGCGCCGGCATGTCGAACGCATTGATCAGTCCCTGACACACGCTCAG
>DASRSE010000215.1:0-10101 GCA_035656655.1 Pirellulales bacterium
CGGCCCAAGGCCGCCAACCGCTTCCGTTCCTTCGAACTCATCGAAATCGTCTCCATCCTCGTCTCCTTTTAGGAAACGATCTTAGGGGACATTTCTAATGGTCGCTGATGGGGACATTTCTAATGGCGCAAGACACAATGCGGACACGCGCGCTTGCCCGGCCGAGGCTTACTTTGGCGAGCTGCCGGGCGAATGAAACGCCGTCAGGTCGGCGAGCACCTTCTCCAAGCCATCGACCACGAGCGTCAGCCGCACGTAGTCCAGCTTGTCGGGCGTATCGGTCGATTTGTGATAGTCCGGATAGCGAAACAGCGCGGTGTCGGTCACCATCACGCCCGGATATCCTTGTTGCCAAAACGACCAATGATCGGACCAGCCAACTCCTTGCAGCGAGCCGGGCAAGGCGGTCCCTTCGGAGGGGACACGCGCCTCTTGGCGGAACGTTTCGACAACCCGCTTGACTAGCTCGGTCGATTCGCTATTGGCGACGAAGCCGATGAAATTGCCGATCGTCGGATAGTGCGTTTTCAACAAGAACGGATAGTTCTGGCTGTCAGGCCGGTCGGAATAATAGCCCATCGTCTCGAGCGCCAGCATGGCGACGATGTTTTCGCGGCGCTCCTTGCAGCGCTTGGCGTAAACGAGCGAGCCCATCGCTTCGGTCTGAAAGTACGGCTGTTCCTCGTTCGCAAACAGCACGAATCGCAAGGTTCGTTCCGGCTTTTTGTCGGCCCAAGCGCGGGCCAAGGCAAGGAGGCTGGCGACGCCGCTGCCATTGTCGTTCGCGCCAGGCGCTCCGCGCGCCGAATCGTAATGCGCGCCTACGACGACGATCTGTTCCGGCGCGCGGGTCCCTTTCAATTCGGCGATCAGGTTGAAGCAGGTCTTCCCCTTGACTTCGTACTTTTGCCGCTCAACCGCATATTTCGCAACCGCTAGCGCCTTTTCTAAAAACGTGGCGGCCGCCATGAGCTTGTCGTAATGATGCGTGTTGCGCTCGCCGATTTGCTCGGCCAATTTCGCGACATCGGCTTGCAAGGCGTCGCGAACCTTCGCTTGTGCCGCATCGAGTTCCGGGGTCGGCCCGTGAAACGATTCGCCGGGCATGGTCAGCGTAATGCCGTTCGCGGCTTGGTTGTCGACCGAACCTCCCATCAGACCGCCAAAGGGCGCTGCCCAGACGACGACAATCATCCCGACAAGCAAAAATCCTGTCGCAAACCACAATGGCCAGCGAAAAAGTCGGACCGGTTTGGGAGGGCTCTCAAGCATCGGGAGATGATTCTGCGCAGCGAGATCGATTTCGGCCGTTAGAACGCTCCCATATTACTCCTGTGAACCCGCGAGAGTTTGAATAAATCTGCCAAGGTGGGTTTGATTTCAAACTGCCATTATGGCAAGTCCAGCTTCAGACGAGCTTTCATGGAGAGCGCCATCGAAGTCGCCGCGAAAACGCAAACTCTTTTCTCAACATTAGTTGCGCCGCTATTTGCAAGGCTGGCACACGGCTTGCGTTTAAGCGGCATCTCGGGCCGACCGGCTGCCAAATAGAGACAGACGGTGCGCGCGGCGGACAATTCCGGTGGCTCCGCTTGTATTTAAGGCGGTCCGTGGCGGCGGGGTCATGCCCCAGTTGGCACCACAGCTCGGCCCGACCGATCAAACACCTTTTCCGCCCGGGGTTGGGCGAAACGACGACTCGAACAGTTCGCTGGCTAACAGGAGAATTTTCGTGGCAAAGCAGATGGTCTTCAACGATGATGCGCGGCAGCCGTTGGCTGCTGGGGTGGCAAAATTGGCGCGTGCGGTTCGCAGCACGCTCGGTCCTCGCGGCCGTAATGCGGTGCTCGACAAAGGTTGGGGTTCTCCTAAGGTGACCAAGGACGGCGTGACGGTCGCCGAAGATATCGAACTCGACGACCCGTTTGAAAACCTCGGCGCGCAACTGGTCAAAGAAGCGGCCAGCAAGACGAACGAAGTCGCCGGCGACGGAACCACCACCGCCACCGTCTTGGCCGAAGCGATTTTCAAGGAAGGCCTGAAGATGATCGCTTCCGGGGCCGATCCAATGGCTCTCTCGCGCGGCATCGCCAAGGCAGCCGAAGCGGTCGGCGCCGAAGTCCAGCGGATCGCGACCAAGATCGACGAAAAGAACAAAAAAGAGATCATGCAGATCGCGACGATCGCGGGCAACAACGACCCGACCGTCGGCAATGTCCTGTCCGAAGCCTTTTTGAAAGTCGGCAAGGACGGCGTGATTACGATCGAAGAAGGGAAACAGTCCGAAACCAGCGTGGAAGTCGTGGAAGGAATGCAATTCGATCGCGGATATCTTTCGCCACACTTTGTCACGAACCAAGATGAGCAAACGGTCGAGCTCGAAAACTGCTTGATCTTGATCTACGAAGAAAAGATCTCGAGCGCTAAGAATCTGGTGCCGCTGCTCGAGGCCATCAGCAAGGCGAATAAGCCGCTGCTGATTATCGCCGAAGACATTGAAGGCGAAGCTCTCGCCACGCTGGTCGTGAACAAGCTCCGCGGAATTCTCAACGTGTGCGCGGTGAAGGCCCCTGGCTACGGCGATCGCCGCAAGGCGATCCTTGGCGACCTGGCGACGCTGACGGCCGGCACGGCGATTTTCAAGGATCTCGGCATCCAGCTCGAATCGGTCAAACTGAGTGATCTGGGCAAGGCCAAGAAGATCACGATTTCCAGCGAGAACACGACCGTCATCGGCGGCGCCGGCAAAAAAGAGCAGATCGAAGGCCGGGCCGACCAGATCCGCCGCGAGATCACCACCACCGATAGTGAATACGATCGCGAAAAACTGCAAGAACGGCTAGCCAAACTGGCCGGGGGCGTCGCCCAGATCAACGTCGGCGCGGCGACCGAAAGCGAAATGAAAGAGCGCAAGTATCTGATCGAAGACGCCAAAAACGCCACCCAAGCGGCGCTGGAAGAAGGGATCGTTGCCGGCGGCGGCGTGACCCTCATCCGCTGCGAAAAAGTCCTCGACAAGCTCGACCTCAAAGGCGACGAACTGCTCGGCGCTAAGATCATTCGCAACGTGCTCGATCAACCGCTGCGGGCAATTGCCGAAAACGCCGGCCTCGATGGCGCGGTCGTCGTGAATCGCGTCCGCAACATGAAGGGCAAATTCGACGGCTACGATGCCGACAAGGATGCGTACTGCGATTTGCTCCAAGCCGGCATCATCGATCCTGCCAAGGTCGTTCGGACCGCGCTTCAAAACGGGGCGAGCGTCGCGGCCCTGCTGCTCACCACTGAATCGCTCATCACCGATCTTCCCAAGGAAGAGTCGGACGATGATCATGGCGACCACCACGATCACGGCATGGGAGGTGGAATGGGGGGCATGGGTATGGGTGGCATGGGCGGAATGGGCGGCATGATGTAATCGCCGGCGCGCCACGCCTCGATTATCTTCGCAGTGATTACTAATAAATAGTGACTTTGTAACTACGCAGTTTTATTACACATTGATTCAATAATAGACCATCAGGAGTGCTCACGATGAAAGAACTACGTCTCCGTCCGCTCGATGACCGCGTCGTGGTCGAGCCGCAAGAAGCTGAAGAAAAGACCGCCGGCGGAATCGTTCTGCCTGACACCGCCAAGGAAAAGCCGCAACGCGGAACGGTGGTCTGCATTGGGCCGGGCAAAATGCTCGAGTCGGGCAAGCGCGGCGAGTTGGCAGTCGCTAAGGGCGATCTCGTTATTTTCGGCAAGTACTCCGGCACCGACGTTGAAGTCGACGGCCGCGACGTGAAAATTCTCCGCGAGTCGGACATTCTCGCGAAAGTGATCAGCTAGCGCGCTCGGGCGGGCGCCGCGCGGACGGGCCGTCCGCCCGCTTGTCCTTCACCCTTTCCCATATTTGCAAATAGAGCTAGGAATTTCTCGTGGCAAAACAACTGCTGTTCCAAGATCAAGCCCGGGCGAAGATGCTCAAGGGCGTGGAAAAATTAGCCGATGCGGTCGCCGTGACTATGGGCCCGACCGGCCGAAATGTGATTATTGCGAAGTCGTTTGGCGGTCCGACCGTCACCAAGGACGGCGTGACCGTTTCCAAAGAGGTCGAGCTCGAAGACCGCTTTGAAAACATGGGGGCCAAGCTCGTGAACGAAGTCGCCTCGAAGACTTCGGACATTGCCGGCGACGGGACCACCACCGCCACCGTGCTGGCGCGGGCGATTTTCAAGGAAGGGCTGCGCAACATCGCGGCCGGCAGCAATCCGATGGCCATTCGCCGCGGCATCGAGAAGGCGGTGGACGCCGCAGTCAACCATCTCAAGTCGATGGCCAAGCCGGTCAGCAGCAAGAGCGAAATCGCCCAGGTCGGCGCGATCAGCGCGAACAACGACAAGACCATCGGCGAGTTGCTCGCCAACGCCATGGAAAAGGTCGGCAAGGACGGCGTCATCACCGTCGAAGAAGGCAAGTCGATGGATACCGACGTGAAGTTCGTCGATGGCATGCAGTTCGACAAAGGCTTCATCTCGCCCTACTTCATCAATAAGCCGGCCGAAATGAGCTGCGTCCTGGACGACGCCTACATCTTGATCCACGAGAAAAAAGTCTCCAATCTGCGCGAACTCGTGCCGATTCTGGAAAAAATCGCTCATTCGGGCAAGCCGCTGTTGATCATCGCGGAAGATGTCGAAGGCGAAGCGTTGACCGCGCTGGTCGTAAACAAGCTGCGCGGCGTCCTCAACATTTGCGCGGTGAAAGCCCCTGGCTTTGGCGACCGGCGCAAAGCGATGCTCGGCGACATTGCCACCCTCACCGGCGGCACCTTGATCAGCGAAGAACTAGGCATCAAGCTGGAAAGCCTCGAGGTCAGCCACCTCGGCCGCGCCAAGCAGATCACGGTCGACAAAAACGACACGACGCTCGTTCAAGGCGGCGGCAAGCAGAGCGAGGTGCAAACCCGCATTCAGCAAATCCGCAACCAGATTGAAGCCACCGAAAGCGACTACGACAAGGAAAAATTCCAAGAGCGCTTGGCGAAACTGACCGGCGGCGTGGCGATCATCTCCGTCGGCGCGAGCAGCGAGGCCGACATGAAGCAAAAAAAAGCCCGCGTGGAAGACGCCTTGCATGCCACTCGGGCAGCCGTCGAAGAGGGGATTTTGCCCGGCGGCGGCGTGGCCTTGCTGCGGTGCGCCGACGCGATCGACAAGGTCCGCGGCTCCGCCAAAGGGGATGAAAAGATCGGCGTCAGCATCATCGCCCACGTCCTCTCCGCGCCGTTGAAGCAAATCGCGGACAACTGCGGAATCGACGGCTCGGTCATTGCCGACGAGGTCTCGGGGATGGCGACGAACACCGGCTACGATGCGCATGCGGGCCACTACGTCGACATGTACAAGGCCGGGATCATCGATCCGGTCAAGGTCGTTCGCTCGGCCTTGTCCAACGCCGCCAGCATCGCCAGCTTGATGCTCACGACCGAAGCCCTGGTGACCAACCTCGACAAGGATGACAAGGAAAAGAACCGCATCGAAGGCAGTGTTCGCTAGCGCCTCGAAGGCGGCGTTCGCTAGCGCCTCGCAGGCGGCGTTCGCTAGCGCCTCGCAGGCGGCGTTCGCTAGCGCCTCGCAGGCGGTGTTCGCTAGCGGCTCGCTTCAGTAAGTCGTAATCAACTCAGCCAGTCGATTCTCGGCTGTTCTCCATGGCGCGGGCCGGCTTCTTCTCCAAGAAGCCGGCTCGCTTGCTTTGGAGCAGTGGTTCGGCAATCGGTCGGAAGCAGTGGGCTGCGGACCAACCGCCGATTCGAGCCGCGCCAACCGCGCCTCCTGTGTGGCAAAGCTCGAAGAGGAAATTTGAACTCGCCCGATTTCCAAGCGGCTTCGCCACCAACGGAGCCCTCGTCTGAGCTGAGAGGCGGACCGCATGGCCGCCTGAAAGTTGCGCCTATTCCTACGAACAACCGCTCTGAATCAAATGCGTTTTTCCTCGAATTTACCGTACGCTAACAGGCGGAGGCGTCGGCACTTTCCGGCAGGCGTATAATGAAATAAGACCACCGGAGCGCACCTTCGCGCGCCCGGCGCCGATCCGCAAACCGCAGTCGCTTCGTGGCCGCCCCCGCTCGGCGGGCGTACCGGGCGACGGCTCCTTTGCGACGGAAAAAGGGCTCCCTGCCGATTGAACGTTTAAGAAATACCTCGACTTCTGGCACTCGATTTCGCCGCGTGTCCGCCGTCATATACTTTTACGGGTCGTCTGCTGGTCTGTGTGGCGTGCCTTCCGGGTTTAGATCTTTAGTCTTTTGGCAAATCCTTGACCGTGGTGAAGATGGCTTCCAAACGTGACTATTACGAAGTCCTAGGCGTGGCGCGGAGCGCTTCGCACAAGGAGATTGCCGACGCTTATCGCAAGCTGGCGATCCGGCATCATCCGGACAAAAACCCCGGCAGTGAAGAAGCGGTGGTCGCCTTCAAAGAGTGTGCCGAGGCGTTCGAGGTATTGCACGACAACGACAAGCGGGCGCGCTACGATCAATATGGGCATGCCGGGGTCGACGGGCCCGCCAGCCATCCGTTTAACGATGTCAACGACATCTTCGAGGCGTTCGGAGACATTTTTGGGGGGGGCGTTTTCGGCGATCTCTTTGGCGGCCGCGGGGGGCGGCGCAGCGGCGGCCGCCGCGTTCGCAAAGGAGACGATCTGGCAGTCGAAGTTCACCTCGATCTGCTGGAGGCTGCCAAAGGCTGCACCAAAACGGTTCAATTCGAGCGGCATGAGCGTTGCACTACTTGCGAAGGGACCGGGGCAAAGCCCGGCTCCAAGCCGGAAACGTGCAGTTATTGCGGCGGCCGCGGCCAAGTCATTCAGTCGAGCGGCTTATTCCGCGTCCAAACGACGTGCCCTGCGTGTCACGGGGAAGGCCACTTGGTCAAAAATCCATGCCCCGACTGCCGCGGCGCTGGTTATCTCAAGAAAAAGATTCAGCGCGAAGTCAACATTCCGGCCGGCGTGGATCACCATACTCGAGTCCGCTTGACGGGCGAAGGCGATCCGAGCCCCGATGGCGGACCGAATGGAGATTGTTATTGCATCATCACGCTCGCAGAACATGCGTTGTTTCAGCGCGACGGCCAACATCTGATTTGCCGCGTGCCGATTACGTTCACGCAAGCGGCGCTGGGGGCTTCGATCGAGGTTCCCACGCTGGATGGTCCAGAGCCGTTGACGATTCCGGCGGGCACGCAAACCGGCGAAGTGTTCAAGCTGCGCAATCGCGGGATGCCCGATCCGCGGCATCGCGGAATGGGCGATCTGCACGTGCAAGTCAATATTGAGGTGCCGAAGAACTTGTCGCCGGAGCAAGAAGAGTTGCTGCGGCAGTTTGCGGAGTCGGAGCATGCCAACGTGAGCCCGCACCGCAAGAACTTTTTTGAAAAACTGAAAGAGTATTTTGTGCCGGTTGCCGAGGAGCCAAAGCCCGCGGAACCGCCTCCCCTGAAACCAAAATCGGACAAAACCAAGAAGGACAAACGCCGTGGCTCAGAATGATCCGAAGCCGGAAACGGACGAGCTCGCCGAGCACGTGGCGGACGTTGAGAATCTCGACCCGCAGGCCGAAATCGAACAACTGCGGCGTGAAGCCAACGACGCCCAAGATCGCTACCTCCGCGCGCAGGCCGAACTTGAGAATTTTCGCAAGCGCGCTCGCCGCGAATTGGATGAAGAGCGCAAGTACGCCTTTATGCCTTTGCTGAAGGACATCTTGCCAATCGTCGACAATTTGGAGCGGGCGCTCGAGGCCTCGCAAACGGCGCCCGACCCGACCAAGGTTTTGGCAGGAATCAAGATGGTCGCGCAGCAGTTTGAAGAGGTCCTGGCGCGCCACGGAGCGACGCGAATCAACGCGCAAGGCCAGCCGTTCGACCCGAATCTGCATCAGGCAATTTTGCACCAGTCGGCGGCCGATCAACCGGCGGAAACCGTGCTGCAAGTGACGCAGCCCGGCTTTCAATTGCACGACCGGGTGATTCGGCCGGCGCAAGTGATTGTTTCCAAAGCGCCGTAACGAGGAGCTCGTTTGTCCGCGGCTCCCCTAGCAGCGAAAGAGTCCGTTTGATTGAATTCGCGCGGTGGCGTCCTTTTTTTTCCCCTTCTACTTCGCCTTGCGAGTGGCCCGCTCATGCCGACTTACGATTACGTTTGCGACGCTTGCGATCACAAGTTCGAGTTATTTCAAGGGATCAACGATCCGATCAAGAAAAAGTGTCCCGAGTGCGGCAAGTCCAAATTGCGCCGTTTGTTTGGCACCGGCGGAGCGATCATGTTCAAAGGCTCCGGCTTCTATCAGACCGATTATCGGAGCGATTCGTATAAGTCGAAAGCAGCCGCCGACAAACCGAGCGACGGCAAATCGAGTGAAACCAAATCGGAGAGCAAATCCGAATCGAAGTCGGGCGACAGCAAACCGGCCGAATCAAAATCAACCGACTCGCGCAAGAACGCCGGCGGAGGAAGCAAGCCCGAGGGAAAAGGCCGCGATCAGAAATAAGGACCTCTCAAACAAACCGAACGATGCAAACGCGTTGCCCGATTTGTGATAAGCCGGTCGATTCGGCGGCGCCGACGGCGCCGTTTTGTAGTCCGCGCTGTCGCCAGATCGATCTCGGCCGCTGGCTCGACGAACAATATACAATGCCGGTTGAACGCGGGGACGAAGATCCGGACGAAAGCCCGCCGGATGGGGCCGAGGAAGAATAGAGACCCGCTCGCCAACGGCCGCGGATGCCGCCCTGGCATTCCGCCACTCGATCCAAGCCCAAACCCGCGGTCGATCTGCTTTAAACGTGCGACTTGGGGGCCTTGATTAAGGCCAGCCCACGCACCGGCAAGTAAGAAATCCGTTAGGCCAATTGACCGGCAGTGCGCGGTACAGCAAAATAAGCGCTTTTGTCCGCTATTTTCCCGGAGGTGCGAGGGAATGATCGAATTCGGCAAGCGAATCCTTTTTGTCGGCTTTGGGTCGGTCGCCCACTGTACTTTGCCGGTGTTGCTCAAACACATTCGCGCAAAGCCTCAGAATATCACCGTCCTTGATTTCGAAAATCTGACGGAGTCGATGAAGGAGTGGACCGCTCAAGGGATTCGCTTCCAGCAAGAACGCATCACCCCGCAGAATTTGGGGGCGGTGCTCGGCAAATATCTCTCGGAGGGGGATCTGCTGATCGATCTGGCGTGGAACATTGACTGCCGGACGATCGTGGGCTGGTGTCACGATCACGGCGTGCTGTATGTGAACACGTCGGTCGAAGTTTGGGATCCTTACGAGCCGGCGGCGCTGGCCCATCCGACTCAGCGCACGCTCTATCATCGGCACATGCAACTCCGCGCGCTGCGCAGCGAGTGGAAAGAGCGCGGACCGACGGCGGTCCTCGAGCATGGCGCGAATCCGGGCTTGATTTCGCACTTCACCAAACAGGCCTTGCTCGATATTGGCTACCGCACGCTCGAGGACGATCGAGTGACCGGCGCGGCGGCCGAAGAACTCGCGCAACTCTTGGCCGACCGGACCTATAACCAATTGGCGCAACAGCTCGGCGTCAAGGTGATCCACTGCTCGGAGCGCGACACGCAAATCGCCAATCGACCCAAGCAAGTCGACGAATTCGTCAACACCTGGAGCATCGAAGGGCTCCGCGAAGAAGGGACCACCACTTCCGAAATGGGTTGGGGAACCCATGAAAAAGAGCTGCCGCCGCACGCCTATCAGCACGAGACCGGCCCGCGCAATCAAATCTGCCTCGCCCAGATGGGGCTCAATACCTGGGTCCGTTCGTGGGTGCCGGACTATACGATTCGCGGCATGGTCATCCGGCACGGCGAGGCCTTTTCGATTTCCGATCGGCTGACGGTCTGGGATGGAGACCGCGCGGTCTATCGGCCGACGGTCCACTATGCCTATTGTCCGTGCAACGACGCGATCGCTTCGTTGAATGAGTTGCGCGGTTATGATTACAAGCTGCAGCCGAAGCTCCGCATTCTGCGCGACGAAATCGTGCGCGGGGCCGACATTCTCGGCGCCCTGGTGATGGGCCATTCGTACCATTCGTG
>DASRSE010000216.1:0-3434 GCA_035656655.1 Pirellulales bacterium
AGCCGGATATGTCCTCTATGGCTCTTCGTCGATGTTCGTCTACAGCGTCGGCAACGGCGTGCACGGCTTCACGCTTGACCCGGCCATCGGCGCTTACGTGTTGAGCCACGAGCATATTCGCATGCCGCAGCAAGGGAAGTATTACTCGGTGAACGAAGCCTACAGCGAGAGCTTCGCGCCGGAATATCGAACCTTTCTCGAACGAGTGCGGACGGGCCAACTCGGCCGCGAATATGCCTCGCGCTACGTCGGCTCGATGGTCGCCGACTTTCATCGGACGCTCCTCAAAGGGGGCGTCTTCCTTTATCCGCCTACCGCCAAAAACCCCGAAGGCAAGCTGCGGCTGCTCTACGAAGCAAACCCCATCGCTTTCTTGGCCGAACAAGCCGGAGGCCTCGCGACCGACGGCCGGCGGCGGATTCTCGAAATCCAACCGGAGAGCATCCATCAGCGCACCGCGCTGCTGGTTGGCAGCCGGGTCGAAATGACTGAGCTGGACCGCTGCTTGAAGGGCAAGAAGTAAGCCGCCCGGCGGTTCCGGCCGCCGCGTGCTAGCTGCCCGAAAAGAGCCCGCGACCGACATCCGCCGCCTCTCCGGCGATCTCTCGCCGCGACGCAGTGCGAGCGAGTTTCCGTCGGGAAATCTCCTTTTTCGCCGACAAACTCCAGGCAGCTTCGCCAGTTTGCGCGGGGGGCGAGATTCCTTTGAGAAGCGGGACCGTTCGCCCAAAACGAATTCGATTTGGAAGACGCTGGCTGCCGAACCTAGGTGACAGGGGGCTTTGTCTCGCATGGATGGTGAGACCGTATTCCCAATGGATTGGAGCTATCAGGCATGAAGCCAACCCGCCGCCGATCGATCTGGCCTTTTGCAGGGGTTTTGCTGGCTCTGTTTGCGCTTAGCGTAACGGCTCCGCACGTCTGGCTACGTCCTTCGGAATTGGATCTTGCGCGGCCGGCGCCGCGGGTGCCGCAGTTGACCGGCTCGCTGGCGCCGGAACCGGAAATTTGTCCGCGGGTGAGTCCGCCCGAAAAGGTCGCCGTTCCGCGCGAGCCGGTCCGCATGGCGGCTGCGGCGATGGCCGATGAAGACCCGTTTGAGCCACAATTTGAGCGGCCTGTGCCGATCGCCGCGCCGTTTCAACCGGTGCTTGAATTGCCGCCGGCGCCGACGGAGATTGCGTTTCGCCCCAGCGTCCAAGAACCCTCTCCGTCCGAGGTCAGACCTGCGCAGCTGGCTCCTCCGCGGCTTGAATCGGCGCCAGCGGTCGAAATTTCATCGACAGAAACGAGCGCGACCGACCCGTTTGCGGCTCGGCTGCCGAAATCGCTATTGTGGCAATTAGAATCGATCGGCGCTTCGCCGCTGGCGGGGGGCTGGGCCCGCGCGATTGCCGATCGGATCCATGCCTTGACGCAGCAACCCACCAGCGGCGGCGCGGAGAACGCGCGGCTGTTGGGTGAATTGCGCCGCTTGAGCTATCAGGCCGAGGGGGCCGCGGCCGGGATCCATGATCCGGCCCTGATCGCCGCTATCCGCCGCGCGCAATACGCGCTGCAGCGGCGGCTCGACGTCTGGGAACGCGTCTATCGGGGCTATTTGCCGAGCAGTCCGGAAGCGGTCGTCCATGCGACCGATCAGGAGCGATTCGGAGCGAGTGTGGCGCAATTAGAAACGACGAAGCAGATGACCGGAGAAGGGCGTCCGCTGCGAGAATTCTTGTTGCTCGACACCATCCGCAACGCGGCCCGGCCGGATACGACCGACGCCCTGCCCGCCGTCCGGCGGCAGCTCGCGCGGCGCGTGCTGGCGCGGCTGAATCAACTGAAAATTCCCGCGGATCGGTTGAGTCCGAGCGATGACCTGGCGTTGACCACGCTGAGCGATGAATTGCGCTATTGGGCGGCCGAGCCGGTTTGCGCCGATCAGGTGCTGGTACAGGTCGAACAATTCGAGGAGCAAGGGACCAGCGCCGCGGCCCAGGTTTTGGGAGCGCTCGCGCGGCGTCTGGTGCTGTCGCCCGATCCGCAGTCCCAAGAGGTAGGACAGCAACTCGCAGCGCATTATCGCAATGCGAATGTGCGGCTGGTGGTCTCGGAAAAACTGCTCAACCGGCTCGTGCCGGAATCGACGACTACGACCGGCGACGTGCAGGACACGATCCTGGGCGTCCCCGTGGCCGGTTGCAGCACCACCACGACGCGGCTGGCGATCAAGCTGCTGCCCGACCCGACCTATTTGCGGATGCAAATCGATGCGCAAGGCACGGTCAATTCAAACACCGTTTCTTCGAGCGGGCCGGCGACCTTTCATAACCAGGGAGAATCGAATTACGCGGCGAAGAAAATCGTGCGCTTCGGCCCGGACGGCGTGCGCGTGCAACATGCCGCCGCGGACGCCAACACGAATAGCGAACTTCAATCGATGGAAACGTCGTACGACGGGATTCCGCTAGTGAGCTCGCTGGTTCGCAACTACGCGCGGACGCAATACGATCGGAATCAATCGGAAGCCAAGGTGGAAGTCGAGGACAAAGTCGCCTCGCGCGCCCAAGCTCAGATCGACGCGGAAGTCGACGCGCGGCTGGCGCGCGCCGAAAAACAATTCAAAACGCGCGTCGTTCAGCGTTTGCAAAAGCTGGAGCTCGACCCGCAAATCGCCTCGTTGAGCACGTCCGAGCAGCGCGCCGCGATTCGGCTGCGATTGGCCGGCGACGAGCAGTTGGCCGCTTTCACCCCGCGCCCGCAAGCCTCGAGCGACAGTTGGGCCAGCTTGCAAATTCATCAATCCGCGATCAACAACGCGCTTGTGAACTTGCGGCTGGAGGGCAAGACCTTCACCCCGGCGGAACTCGCCGTTTATCTGGCCGATCGCTTGGAGATGCCGAAACTGGCCGCGAAAAAGGCCGAACTGCCGGACGACGTAACGATTGAATTCGCGGCACAGGACGCGATTGTGGTCCGCTGCGCGGAGGGACTGCTGACGATCGACGTTTCCATTGCCGAACTATCGCACGAGAAGAATCATTTCTCGAACTTCACGGCCCGCGTCCATTATCGCCCGGCCCCCAGTGGATTGCAGGCCGGTTTCGGCCGCGATGGGACGATCGAGTTGATTGGCAATCATCTCAACACGCGTTCGCAAATCGCGCTTCGCGGCGTGATCTCGAAGTTATTCGCTCGCGATAAGCCCTTGCAGCTTCTGCCTGAATCCTGGGCGGCCGATCCGCGGCTGAAAGACTTGAGCGTGAGCCAATTGGTCGTGGAAGATGGCTGGATCGGCTTGGCGCTCGCCCCAAAGGGAACTCCCGCCGGGACGCCAACGCTCGAAGCGCAGCGTCCGCCGCACAACACGAGTCCGCGCGATTATTGAGCTTTCCGCCAGGCCTTCCGGGTGTGCGACGCGGACGCCATTATTTGCCGGGCGCGGCGGC
>DASRSE010000217.1:0-12504 GCA_035656655.1 Pirellulales bacterium
CGACCATGCCGCCTTCCAGCGGACCGGGGCGATAGAGTGCGTTGGTGGCGATGACGTCGCGGAAGTGATCGGGTTTCATTTTTTGCAGCAGGTCGCGAATGCCGCCGCTTTCAAGCTGAAAAATGCCTTTGGTCTCGCCGCGGCACAAGAGGGCGAACGTCTCCGGATCGTCGATCGGAAATTGATACGGATCGACGCGCCGGCCGGTGGTCTGCTCGATTAGATCGACCGCCTTCGAGAGGATCGTTAAATTGCGGAGGCCGAGAAAGTCCATCTTCAGCAGGCCGGCCTTTTCCACGTCCCCCATCGCCCATTGGGTGATGACTTCGTCCTTGCCGGTCACGCGTTGCAGCGGGACGTATTCGTCGAGCGGCCGATCGGCGATGACGACGGCGGCGGCATGGGTGCCGACGTTCCGCGCGAGCCCTTCGATCTTCATGGCCAGATTCAGCAGCTCGCGCACCTCGCCATCGTTGTCATAGGCCTTTTTGAGCTCCTCGCTTTTGACGAGGGCCTCGGACAATTCGATTCCGAGCACCTCCGGCACCATCGCCACAATCGAGTCGACGCGAAAGATCGGCAACCCCATCGCGCGGCCGACGTCGCGAATGGCCGCGCGGGCAGCCAACGTGCCGAACGTGCCGATCTGCGCGACATTTTCCGCTCCGTACTTATCCTTCACGTATTGGATCACTTCGCCGCGGCGATCCTTGCAAAAGTCGATGTCGATATCGGGCGCTTCTTTCCGGTTCTCGTCCAAGAACCGCTCGAAGAGCAAGTCGTACTTCAGCGGGCAAACGTGGCTGAGATAGAGCGCATACGACACGATCGACCCGACGCCGGAACCGCGCGCGGTGGCAGGAATGCCTTGCTCGCGCGCATGCCGGACGAAATCCCAGACGATCAAAAAATAATTTGGAAAGCCGAGCTGGTTAATGCACTTCAGCTCGCGATCCAAGCGCGCCATCACGCGCTCGGACAAGGCGCCGTTCTCCCAGTTCTCGGGCACGTCGGCGTATCGCTCTTGCAAACCTTTCAGACACAATTCGCGGAGGTATTCCGGCGGCGTTTTTTGCTCAGGCGGCGAGTAATTGGGAAAATGGCGCTTCCCCAACTCGAGCTCGATGTTCACGCTATCGGCGATTTGTTGGCTCCGCGCGACGGCCTCTTCCAGCTTAGGAAACGATGCGTACATCTCCTCTTGATCGCGGAGAAAGAACTCGCTGCCTTCCATCTTCATCCGGTTGGAATCGGTGCGAAACCGGCCGGTATTGATGCACAGCAGAATGTCCTGGGCCTCGGCGTCCTCGCGATGGACATAGTGCGCGTCGCTGGTGGCGACCAGCGGCAAGCCGAGCCGATTGGCGACGTCCACCGCCCCTTCCATCGCTTGGCGCTGGATTTCCACGCCGTTGTTCTGGATTTCGACGAAATACCGGTCGCCGAAAGTTTTGTGAAACCAGCCGGCGATTTCGATCGCCTCGTCGATTTGCCGCTTGTCCGGGCCCCAGCCGCGCAGAATCGCGCGGTTGAATTCGCTCGAAACGCAGCCGCTGAGGCAGACGATCCCTTCCGAATGGGCGGCGAGGATTTCCTTGTCGATCCGTGGCTTATAGTGAAAGCCTTCGAGAAAGGCGGACGAGGCGAGCTTGATCAGGTTCTTGAAGCCGGTCCGATTTTGAGCCAACAAGGTCAGGTGAAAGGCGTTTTCCTTTTGCCCGCCGGCCTCCTTGGCGAACCGGCTGCCCGGCGCGATATAGGCTTCGTAGCCGATGATCGGATTGATGCCCGCCTTCTTGGCCGCCTCGTAAAACTGCAGCGCGCCGTAGAGGTTGCCGTGGTCGGTGATCGCCAGCGAATTCATGCCGAGCGACTTCGCGCGATCGATCAGGCCGCCGATGGGGCTCGCGCCGTCGAGGAGGCTGAAGTGGCTATGGCAATGGAGATGAACAAAAGGGCGCGACATGGGTCCAGACCGATGCGAAGGCGAGATTAGCGAGAGAACGAACGGCGGCGCGGCGCGCTCTATCACAAATTGTAGAGCGTTCGCGACCGGTCGAACAGCGGCGCGCGAGGTCGAAATCGGGCGCGCGACTGGAGCAGCTTGGTAAAAAATGCCGTCTGGCATTTTTCAACCGCGCCACGTGCAGAGCTGCGCTCCGCGGGGCTCGCCCCATAACGACTTGCGTCGTCAGGTTGACATCGCCAACCGGGCGTTGACGTAGCCGGTCGAATAGTTCGATTGGCCGCTAGTGCGTTGAATGCGGCTCGCGCCGCGGCTGGCCCGTCTGGGAATCGTCATGCGCGCGGCCATTTTCTCCCGCCGGCGGCAGACTTGGCGCGGCGGGGCGGGCTCCGTCCGATTCGAGCGCGGCGGGCGCGGCATCTTCCGCGTGCGCTTTGAGGTTGGCCAAGTACTTGCGCCGTTTGAAGTAGAAAATCAAACCGGCAATCGCGGCAATTCCCAGCACGATGTAGAGCAGAAAATGCTCGACGGCCTGAATCGCGGTCATGATCTCTTGACCCCAAGCATAGCCCAAGCCGAAGAACGTGCCGACGACGACAAATGCGCAAAAGGCGTCCGTCAGCAAGAACTTTCGAAACGGCATTCGCAAGATGCCCGTCGTCAGATAGACCGGCAACCGCAAGCCGGGCAAAAACCGGATCACGAATAGCAATTTCATGCCGTGTTGCCGGATCAGCGTCTCCGCTTTTTTCTCGCGCTCCGGAGTCAAAAAGCCGACCCAAGAGGGATGATCTTTCAAAATAGCGCGGCCGAAGTGGCGGCCGATCCAGTAAATCGCCGAATCGCCCGCGAGCGCGGCGAGGACTGTGCACGGGAGCGCGATCTGCCAATGGAGGGTCCCTTTCCACGACAAGGCTCCGGCCGTGACAATCGGCAACTCCTCTGGCACCGGCAGACCGCACCCGGTCAAAAACAGCACCAGCATAATGCCGCCGTAGCCGGTGAGTAGTTCCGCAACCATCGAGCAACCTGCCGAAAGAATGAGCGTGCCACGACTTGCGCACAGCAAGTCTGCCCGATTGTACCCGCCGGGCTGGTCTGGAGTCGATAATCGGCGCCCGAAAAGAGACTCTTTTCGCCCAGTTTTTCGCCACCGCCGCGCCAGAGTTGGCGGTTTGCCGAGCATGCCGGCGGGCGCCAGGAGTTGAAGTTGCCGCCTCTCTTCGCGCCTGGCGCGCGCCCGCGACCGGCGCAAAAAGGGAAGCGCCGGCGTCTGCATTCGCGAGGCGATTTAAGTTAGCATAGGGGTCGAATCCGCGCGCCGTTTTTACTCCAGCACGCGCCGCCCGCCCCTTTCCCACCGAGGTATCGTCATGCCGCTGCGCATCGTTTCGCTCGCCAAGCTCAGGATTTGGTTGTTGCTCATGTGCGTGGGGCTCGCGCCGTCGCTGTCCCGCCGCGCCGTCGCGGCGAGCGAGAAACAGGAAAAGCCGAAACCGACCGGCCATCAGGAGCGCGTGATTCAAGGCTGGACGGTCCGCGTTGACGACCGGTTGCTGTTGCCGGAAAACGGAGCCATCGGCAGCCGCGCCTTGCAATTGCTGGAGGCGCAATTAGCCGATATCGCGTCGCTGGTGCAAAAAGATCGGCTGGCAAAACTGCGCACCGTGACCATCGTCCTCGATTTGACCCATGGCGGCTTGGTGCCGATGCAGTATCATCCGAGCGCCGGCTGGCTGACCGAACATGGTTATTCCAAGGACTTGGCCCGCTGCGTCCATATCCCGGACGCGGCCGATTTTGTCAACCCGCGGCACAACCATCAGCAGCCGTGGTGCGTGCTGCACGAGCTGGCTCACTCGTATCACGATCAAACGCTGGGCTTCGACGACAAGCAGATTCTCGCCGTGTATGAGAAATATCGCGACAGCGGCCATGGCAAGTCGGTGCTGCACATCGACGGCAGCCACCATGAGCATTATGCCCTGACCAATCATAAAGAGTTCTTCGCCGAAATGAGCGAATCGTATTTCGGCATGAACGATTTCTTTCCGTTCAATCAGGCCGAATTGAAAGAGGCGGAGCCGGAAATCTTTCAGCTCATGAAGTCCGTCTGGGGTCCGACTCCGTAAGCCGGGCCCAACCTTGCGGTTCCAAACCGTACTGGCGTGCCGTCGGACTCAACCGCCTATTTGCCGCAGTCTGCCCGATTGGCTTTGGCGGACTCGGAACCGCGCGCCGTTTGACCAAGTGTGGCAATCTTTGCCGCCGATGGCGAATCTGCTGTGCATGCCTAGCATTTGCGTTGCGCTAATTGTTCCGAGATTAACGCAATTCCCGGCGGTCTGATGCCGATGACGAACCAAAGACCTTGTTTCTTGCGCGATGATGGTGAGATCGGGGGATTCGCGAGCGGTGTTCCAGAACGCCGCGCGAAAGCCGGTCGTGGCTCGCAACCCGCGCGAGCTAGATCGCGGAAGATAAGCCAACTTCACGTTAGACCAATCAGGAGTTGAATGATGACCATCCGAGCCCCAGGTTTTTGTCTTCCAGGGATGATGGGAATGGCGCTTGTCTGGGGCGGTTGGCAGGCGATCGCCTCGGCCGCTCCGGCGGCGTTGCCGGCAGTGGAAGAAGTGCCGGACCTTACTCCTCCGAGCAGCGCGCTGGTTCCGCCAACCGGACCGGTTGCCGCTTCGAATAATACGATCGCTCCTTCGAGCGGCCGCGCCAAGCTCGCACCGCCCGAGCAAGCTCCCGCGCCAGTCGCCCCCTCGGCGGCCGAGTCTTCGACTCCCATCATCGAACATCACGAAGTGGCCAAGGATGCGCCGATCGAAGTCATCCAAGAGCGCTACCCGAATCGAGCCGTCAAGGTCGAGCGCCAAGTGACCCAGGACACCGACGGCAACTACATCAACCATGGCTCGTGGACGATGTGGGACGATAAAGGCCGAATGGTGGCGACCGGCGAATTTCGCAATGGCGTCCGCCACGGCGCTTGGTCGCGCTGGTATGGCGCGAGCGAAGGCGAAATGTTCAACGCTCCGCTGTACAAGCTCTTTCAAGCTCCGTTCATGGCCGAGGCCAACTTCGTCGATGGCAAGCTGCACGGCACGTGGGTCGTTTACGACAGCAAAAAGCGGAAGTGCAGCGAATGGAATTTTGAAAACGGCGAACGCCAAGGAAAGAGCGTTACGTACTTTCCTTCCGGCAACAAAATGACCGAAGTCGAATACAAAGACGGTCAAATCAATGGCGACACGCTGGAATGGAACGCGGAAGGCAAGCAGGTCGCGAAGGAAACCTATATGGACGGACGCCGCCTCGCCGCCAAGGTCGACTATTACTCGCCTGGCGTGAAGCGCTTTGAAGGGGTCTACCTCTACGCGCGCCAGATCAACTCGACCAACTACGATTGGTGGAACGGCAAGATTAGCGTCACCGCCGCCGGCAAGGAAGGAATCGACCAGCGCCACGGGATGTGGACCAGTTGGTATCGCAACGGCCAAAAACAACTCGAAGGCCGCTATGTCGAAGACGCGCCGGTCGGCAAGTTCCACTGGTGGCATCCGAACGGCCAAAAGGCGATCGAAGGCGAATATATCAACGGTAAGCAAACCTCGAAGTGGACCTGGTGGCACATCAATGGCCAGAAAAACATCGAGGGCGAATACACCAACGGCAACCCCAGCAGCAAGTGGACCTGGTGGCGCGAAGACGGCCACGTGACCAAGGTCGCCGACATGTCGCTCGAACACGGCGACTCGGCCCCGCTGGTGTCCGACGCCCCGACGGAAGAATTGCAGCACGACGCCGGGACCGGCCCCACGCTGCAAGCGCTGCCGCAGTCGTCGAATTTGCCCGAGGGACATTTCCGCCGCTAACCGCGCCGGCTGCACGCGTCTCCCTCTCCCGGCGGGAGAGGGAGACGCGTTTGCTCGAGCCGGAGGGGCCTGGGCCAGGGTTTGGTTAGCTCGCGGTCTCCGCGGCGGCGACCGGCTCCGGTTTCGTCTCGGAGGCCGAGCCGATGAAGTCGAGCTGTTTCTTGCCGCCGACTTCGATCACGTCAACGGTAATTTGATTCTGGCCTTCGAACCGCCCTTTCAGCAGTTCTTCGGACAGCGGGTCTTGCACAAAGCTTTCGATCGCGCGACGCAATGGCCGAGCGCCGAAATCCATGTTCGAGCCCTTCTTGATCAACCACTGCTTCGCGGCATCGGTCAGAGTCAAGGTCAGACCGCGTTCGCCGAGCCGCACGCGCACCTTCGACAACTCGATGTCGATCACTTCCTTCAGGTCCTCGACGTTCAAGTGGCGGAACACGATGATGTCGTCCATCCGGTTCAAAAACTCCGGCCGGAAGACCTTCTCGATCCGCTCGTTGACCCGCGCTTTCATGCTTTCGTAGGAAGCATCGTTGTCGAGCCGTTGGAAACCGAACGAAGATTCGTTCTTGATCGCCTCGGCGCCGGCATTGGTCGTCATGATCAAGATCGTGTTCCGGAAGTCCACGTGCCGGCCGAAGCTGTCGGTCAAGCGGCCTTCTTCCATGACCTGCAAGAGCATGTTGAACACGTCGGGATGGGCTTTTTCGATTTCATCGAGCAGCACCACGGAGTAGGGCCGGCGGCGAATCTTTTCGGTCAGTTGGCCCCCTTCTTCGAAGCCGACGTAGCCTGGCGGCGCGCCGATCAGGCGGCTGACGTTGTGCTTCTCCATGTATTCGCTCATGTCGATTTGGACGAGGGCTTCTTCGTCGCCGAACATGAATTCGGCGAGCGCCTTGGCGAGCAAGGTTTTGCCCACGCCGGTCGGCCCGGCGAACACGAAGCAGCCGATCGGCCGTTTCGGGTCTTTGAGTCCGCTGCGGCTGCGGCGGACGGCCTTCGAGATCCCTTTGACCGCCTCGTCTTGGCTGACCACGCGCTTGTGCAGTTCGTCTTCCATCTTCATCAGCCGCGCGGTGTCTTCAGTGCTCATCCGGGTCAGCGGGATGCCGGTCATTTTCGAGACGACCTCGGCGACCACATGCTCATCGACGACCCCGTCCGACTCGCGCGATTTGTCGCGCCATTCGCGGGTCACGGTTTGCTTTTTCTTTTTGAGTTTATCGGCTGAGTCGCGGAGGGCGGCGGCTTTTTCAAAGTCTTGGTTCGCGACCGCCTCTTCTTTTTCCTTATTGAGCTTGTCGACTTCTTCGTCGATTTCCTTCAAATCGGGCGGCTTGGTCATCGCCTTGAGCCGCACCCGGGCGCCCGACTCGTCGATCACGTCGATGGCCTTGTCTGGCAGACAGCGTCCGGTGATGTACCGGCTGGACAGATCGACCGCCGCCTCGACCGCATCGTCGGTGATTTGCACGCGGTGATGCGTTTCATACCGATCGCGCAAACCTTTGAGGATTTCGACCGCTTCGGATTTGCTGGCCGGCTCGACGATGATCTCTTGAAAGCGCCGCGCCAAGGCGCTGTCTTTTTCGATGTACTTGCGATACTCATCCAGCGTCGTGGCGCCAATGCATTGGATTTCGCCGCGAGCGAGCGCCGGCTTGAGGACGTTGCTGGCGTCGATTGCCCCTTCGGCCCCGCCGGCGCCGACCAAGGTGTGCAACTCGTCGATGAACAAGATCGTGTTCTTCGCGCGGCGGACTTCGTTCATCACGGCCTTGATGCGCTCTTCAAATTGACCGCGATATTTCGTGCCGGCGACCATCATCGCCAGATCGAGGACCACGATGCGCCGGTCGGCGAGCAGTTCTGGCACATTGCCTTCGACGACGCGCTGCGCGAAGCCTTCGACGATGGCCGTTTTGCCCACGCCCGCTTCGCCGAGCAGGACCGGATTGTTTTTCGTACGGCGACAGAGGACTTGGATCGCGCGTTCGATTTCGCGTTCGCGGCCAATGACCGGATCGAGCTTGTTCTGGCGCGCCAGCTCGGTGAGGTCGCGGCCGAAGCTGTCGAGGGCCGGCGTTTTGGAGCGGCTCGGTTTCTGGCTGCCGCTGCCGCCGCCGGCGGCTTCTCCGCTGCCGCTTCCCCCGCGCTCGACCCCGCCGCGCTCGCCCCCTTCGCCCCCTTCCATGCCATGGCCGAGGAGGTTTAGGACTTCTTCGCGGACATCTTCGAGCTTGAGGCCGAGGTTCATCAAGACTTGCGCGGCGACCCCTTCTTGTTCGCGGAGCAGACCGAGCAGAATGTGTTCGGTGCCGACGTAGTTATGGCCGAGATTGCGCGCTTCTTCCATCGAATATTCGATGACCTTTTTGGCGCGCGGCGTCTGCGGCAGCTTGCCCATCGTGACCATATCGGGTCCGCTTTGGACGAGCTTCTCGACTTCGAGACGGATCTTGCGCAGATCGATATCGAGGTTTTTGAGGACGTTCGCGGCGACGCCGCTCCCTTCCTTGATCAGTCCGAGCAGGACATGTTCCGTTCCAATGTATTCGTGGTTAAACCGTTGGGCCTCTTGATTGGCCAGTTGCATTACTTTGCGGGCGCGGTCGGTAAAGCGTTCGTACATACTCGTCTTTCTCCCTCAAATACGGGCTCGATCGCTCAAGCCCGCGGTGCGAGTGCAAAAATCATCCCTGGAAGGTTGGACTGCGGTCCTCGACTCCCGCCGAGGCGTAGGGAACAGGTAGTTCAGGTTGTGTCGTGGCGGCTCTGGAGTGGTGGAAGGCGATGGGGTTCGATCGGATCGGGCGGTCGAGTCGCCGGCGCCTGGGCTCAGGCGGCGTGCGAGAAATCTTCGGCCGGGCCGTCCAGTTGGTGTTCAGTCTGTTCAAAATCTGCTTCGCCGCCGGAGTCGGTTCGAGCCGAATTGGGTTCCGGGACGTCTTCTTCGAGCAAGGCGGCGGACGCTCCTCTCGATTCCGACACCCCTGGGCTATTTGATAATTGTTCGCATTCGCCGGGCGAGGTCAACTGCCGCCATTCGCGTTGGATTTCGAGATGCCATTTTTGACACCCCTCGGTCTTTTCCAGTCGTCGTAACTGCTCGATCGCTTCCACTTTACGATCGGTGTGGCGCAATAGGGTCGAGAGCATCAGCCGAGCGTCGATGTCGCGCGGCTCTTGGTGGAGCATTTGCACCAGGAGCAATTCGGCTTGGTACCAATTCCCCTTTAAGTATTCGCGTTGCGCCTCGGGAAACAAGTCCCGCCACTGGCTGGCCTCGTGGCGCGCTGTTTGCCGTTGCCGCACGGAAACGACGACCGCCGCGACCCACCACCCGCCGACCGCCAACCAAGCTGCCACCCGCACCCCCGCGCCGATCCATTCGGTCCAACCATACGTGGCCAACAGCACGAGATTCAGCAGCGCCGCAAAGCCAATTGCTTGACTCAAGCCAGACCACGAGCCGTGCCGCCAAAGCTGGGGCAAACCCGGCCAGATCAAGGTGCTCCACGGCACTCGGCCCATGCGTCCTCTTCCTTGCGCAGACGAAGATCGTCAACTGCGATCCTTGCAGTCACGGAATTCTAACCCTTAAATTCCGGTCGAGCAAGGCAAATAAAAGTCCCGCTTGGAGTTAGGACAAGCAGCGTGGCCGCGGCGCGAACGGGTATGCGGGCAGATTGGTCTCTATCGGCGCCGCGCGCGACCCGCCGCCGCGCGCCAACTTGAATCGTCCTGCCCAGCCTCGGCCAAGTCCGCTGGCGCTGGGCGAAATGCGGCCGCGCTTTTTCCGGCTCGAATTCCATCCATGTTTATACGCCCGGATCGGGTCGATTTGCACAATCGCGATCAGCGTGCGAAATTAGAACCATGTGCTCTGCCGCTTCTTCCCTGAACGAATCCTCGGATCGCCACGAGCCGGCGGAGATCGCCCGCGACGAAATCGCCGCTTGGCGGATCATCGATGCGGCCGCGAACCGAGCCGGCGAAGGGTTGAGAGTGGTCGAAGACTACCTCCGGTTCGGGCTCGATGATCGCCATTTGATGACGCTTTGCAAGGTCTTGCGGCACGATCTGACAGCAATGCTAGCAGAATTTCCAAACGCTCTGCGCCTTGCCGCACGCGACACGCTGGCGGATGTCGGCACCGCGGTTGCGACCTCCGCCGAGCGGACGCGGCCCGATCTGAACGCCGTGGCGCTGGCGAGCTTCAAACGGACAGAGCAAGCATTGCGAAGCCTAGAGGAGTACGCCAAGCTCGTCGCCCCTGCTGCCGCCGCAATCTGCCAAGGCCTGCGATACCGGCTCTATACCTTGGAGCGGAGCACTGAGCTAACGCGGCGTAGCGGTGAGCGGCTGGCGGGCGCGCGGCTGTATGGACTGATCGACGGCGGTGATTCGCTCGAGGCGTTTTCGGACCGCGCCGCGCGGCTGATTGAGGCCGGCGTTCACGTGTTGCAACTGCGCGACAAGCAGCTTGACGATCGGCGGTTGCTCGAGCGCGCCCGCCGGTTGCGAGCGTTAACCGCCGGAACCGCGACCTTGTTCATTATGAACGATCGGCCTGACCTAGCGCGGCTGGCGGCGGCCGATGGCGTGCATCTGGGGCAAGAAGAATTGGGGGTCAAAGAGGCGCGGGCGATCGTTGGCCCGTGGCCGCTGATTGGCGTCTCGACCCATTCACTGGCACAAGCCCGCGCGGCCGTTTTGGCCGGCGCGAGTTATCTGGGCGTCGGGCCTACGTTTCCCTCGACGACGAAATCGTTCGCGGCCTTTCCTGGCTTGGAATTGCTTCGCGCCGTCGCCTCGGAAATCCGTCTGCCGGCATTTGCGATCGGCGGAATCAGCTTGGAAAATCTAGACGATGTGATGGCGACAGGCATCGGCCGCGTCGCCGTCAGCCGCGCGCTTGGGCCAACGGCCGAGAGCGCGTGCGGCGTGCGAGAGTTTCTTGCCCGCTTGTCGAACACCACCACAACCCATGGCTCATCACAAGGGGAAGGATAATGCGACGTATTGTCCAAGTCTGGTTGGTTATGGCTTTGTCGGGCGCGGCCTGGGCTTGCTGCGGTGCGGCGCCAGCGTCGGGCGCCGAAACGAAGCCAATTGATTCGCTCGACGGGACATGGCTGCCGGTCACCGCGGAAATCGGCGGGACTCCATTTCCGGAGGAGGTGCGAAAAATCATTACGCTCAAAATCAAGGCCAACGAGTACCGCGTCACCGTGGGCGACGTGCTCGACCGAGGGACCATCCAAGTCGACGCGACAAAATCGCCAAAATCAATGGATCTAAAAGGCGTGGAAGGCCCGAACAAGGATCGCACCATCCCTGCCATTTACGAATTGCAAGGAGACTCGCTCCAAATCTGCTATGATCTTAGTGGACAGCGCCGGCCGACGGAGTTCAAAAGCACCGCGGGGACGCAGCAGTTTCTCGTCCGATATCAACGCGAGAAAAAGTAGTGCGTGGAAGCCGATCTCGCGGCGCGGCCGAGCGCATGGCCCTTTCGACGATCGCCTCGTCGTACTCGCGTAGGCGGAAATCCAGAGGGCTTGCCGATTGACCGTCGGAGCCGCGCGCCGTTGCGCGTGCTTATTTGCTCGGGCCTAGGAGTTCCGCGAGCAAGTCGGCGACTTGGCGCGGATAGCCCTCGCGATAGCCGGGCCATTTGCCGCGAATCACCCCGTGCTGGTCGATAATGACCGTTGTCGGCAAGCTCGTCACCGCCACCTCGTCCAGATTGTACAGCTCCATCGCCTTAATCGCCTCGGCATTCAGTTGATAGGTCGGCGTGGTGGCGCGGATGTGCGACAAGAACATCTCCGTATCTGCCTTCAGGCTATCGAGTTCGTCAGCTTCCGCGCTCATCGGGCAGGAGATCGGCAGGAACAGAAAGTCGCTGCGCGATTTGAACATTTCGGCGACCCGCACCAGTTCTGGCAACTCCATTTTGCAAGGGGGACAGCGCGGCCCCCAATAGTCGATCAGGACGACCTTGCCGGCCAGATCCGCGTTGGTCACGGTTTGCGTCGTGCCCAGCATCGGCTCGACCTGAAACGGGCCCAACTTGCGGCCGACGGCGGGACTCAGCTTGCCGACCGGGCCGCTCGGAACGCCGCGAAAAAAGAGGATATAGACCAGCACGACCAGCGAGAGCGCGGCCAGCACGACCCACGTGAACAAGTTGTTGTGGTGCTTGGAACGGGTAAATGGCGAAGCCGACTGCGACATGACCGCGTTTCCTCCGGGGCGAATGGCCAAACCCTCATTATACGCACTTGCCTGCCCCCTTGTCCTGTGGGGCCAGACGCTGGCAGCGAAGGCCGCTGAAACGCCGCCATACTTTGGCGGGTCGGCGCACGGCTGGTCCGCGGCCGAAAGCCACGCGTTGGGCTGTCCTAAAATGGAAGCGTCGCTGGGGACGCGCATGGAAATCTCGGCCGAGCATGCCGAAAAGATTTGCCGAACCGTGGTAACACTCCGGCCTGCCATACGCTTTGCTAAGTGTTGATTGAGCGTGGGGACGAGGGATTCGATCCTCGACCAAACCTTAACTCCCTTGAACTCGGTGGCGAACCCGCGTCCCCTTGCTCAATCGACCGCGAAAAAACTCTCGGACATGGGCGCACCGCAATT
>DASRSE010000218.1:0-7347 GCA_035656655.1 Pirellulales bacterium
AAATGTGTCCTTAGCCATTCTAGCTCCCTACGTGATTTCTCAGCGGACTAATGGAATTTGTTAACCAACCCACGGAACTGTGCTTCTGCGAATCCCAGTTTCTGCGAACTCAGTCTTCGGCGAATCCAGTTCTTTTGACAGGAGCTGCTGAGGGGATTTGAACCCTTGACCTCGTCCTTACCAAGGACGCGCTCTACCAACTGAGCTACAGCAGCCTACTTGCTGCGTCCCGCCGGAGCGGACCTCCATGCTCACGCAACTCTCTTTCCTCCGCGCCCCCCGTTTCGCTTCGCTCGTTGCTTCTCTCGACTTCAAACTATTAATTCATTCCGTGCCGATCGTATTTCGCGGCCGCGTTGCGCGCTTCCGTCTCAGGGCGATGTTGCCTGGCCTGTGTTTCATGGCCTATGCCTCATCGCCGACTGGCCAAGCCGCATACGCCCGGATCAGGCCAAGCGGGTGAAGGGAATCGAACCCTCGTCTTTAGCTTGGAAGGCTATGGCTCTACCATTGAGCTACACCCGCAAATTCAACTCGGACCCTCCGTGGCGCGGGGCCGCGGTCAAATCACGAATCGGTCTTGCTTGCCAAACTTGCTCGCTCGATCCGGCTTCCAAACCAACACCCAACTACTCCTCGTGGAACATCAACTGGAGGGTGCAGGATTCGAACCTGCGAAGGCAGAGCCATCAGATTTACAGTCTGACCCCTTTGGCCGCTCGGGAAACCCTCCGGGCAACTGCCGAGACCACGCGGCCGCGCGATCGCGCAGGCTGTTCACCGCGCACTTTCTGGTCGCACTCTCGCCGAGGGCGACTGGCCACTGAGGCGACTGGCCCTTTAGACGCCTGCTGGCGGCGCCCTGTTGGCCATTCCGTGCAACCATCGACTCACTGACCGAATCCTGCAAAACCGACCCAACCAACCACTCGAAAGATCCCGCCGCGGTCCCATTCGCGCGAGAGCTGGCGGAGGGAATTGAACCCACAACCTGCTGATTACAAATCAGCTGCTCTGCCAATTGAGCTACGCCAGCGGAAGCTCCCTACGAAAACATGTTAATATAACGAACTTACGTTCTTGTGCAAGACGGCCGAAGCGGGTTTTTCTGGCCCCAAAACGGGCGATTCTCCGTGGCTCGCTCACCGCCTCGCTCCCCCCCTCCCTCCGCCGGGCCCCCACGCCTGACAAAAGCCAACCCGGGCAACTCGCCGCCGGCACGCCGGAGCACGCAATCGCTCGCATCGGCAACCGGCAAAGCACTTTCTCTGGCTAATTTCTCGGGCCAATTTCTCGGGCCCATTTCTCGGTCAGCGCTCCCGCGGCCAGCTCCGGACCGAACGAGCGACAGCGCAAAACAGTCAGTCCCCAGGGCGGAAAAAGAACCCCGCGAACGACCGTTCGTCCAAGAAAATTCAAGAATCGGCGCGGAAAAGTACTGGAATCTCCCTCGGGCCACGCTCGTTGGAAAAGTCGGGCTCGGCCCAGCGGGCGTTAACAGCCGGTTGAAATATTCAACCGGTTGCGTCCGCGCACGAATGCGATGCCAAAATGACGACGCCAGTCGTTATTTTGCGAGCCGTGCGGGACTTCGCTCTGCACTTGTCGAGGCTGAAACATGCCACGATGGCATTTTTCAACAGATGACTCGGCCCGGCGGGCGTTAGGAAGCATCCTCCATTGCGCCGATAACGGCTGCCTCCCTAGCAGGGATACAGGTTTCGGCCGGTTAGTTCCCCTGACTCGGGGGTCCGCACTGCAAGCTCTGGAACAGAGCGTTAAAAAAACACAACTTCCGAATGGATCGCTAATCGCTGCTCGGGAACCGAGCGACAAAAGTTGTCACGCCGGAACAGGACAGTTTCAGCAAATGCAAACTCCCTTCAGCGGCGAAATTGCCGCTGAAGGGAGGGGGAAAACGTCAAAAAATTCGCAACTCGGCGATTCTGCCTGGCAGCGATTGCGCCATGACATAGTCGCATCGAAGCAATAATCACCAGCAATAATCACCAGCAATAATCACCAGCAAAAATCCCACTGCCAAACTTAGGAAAAGTCGGGCATTTCGATCTTTTCTTCTTGGGCCGCTTGCCGCAATTTGAGCAGGGCTCGGGCCTCGATCTGGCGAACGCGTTCTTTGGTCACGCCCAACTCTTCGCCGACTTCTTTCAAAGTGAGCGGTTCGTGGCCATGATCCAAACCGAAGCGACTAATGATAATCTTTTGCTCCCGATCGTCAAGCCGATGGAGAATCCGTCCGATTTGCAGCTCGCGCTTGTTTTGCGCCGACTCTTGGCCGAATTGATCGGACCGGCCGTCCTGCGTGCTCGTGAAGACCTCGTCCGTGCTCGTGCGAAACCGATCGCGGCGGCGGATCTCGTCCGGGATCGTCCGCGCAAAGTTCTTCATGATCGCCCAGGTGGCGTACGTGCTGAACTTGTTTCCGCGCGCAAAATCAAATTTTTCCGCCGCCCGAATGAGCGACATATTGCCGTCGCTCACCAGTTCGAAGAAGTTCTCGTTCGGGCCGATGTGCCGTTTGGCAATCGACACGACCAAGCGCAAGTTCGAACGCACGATTTGGTTCTTCACCGCGACCGCCTGATCGTGCAAGCGTTCGATCTCGTCCATCAGACTGCTTTTGGCATGCGCCGGGTCGAGCCCCTCGCGGAGCTTGCTGGCTTTGTACTTGAGGAAATTGAATTTCCGGAACAAGTACTCTTCCTGCTCGCGACTGAGCAACGGAATCTCATACAAGCTTGCCAAATAAGGGGGCAAGCCGGTCGGCATCCGGACTTTCTTCACCGTCAGCCCGCTCTCCGGCATCACTCCCAAAATCTTCTTCTCGGCATCCGCCCGCGCAAACAGCGGGTTCTCCATGAAGTCGAGCTTCACTTCCAGAATCCGTTTCGCGCGGACTTCGTTGACGATTCGATAAATGCTCGTCTTGGTCCGGCAATGTTGCTTGACCAGCACTTCGATCGGGGTGCCGCGCTTGAACTCGCGATAAATCCGCTCCTTCGATTCTTCCGAGAGGACAACGGTCGCTTCGGGAAAAATCGCGAGATCCGGATGGTCTTGATCAAAGTTCTTCAACGTGTACCGAATGGTTTCTTGACTCCGTCCGCTCCACTCGGCGATCCGCCGAGTCACCTCGGCCGGACAACCGCCCGCGTTCGCCAAGCGGCGCGCCCGATCGAGAATCCGCGTCCGTTCGTCGTCGGTCATTTGGCTGAATTGGGTCCCTCGTTCGACGCGTTGCTGATTGTGGCGGACGAAGCGATCGACGGAGCTCTGCAAGAACCCGACTCGCTTGCGGCCGTCGAACACAAACCGGCGGCTGACCAAACCTTGTTGGCGCCAGCGCGTGACGGTCTTGGTCGAGACATTAAATAGCTCGCTCAACTCGTCGACGGTCAGCACTTTCTCGCCGGCATCGGTGGCCGGCACGTCCGCCGAATCGGAAACGTCTTCCACAAACAACCGCAGATCATGCCGAGCCTCTTCGCCGGTCAGCTTCTGATTAGGGAGCGACTCCGCCCGAAAATCGGTGATCCGATAGACGAGATATTCGGTCGTATAGTTCCGGCCGGCCTCGAGCTCGGTCAACAACTTTTCAGCGCGATTGATTTGCTCAAGCTTTTTTTCGCGCGGCGCAAAGCGGACCTGTTGATCGGCAAGTTGACGAATCAGGGGGTTGGTATAGTCCGTATGCATCTGAAAACCTAATCCTTCTGGCTGCCCAGGGTGGTGTTCCCTGCGATTCCATCGCCCGCCGGAGGGTCAGCTTGGTGCCTGAGGCCTCGTCCCGAGTCCTCGATGTGAGTAGGAAGCAGTTTTGATCCTAACCGTGAATTAAATCACAACTTAACAAACGCTCCGCGAATATCTGTACACCTAGTAATACGTATCAAAGTGTCCAAAGGTCGAAAAAAAGTTCGCATTTATTTTGGATTGCCCGTTGAATTTTGGCAGTCGCCGCCCTACGGCCAGGTTTGCCGCATCTCTTGGGCCAAAGGACGTTCTCGCTGTCGTTTTATTCGATGCGCAAACGCCGAACTTGGTTCAACTGCGAACCGTTCGTGTTTCGATGTTTGTCAGGGAAATTGCCCAGTCTGCCGAACACCCGCCAATTTTGCGGTTTCCGTCACACCGGTTTGTTTCGCGGGAATCGATTTAATTCGCGCCATTCGTCCGGTCGATTTCATTTCCAGCATCGTCGCTGGCTTTTTAGCATTGCGCGGAGGCGGTGCTAGCACATCCGACTGCCCAATTTTGTGGCGTTGTCTTCTGCCGAGGAGTTTTCATGCGGCTTCGTCTTATGTGTTCGCTGGCGGTTCTGTCAACGACCGGCCTTTTTTGCCGAGCAGGCGACTTGCCCGAGCCTTCGGCGGAGAAGTATACGCTGCACTGCGGCGCCCAGCCTGGACGGCTGACGCGCGTGAAAGCCGAGTTGGAAGTCGGCGGCGATATCCGCGTGTTGAATGGCGCCAAGACCGTGACCGCGCCCTTGAGCGTGCAAGGCAGCGTTCAATATGACGAAAAGCTGATTGAAGCCGATCCCAAGGCGCTGACCGATCGCCGTTCGATTCGCTTCTATACCGCCGCGCAAGCCAGCATTCGCATCAACAAAGATCTGCTCCAACCAACTCTTCGCCCGGAGCGCGCCCTCATCGGGGCCGCCGTCCTCGCCGGTCAGCCGACTCTGTACTCGCCGCGCGGACTCCTCGCCGGCGACGAACTCGACCTGATCGAACTGCCGGGCAATAGCCTGTTTCTCGAACTCTTGCTCCCCGCCGACGAAGTGAAAATCGCCGACACTTGGCATCCGAGCGACAATCTCTTGGCCGCTCTGCTCGGCATCGACGCGGTCAGCAAACAGACGGTCGAATGTACGCTGAGCGAGGTCCAACACGATCAGGCCATTGTCAACATCAACGGCGCGCTCGACGGCGCCATCCAAGGGGTCACGACCACCATTGAATTGAAGGCCAAATACCGCTTCGACATGAAGCTCAAGCAAATCACCTCGTACGTCATGGCCGTCCGCGAAAAACGCTCGATCGGCCACGTCGGGCCGGGCCTGGATGTCACGGCGAAGCTGCGGATCCAAATCGACCCGCTCGAAACGTCCGAAAAACTGAGCGACCAAGCCCTCGCCGACGTTAAGCTCGAACCACGGCCCGAGTTGACACGCATCGAATTCGATTCCACCACCGGCGGGTTCAAGCTCGAACACGAACGCCGCTGGCATCCGACGGATGTCCAACCCGCCGCGCTGGTGTTGCGGATGATCGACCGCGGCGAGCTGGTGGCCCAGTGCAATGTAACCTCGCTGGCGAAACTGCCCGAGGGCAAGCAAGACAATCTGGCCGACTTTCGCCTCGATGTGCAGCACGCTCTGGGACAGTCGTTCGTCACGTTCGGCGACGTGGGAGCCGGGACGAATTCACGCGGCTTTCAAGTCTTGCATGCTTACGCCGAAGGCAAAGTGCAAGATCTCGATATCACGTGGCGGTATTATCTCGTGAGCGACAAAAAGACCGGCCGCCGCATGGCATTCGCCTTTACGCTGGAAAAGGATCTACTCGACCGGCTAGGCAACGCCGATCAAGAGTTGCTCGATCATGTGGCGCTCTTCGAGCCGGTCGAAAAAGCCGCCGCCAAGCCGGCCGAAGCCAAGCGGAAATAATCTCGCTGCGGCTCGCGGCGAACATCGCCGAGCAGCCTGTTGAAGTCGTCAACAGGCTGCGTCATCGCACGGATGCGATGCCAAAATGACGACGCCAGTCGTTATTTTGCGAGCCGTGCGGAGCTCTGCTCCGCACTTGGCGAGGTTGAAAAATGCCACGAGGGCATTTTTCAACAGGCTGCGAAGGGTGCCATCCGACCGCGGGGACTCTTCTCGGGGGCAATCCGACGAGCCGCCCAAATCGCGTCTGTCAACGTCGGCGGTCGGCGGCTGCCGTAGCCGCGGCAATTTTCTCCCAGCACGCGCGGGCGATTTGCGCTTTGCGAAACCACAATCGGACTTGTTCAGGCGAACTGAGGGCGAGCGGAGGCGGGATGGCTTGGCCGGCGGGCAGCCAGCTTTGGCCGGCGTCGCACAGCGCGAGACCCAGCGCCAGCCCCCCATTGATCGGCAAAGTGAACAGCGGCAATTGGCCGAACAGCAGCCCGCCCTCGGTCGATTGCCAAATGGCGGCCATCGAGAGCGTGAGCGCGGCCAAGCCGACGAATGTGGCGCCATTCAGGCGGAAGTACAAACCGCCCCCCAGAATAAAGAGCGCGATCAGGTTGTAGACAAAGTGAAGGTCGGTGAACGTGGCGTTCCATTCCGGCAGCCAGCGCGTTCCTAGAATACAAACTGCCACGGCCAGCGCGGCGGACGCGGCCGAAATCCGCGAGTGCCAGAAAACGCCGAGAGCGAAGCAGAGCCAACAAGCGATTTGCTCCGCCGGCACGAATTGATAGCGCGGCGCCACGCCCGCCGAAAGACTCTGGCCCAGGCGCACAAGCCAAGGAACTGTCTCGCCCGGCTGGTCGAGTTCCGCGCACCGCGCGAGCCCGGCGTAAGCGTCCTGATTGAGCGGCGCCGCCACCGCGGCGCGAAGAAAAGCCTCGTTGGCCGCGATCGCATCTCCGCGCGCCAGCGCCAGCCATCCCTGCCCCACCAGCGAATCGGAAAAGCTTGGTTGCAGGGCGAGCGCGGCGGAGAAGCGCGCGGCGGCGGCCGCAAAATCTCCTTGCCGAAAATCGCTCCAGCCGGCGCCATCATACGGATCGGCAAAACTTGGCGCGAGCGCCGCCGCCTGTTCAAACCGGGCACGTGCTGCGGCGAAATCGCCGCGGCGGAACGCGCTCCAGCCGAGCCCGTCCGCGGCATACGCGGCAACCCGCGCGTCGCCCGCTTGTACGGCGTCGAAGGCGGCCTCCGCGCGAGTGTCTTGCGCGTCGGCCAACGCCGACCAGCCTGCGAACAAATGCCAATCGTACGCGCCGCAATGCACGCCGACCGCGAGCGCGAGCCACAGGGCGAGCACATAGGGGAGCGTGAACATTGCCGACAGGGCGCGCCGCGCGGGCGCGGGGACGCACGGTCGGCTTTCGCGCGCCCCGCAGCGCTGCGCTACGGCCAGCGCCACGCCCAGGAGCGCCGCGCCGCCGGCCACGCCGCAGAGTTGCCGCGCGCGGTTTACTTCTGGAAAGAAGACGGTCGCGTATCCCAATAACACGCCATTCACCCCGAACAGTCCGGCCCGCCAACTGGGGCCGCGCTTCGTGAGGGCATAGCCCAGCCCGGTCACGGTCGTCGCCCCCAGCAGACTCAGCGCGGCCGACCAAGGA
>DASRSE010000219.1:0-11446 GCA_035656655.1 Pirellulales bacterium
CAGTCTGGTCGACGCCCACCGTTCGGGCCGCCAATCCTCTCGCAGGTAAGACCATCGACGGGAAAGCCGAATGCGGGAAATCCGCCCGTTCGGTTTGGAGGGAGGGGAGACCGGGTCAAACCGGTCTTCCCTACCCCTATGTGATTCGCGAAACGGCGTGGCCCCCCGTACTTCCGCTCCGCCGTCCGCTTTGCCGGCGCTGGATTCCCGCCTGCGCGGGAATGACGAACAAAAAAATCGCGTCGCCAGGCCGGGCCCTGGATTCCCGGCGTGCGCGGGAATGACGAAGGGGGAATCACGCCGCCCCTATTCCGTCATTCCCGCGCAGGCGGGAATCCAGTGATTCGCAGAACGGTGTGGCCTCCGTGCTTCCGCTCCGCCGTCCCTTTGCCAGCCGCTGGATTCCCGGCCTGCGCGGGAATGACGAAGGGAGAATCACGCCCGTTCGGGCCGATGCGGCCGTTGCTAGCGGCTGCTGCGGACTTGCAACCGGTAGGGGTGGCTGTTGCCGCCAAGGTCTTGCGCATCTTGCAGACTGAGGAAATACGGCCCGTCGGCCGGCAGCGTGATCTCAATCAGCGAATCGCGACTGCCATGCGTATCGTCGTTCACCGCCAGCAGGTGCTGTTGATGGTCAAACAGCATCAGCAGCGAATCGAGCGCCGAGCCTTGGCGCGCGGCGACAATCTCAAACGCGACCTGCTCGCCTGCTCGGCCCTCATAACGAAACAGGTCGATGTCTTGCGGTTGCTGGATCGTCCCTTGCATCGTTTGGCCGAGCGCCAGCGGCTGCGCTTCGCGGAACGAATTATTGGGCTCGCGCTCCGAGACCAACGTTCCGGGCGGATCGATCAGGATCGACCGCGGCGGAGTTTCTCCCTCGGGCGTGACGACGACGAGATGGGTTCCGCCGGGAAAGGCGTCGATCGGCAGCGTGATCTCGACCTCGAGCTGCTGGTCGCCAACGCGATCGGGCTCGAACGGCTTGATCTGCGGAGCCGCCTCCTTTTTTAGAATCTTCGCCGCGTCCGGCCACGGACCGATCTTGATCGCCGTCGCCTGGTCGAGCTTTTGGCCGCGGAGCAGGACTTTCGTCTTGATCCCCGGCATGAGTCCGAGCGGATTAGTCAATTTTACGTTCGGGTGAATCGACTTGGGATCGGGCTTTGGATCGTCGGCGCGAACCGAGGGCAGGCCCAAAAACAGAAGCAACCACGCCGCGCCGAGCGCGAAAATTAAAACAGCGGCGGCCGAGCTGGAACGAGTTGGATCGAAGCGGTGCATAGCTCGATTGTAACCTGCGGCGGGCTTGGAGCGGTTCGACCCGCCAGCGGCGCGCAAAATGAATCGGCCGAAATCGCGATCGCGCGGTTCTTCTGCCGGAACGATTATCATCTGCGGGGACGCTTAACCGAACAGCGGCTTGATGGTTTTCCCCTCGTCGAGCAACTGGATCGGCCGGCCGTCCGGCATGCTCAGCGTCGTTTGGGGGCTAATGCCGAGCGCTTCATAGATCGTGCACGCGACATCGGCCGGCGCGACCGGGCAATCGATCGCATGGCCGCCTTCTTTGTCGGTCGAGCCGACCACTTGGCCCGGCCGGACGCCGCCGCCGGCGAAGACGAGCGAGGCGGCATGTCCCCAGTGATCGCGGCCGGCGTCTTTGTTGATTTTGGGCGACCGGCCAAACTCGCCGAACGCGGCCACCAGCGTGTCTTGCAACAAGCCGCGCTGGTGCAAGTCCTCGATCATCGTGGCGAAACCGCGGTCGAAGTCAGGCAACTTCTTCTCCAGTCCCTCGAAGATCTTGCCGTGATGGTCCCAGCCGCCAAAACTGACCGTGACAAACCGCGTCCCGCGTTCAATCAACCGGCGCGCCAGCAAGCAACTTTGGCCGAATTCGGTTCGGCCGTACTGTTCGCGCAAGGCTCGATCTTCTTTGTCGATGGCAAAGGCATCGCGAGCCTCCGGCGCGAGGATCATATCCGCCGCCCGCTGGTGAAATTCATCGTAGGTCGCAATCTGGTCATTGCCATGCACGCGGCGCGCGAGTTGATCCACCGCGTGCAGCAGGCTTTGCCTCCGCTCGGTGCGCGTCGCCAGCAACGGCTCGGCCGGAGCGAGATCGCGGACCTTGAAGTCGGCGGCATTCGGGTCGCCCGTGCGAAACGATTCATAGCGGCCGCCGAGAAAAGCGCTTTTGCCGAGCTCCCACGTGAACGACGGGTTTTGCGGAATAGCGACATACGGCGGCACCACCGATTGCACGCCGAACTCATGCGCGACGCACGCGCCCATCGCCGGATAGTCGCCAAAGGCGGAGCCAAACCGGCCGCACAAAACCCAGTTCGTGGCCGTTTCATGATGGTCGTTGTTGTGCGAGCCCGAACGCACCAGCGCGAGCTTGTCCATTTGCTGGGCAATTTTCGGCAACCCTTCGCTGATCTCGATCCCCGCGACATTTGTCTTGATCGGCGAAAAAGAGCCGCGGATTTCGGCCGGCGCGTTGGACTTCAAGTCGAACGTGTCGTGGTGCGACATTCCGCCCCCCAGATAGACCAAAATCACGTTCTTCGCACGGGCTTTCGCCGCGCCGGCGCGAGCTTCCGCCGCGAGGATCTGCGGCAATGAGAGGCCGAGCGCCGTGAGCCCGCCGACGCGGAGAAAATCGCGGCGAGAGACGCCGTCGCAGCGCCGTTGGCGGCGAGTGGAAAGGCTAATATCGAACATGGTTTGGCTCCTTATCCGGGCGCGAGTTTTTCGATCGAGGGCCAACGTGCCAAGCCCGGCCCGGTGGTCGCGGTTTCGCGTCAATGATTAAAGGTGAATTCCTTCGTGTTCAGCAAAGCCCAAAACAGATCCTGAAAAAAGTCCATCTGCTGGTCGCCGGCTTGCGCCAACGACTGTTCCACGGCAGTCCGTTCGTCCGCGGCTGGATGGCGGCCGAGCGCCGCGAGAAACAACTCGTCGATCATTTCCGAGCTGGGCCGCTTGGCGTCGAGCATTTGCGCTAGCCGGCCATGCATATCATGAATCTTTTGGATCACCGCGTCGCCATTTTGCATGTGGAGCAACTGCCGCACCGTGACATCATCGCGGCGTTCGCAAGCGCAAGCGGTCGTCCGCTCCGAGCGGCCAAAGAGCCCGAGAAAATACGAGTTCAAACTCGGATCAGGCAATTGGACCGCCCGCATTCCCTCCGGATAGCCTGAAAAACGTTCAGGCACCCCGGTCGCGGTGGCGAGCGCATCGGCCAAAACTTCGGCCGGCAACCGGCGGACGTAGAAGTGCGAATAAAAGCGCGCGTCATGTTCGTTTTCAGGGGTCGTATTCGCCGAGAGTTGGTACGTCCGCGAATTCATGATCGTGCGCATCAAGTGCTTCAAGTCGTACTGATGCTCGACCAGGTCGCGACTCAGCGCCTCCCACAATTGCGGATTCGTGGGCGGGTTGGTGGCCCGCAGATCATCGACCGGCTCGACCAGGCCGATGCCGAGAAAATGCTTCCACAGCCGGTTTACGATGGCCCCGCTGAAGAACGCGTTTTCCGGCGCGGTCACCCACTTGGCCAGCGCTTCGCGCGGGTCGGCGTCGTTGGCCAGCGTGGTCGGCGTCCGATCCAGCGGTTGCGGATTGAGACGCTCACCGGTCCGCGGTTGGTTGGATCCGAGTGCCCGCTTCACGTCATTAACAAGGCGCGTGGGGCCCTTTTCGGGCGATTCGCGCTTCAGATCGACGCGGCTGAAAAAGGCGGCAAAGTGGTAGTAATCGTCCTGAGTATATTTTTCGGTCGGATGATTGTGGCACTTTGCGCAGAGGATCCGCGTTCCTAGAAACGATTGGGCCACCGAGGCCGGAATGTCCGACTTGTCGGGCTCGTGGCTTTCGCCGATCGTCACGACGTAATAGCCGACGGCCGGATGTTCGAACGAGTCGCCGCGAACGGTGAGCACGTCGCGGGCCAGCTCGTTCCAAGGCCGATTTTTGGCGACTTGCTCGCGTAGCCAATAATGCAGATCGCGAACTCCTTTCACGCCGCGGACGTCATGGTCGCGCTCCTTGCGATTTTGGAGCAGGTCGGCCAACTTGAGCGTCCAATAATCGACGTACTCGGGCCGCTCCAACAACCGGTCGATGCACCGCGCCCGCTTGTCGGGCCGAGCATCGGCGAGAAATGCCCGCACTTCGTCCGGGCTGGGCAAGCAGCCTGTCGCATCGAGCGTCGCGCGCCGCAGAAACTCCTCGTCGCCGGCAACCGCGCTGGGCGCGACCCCCAGCGTGTGCCACTTTTGCAGAGTGGCTTCGTCGATGTAGTTAGCAGGTTGAAACGCGGCGAAGGCCGCCTCGGGCACTCCCTGTGAAAACGGGATGCTAAACCGCGCGATCTCGATGCCGCCGCTGTAGCGGACGAGGATGGTTCCTTCGCCGCCGCGATCGAGCGTTGTTACGAGCCCGTTCATATCGACCTGCATCAGATCGTTCGCTTGGCAGCGATATTCGGCGACGCGGGTCACGTCGCGGGTGGTGCCATCGGAGTACTCAGCGATGACGCGCAATTGCTGGGCGGCGTGCCGCGTGGTGACCAACTCTTGCGGAGAAACTCTGATTTTCGTCAAGGTTACCGGTTTGCCGTGGTCCGCCGGAGCGCCCTGCTTGATCCAGCGGTGGAGGACCTGATACGGCTCCGAGCCCACGTCAAACCGGGCGCCGCCGCCGTGCGGAATCGTGCCCGTCGCTTTCAACAGCACGAGCGACTGATCCGGCGCGGCGGGAAAGAGCCGCCGGCCGCGCGCCTCTTTTACCAAGGTGTCATAGTCGAGCGACGGATCGAAGCCGAACAGCGACAAGCGAAAGCCGTTTTGTCCCGCCAGCTTGCCGTGGCAGCCGCCACTGTTGCAGCTAAATTTGCTGAATAGCGGTACAACGTCGCGGCTAAAATGGATCGGCGGGTCGGCGGCCGCGTTTTTGACGCGGAGCGCCGCGGACGCGGTCAGCCGCGCGCCCGATTCGTCTTGGCCGACGATCGTAATCGTCGTCTCGCCATCGGCCAACGGCGCGAGATAACCTTGTTCGATTCGGGCAAGTGCGGGATTGGCCAAGGTGTAGGTCGCAGACCGGGTGAGGTCGAGCGTGCGGCCATCGGCGGTGTGCAGCGTGACGAGCAATTGGGCCCGCTCGTCCGCCGTGGTGAATTGCAGCTCAGGCGGCTCGATCGAGAGCCGCGCGGCGGCGGCCGAAGCCGCTCCCGCCCGGTCGAGGATTCCCACGATCGCAATCAGCGCAGCGGCATATCGTGCGAAACGCGTCATGGACAAACCGCTTTCAGGGGACGGTTGCGATGGGTCAGCGGGCAGGTCGCGGGTGAGGCAGGGCGCTCCAAACGCGCCCTCAAGGCGGGAGGATGAACGAAGACCGCGCGGAACGGGCCGCAGCACGCTCCCCAGGGTCCGCGCTCGCCCAGCCAGATCGCGCCTAAACGCCTCATTCATCGACTATTAGATCGAGCCGGCAGGGTCGAGTCAAGTAAATGTGGCGCAGTTCGGCTGCGAATCGGCCCGGCGGCGACCGCCTCCTCGGCTGGTCGTCACTTGACCGCAAAATCTGCCGGTGCGTATAGTTCGATTAAAGAGGCGCGCGCGGCGGTCCGATGGGCAACACAGAGGAGCCCTGTTCGCGGTTTTCCGCCGCCTGCCTTTGCCGGAGAAAAGGTCTTGAAACCAACCAATCGTCTGCCTGCGAATAAACCGTCTCAGCCCCCCGCCGCAGCCCGGCTGTTGGGCTTGGCTTTCGATGCCGAAGATGGACATACCCGCCTCACGCGCGGCAAAAACTTTGTGCTGGCCGGCGGGTCGCAAGAGACCCATGCCGTGATGCAAGAGACAGTTATCAAAGTGACCGAAAAGCTCGACCGCAAAGGCAAGCGGCTCGAAGATGTCTCTCCGCGCGAGTTGCACGACCTCTTTCGCGAAGTACTGGAGTAAACCGCCGGGGCGGGACGCTACTTTGTTCGCGCCGCGTCATTGCCGCCGTACCGTCGTTCGCGCCCCCACCGTCATTCCCGCCGCGCTATCGTCATTCGGCCGCGCTATCGTCACTCCGGCCGCGCTACCGTCATTCCCGCGCAGGCGGGAATCCAGTGAATGGCAAAACGGCGTGGCCCCGGGCTCCGGGTCCGCCGTCGCATGGCCACGAGCGTCGAGCGACGAGTCCGCTGGATTCCCGCCTGCGCGGGAATGACGAAGGGGAACGGCGTGGCAATTTGGACCAGGATTCCCGCCTCCGCGGGAATGACGAAGAGCGTCGCCATCCCGCGCTCACGCGGTAATGCCTTTGGTCAGAGTCATGAACGCCGTTTCGAGGTTGAGTTCTTCTTCCTTAAAGAGCGTGAGCTGGCAGCCGCCTTGGACCAAAATCGTGGGCAGATCGCTGTAGTCGGTGACTCCCTCTTTTAAGACGACTTGCAGATAGCCGTCGCGCGGCGCCACCGTCGCCACGGTCGGCTGGTCCGAGAGCAACTTCGCGGCGCGGTCGCGATCGCGCGCCACGCCCACGTGGAGCACGACTTGCTGCCGAACTTGCCGCATCACCTCGTTCACGTCCGCGTTTACCAACAATTCGCCGCGCTCGATGATCCCGATTTTATTGCACATGTCCGCCAACTCCGGCAGGATGTGGCTACTGACCATGATCGTCTTGCCCAACTCGCCGAGATGGCGAATCACGCGGCGAATTTCAATCCGCACGCGCGGGTCAAGTCCGCTGGCCGGTTCGTCCAACAGCAATACTTGCGGATCGTGCAACAAGACCCGAGCCAAGCCCAGCCGCTGATTCATGCCGCGCGAGAGGCTTGTCGCCAGCGCCTCGCGTTTGTAGCTGAGTCCAACCAGTTCGAGCACTTCGTCGCACTTTTTGCGGCGAGCCGGTCCATCGATCCGATACGCGGCCGCGAAAAATTCCAAATACTCGACCACCTTCATGTCGTCGTAAACGCCGAAGGCGTCCGGCATATAGCCAATCAAGCGGCGGATTTCCTTGGGATGCGTGTAGATCGAATGGCCGCAGACATAGGCTTCTCCCCAGGTCGGGTTCAAGAGCGTTGCCAGCATCCGCATCGTCGTGGTCTTGCCCGAACCATTCGGCCCGATAAAGCCGAACACATCGCCCGGCTGGAGCGTCAGATTGAGCGCTTTGACCGCGAACAGTTCGCCATATTTTTTGGTCAGATCGCGGGTTTCAATCATAAGGAGTTCTCGCGGAACGATTGCCGCCGGACGCCGCGCGCCTCAAGGCGCCGCCGAGCGCGCGCCGGCAGGGACGTTGATGATAAACCGCACGAAGGTGATCGGTTGGTCGTCGGGCCTGGCCAGCGGTTGGTCGCCGTTGTGCAGTTGGACCGGATGCAAGTCCGCGCGGCCGATCAAGATGGCGCGGCCCAAATGCAGTTGGCCGCTCAGGTCGAGTTTGTTGAAATACCGGTTGAAAAGATGGGTGTAGCCGCGGCCGCCGGCGGCGTCATAAAACAGGATCATATCGAGGATCCGGCGGAGATCGGTATCGAAAGGATCGTACGGAGTGGCGACGATCTTTTCTCCTTGGAGGTGGCGGCGGTTGAGATACGACTCGTTGCTGGCCGGCTCGCGCTCGAGATCGACCGACCAGGTTTCGCCCGCCTGTAAGCGGTGCAGGAGATAAAGCGATTTTTCATAAAACAGAATTGCGTCGTCGAGGGTCAGGTCGCGCAGCGTGATGCTGCCGGCGAGCTGGCCTTCGGCGACGCGGCGGAGATCAATTTTCGGCAAGGCGACTAGCGGCGCCTCGTATTCGGCCGTCAGCGCCCGGCTGCTGCTGACGCCGATCGGAAATTGGCGCAGGCTGCGCCGCGGCGCGTCAAACGCGTACGCCGCCGGAACCTCCGCCGAAAACAAGCTTGTCTCCGCAATGTCCATTCCCCCCAGCGACGTGCCCGGCAGCCCCAGCCATGCGAGCTGGGTGGCTGCGGTCGGGGGCGCGGTGTGCAACGACAGATTCAACTCGGTCTGGTGAGGCGAGAAGACTTGAAACCAACTTGTCCCCCGTTGGTTCGATCGGCTCACGCTGCTTTCCCCTTCGCCGCTGGCGAGAGCGCCGTCCGCGAGGTCAACGTCGATCAGATCGGCTTGCCGCACGTGGACTTGCGTGCCTTTGTCGGCCTTCGCCAACCACACGGCGAGCCCGCTGAATACCACGAGCGAAATGGGCAACGTGATCCAGGCCGCGCGCATCCGCCGCAAGACGCGATGCACGAGCCAGTAATCAAGCGGTCCAATTACGGCGATGAACAGCCCCACGAGCAGCGCGATCGACCAAAATGGAATCGGCGTCACGCCGGGAAATTCATCGAGCGCACGGCGCAGTTGGCCCGCCAGATCGTCATAGCCTGTCTGCGCAAACGAGGCGGCGGCGAGGTCGGCCTTGCGCTCGGACCGGTTGACTTCGCGGCGAAACAAGCGGTTGAAAAAATAGCCGCGATCGGCCCAGCCGGCCAGCGGCGGCGATCCCCAATCCAAGGGGACATAGGTGAGCTCGCCGAGGCCATAGGCATTCTGCACGACGAGCGGCAAATCGGTCGGCCGGAGCCCTTCAAAAGCGGCGATCTGCCCGCCCCCCGTCCAGCGCGGCACCGCCAGCTCAAGCGTTTGCTGCGCGAACGTATTGCTGCTCTCTTCGCGGCCAGGCACCGCGGCAAACCGCGCCAGGGCCGCGGGCCGATGCAACGGGACCGGTTCCGCGAGCTTACCCAACCGAGAGAGCAACGTCCCGGCGGCAAAAGTTCTTGCCGCTTGCGCCCGCGCGCAAACCACGACCTTGCCGCCGCGGGCCAACCATTGTTCGACCGGAGCGCCCGGCAGCAACAGGTTCGTGACCGGAAAGACCGGGTCGATATCGTTGAGCAGAATCCCATCGACGGCGTCATATGCGGCGGCCGCGCTCGGCCATTTGTTCAACCCCATCGAGACAATGTCGGCCTTCAGCGCCTCGTCGTGCGGAACTTGGGGGAGCGCTTTGCCCAGCGCTTCGTCATTGGCCAGCAGCGTCAAGTAGAGAAACCGGCTCGAGGGGAGCGCCGGCGGAAACTCCGGCGGCGCGAAGGTGCGCCGCGCGAGCGGCCGAACCGCATCGTGAACTTCGATTGTGATCGGCCCGTTCGGCCGGCCCGGTTTGATCAGGATTTCAAAGCTGGCGTGGCGGCTCAAATCTTGTTCGGCGGAACGATAGACGGCGGGAACGCCATCGCCATCCAACACGGTCGCTTCCGCCCAGGCCGGGCCAGAAGCCGTCAATCCCGCATAGATGACGCGCAGCGAGGTCCAATAGCCGAGCTTGTAGCGGCCGTTGAAGCCGATTTCAAGTTGTTCGATCTGGGCCGTCGCGGGCTCCGCCGCGCGCGCAGAAACCGGGCTCAGCGCGAGCGCGGCCAGCGCCGCCACGAGCGTTCGCGCCAGAGCGAAACGGGTCATGGCTTCTCCGCAGTGGCGCAGTTGCAGACGAACTGTCCGCAGCCGGGACAGCCCGATCCATATTTCAAGTTCACCGCCTCGGTCAGATCGACTCCGACCACGTTCGCGATGGTCGTCAGCCAAGCAAGGACGTCGGCGAATTCACCGAGCCGCTGGTCGTGGGTTCCGCTGCGCAAGCAGGTGGCCAGTTCGCCGATTTCCTCCATTAGCCACATGAAGGTGCCATCGACGCCGCGGGCGAGATCCTTTTCGAGATACATGTCGCGGATCAGTTTTTGAAATTCGCCAAGCGTGATCGTAGCCATGAGTATCGTTGATGCGAACTGAGATCGAAGCGAAGGGAACGCGCGAACCGCACGGCGCGGGAAAGAACGCGCCGGCTAGCGGTGCGCGGCCTGCGCAATGCGTGCGGCGAGTTCTTTGGCGCCAGGGAACTGCGGCTCGAGCACGAGGAGCTTGTCGAGGACCAATTTGGCCTGCGCCGGTTGGCCGGCTGCGAGCGCGGCCTCCGCCCAAGTGTACCGCAATTGCAAATCTTGGGGTAGGAGTTGGACCGCCGCGTCATACTCTTCAAAGGCCCGGCTCCAATCTTTTTTGGCCGTCAGCGCCAGGGCCAAAAGCCGGTGCGAATCGCCGTCTTGCACGTCGATATAAATCGCTTGGAGGGCCCATTTCGCGGTGGCCTCCGCATCGTGCCGGTCCCACGCCAACTGCGCGAGCTTTTTGCGGAGCGGCGCGTCGTCCGCATCGGCATCGGCCAACCGCGCCAAGACAGGGCCGAGCTTGGCGTTGTTTTTCGAGAGCAAATAAACCCGCGCCAGAAGCTGCGGCCATTGGAGATTGTGCGGCTCTCGCTTGGCGCCGAGTTCGTAAAGTTCGGCGGCCGCGTCGTACTTTTCGGCTTTTAGCTCCAGCCCTGCCAGCAGCCCGAGCAGGTTGTCTTGCGGCTGTTCGCGATCAAGCGCGCCGCGCAACAGCGCCAGGGCTTCGTCGTTTTCGCCGATCGAAAGTTTGAGCCGCGCCATCACATAGGCGGCGAGTTGATCCTTGGGGTTTTGTTTCATGAGCGGCGCGACCAGCTCGCGCGCTTGGGGCAGGTTCTTGCGCCGCAGATATTCCAGCGCCAGCCGCCCCGCCAGGTCGGCGTCGTGCGGCTTGTCGGCCTGCGCTTTGACCAGCGCGGCAAAATCAAGCGCCGGCGCGGCGGCGCTGCTCGGCGCGGCGTCGGCGAGGGTCTTTTGCAGAAACGCCTGATAGCCTTGTTCAAAATCGGCGACCGGGACATGAAAGGAGCGCTCCAGCGCCGCCGGCGTCGTCAGATTGTCCGCATAGGCTGTGAGCATCTGAGCGAGCGCGTCGGGACCGTATTGATCGAGCATGTACTCGGCGTACAGTTCGGCTTGGCAATAGGCGAGCGTCCAATCTTGGCTCGAATGGGGCCGGATGAAGCCCAGATTGATGGTCTCAAGGTTGAACAGCGTGCCGGCCGCGCGGCGCTCCGCGAGAACCTCCACCCATTCGCGCGGGCGCGGATAGCCTTCGTTTTAGACGGCGAGCGCTTCGGTGTACCAGTGCGGAATGTTGTAGTTCGTTTGCTGCAGATTGAGGACATGCACGAACTCATGCTTGAGCACCCGCGCCCAATTGAATTTTTGCTTCGCATCATTAGGCGACGAAAGCGCGACCATCTTGCCGGCGCATGCCCCCACCGTTCCGATATAGGGCAGGCCCACCATGCGCGCGGAGAACCAGCCGTGGCCGTCGGTGTTCTTCGCCCGGTTGAAAATCTCGAACAGCGATTTGTCGGGAGGGACGTAGCCGAGCTTTTTGGTCAGCTCGGGATAAACCTCGTGTTCGAGATAGCGGGCGGCATACTTCGCCAACAGCTCGTCGCGGCCCCGATCGAACTTGATCACGAAATGATCGGTTTCGATGACGGCATAGCCTGC